>JABWCH010000005.1 GCA_013359215.1 Candidatus Brocadiia bacterium | reverse complement strand
TGGCAGAAGTCTATTTCAGGATAGATAAAGCAATGAAGGTATTCTTTAGACGATGCAAGAAAGGAGAGAAGAAAAAAGGTTTTCCACGTTTTAAACCTCTTAGTTTTGCAAGCTCTTTTCATGAAAAAAAGGATCTATTTTTCGATCTTGGAAGAAAAATAAGGTTTATGTTAATTTTTAGCATAACCTATTGGAAAATAAAAATATAAAAGTTTTTAAAGGGGGTTTGGGGGAAAATTTTTACAAAAATTTTCCCCTTTATTTTGGTAGATTTCAGAAACGATAGCTTTGACAAGTTCTTACTGAGCAATGAGCTAGAATCGTTTTTTCAAGAAACCCAAAGCGACTAGAGCAATTCCTAGAAAAACCAAGCTAGATGGCTCAGGAACAACATTGTTTGATATTGACAACGCACTAAAACCCCAAGATTCATCCTCTTCTGCCTGGTTTATGGTAGAGCCAAATCTTAGCGTGAAAGAAGTTCCTGTAAATGCTGTTGTTACAGTAACATCTTCATAGTATTTCCCAGTTCCGCCAGAGAAAGGCGCAGGGAAACTTCCTGAATATATTGCCCATCCTCCGTAAGGATGATGAGCGGTTTTTGACCATAATTGGCTTCCGTTAAAATTCAAATATGCTACCTCTGAATCCCAAGTATCTACTGCCCAATAGCGAAAGCTGATTGTAATGCTTGTCTGTCCTGATGTGGCAAAAGTTTTTTCTACATAAGGAACATCAGATCCCCACATTCCATGAACATAGCCATAATCACCACAAAATGTTTGCTCTGCATTAGACCATCCCGTTGTTCCCAAGCTAGAGGGATTTTCCAGGCAAATGACATCAGCATAAGTAAAACTCATAACGGAAAGAAACAAAATGAATAAGAATACATTTCTCATCTTTACTATCCTTAAAAAGATATATATATAACCAAAATATTCATAAAATATAATAATATTAGAAAATTTTTTTAAGTCAAGAAAAAAACTGTATGAAAAATCCGAGCTTAGAATGTGCCACTAAGACATAAAATTGTGTTTTTTTTGCCAATTTGGCAAGCTTTTGGCATCTTTGCTTTCTTCTGTTTTTAAGATTGCTTCGCTTTTCTTTGTTTTTCCTGGATTCCAAAAAATTTTCTTTTAAAATAGTTTTGGCATACTTTTTGTTTCAGTAAACCAATTCTTTTATTCGCAATAGATTTTGAGTTTAACGTTTTCTTAGGAGAAGAACAGGATGATCAAAGCAGAAAACCTGTGCATGCATTATGGCCCTGTACAAGCACTCCAGCATGTTAATTTTGAAGTGAAAAAAGGAGAAATCATTGGGCTTTTAGGGCCAAATGGTGCGGGAAAATCTACTACTTTAAAAATCATCACCACCTATATCTATCCTACAGAGGGAACGGTCTATCTGGACAACATTGATGTCAGAGAAAACCCTATTCCTGTACGCCAGAGAATAGGATACCTTCCTGAACAGCTTCCCTTATATATGGATATGGAAGTGCGAGAGTATTTGCAATTTGTTGGTTACTCCAGAGGGCTTTCTGGTGCAAAACTTCAGGAACGTCTGGATTGGGTTACAAAAAAGTGCGGGCTAAAATCGGTTTTCCCTAAGCTGATTCGGGAATTGTCCAAGGGATACAAGCAGAGAACAGCCCTAGCGCAGGCTTTGATTCATGATCCTGAGATTGTAATCTTGGATGAACCAACAAGCGGTCTTGACCCTCATCAAATCATTGAAATCCGCAATCTCATCAAAGAGCTTGCAACAGAAAAAACCATAATCTTTTCCACACACATTTTGCAAGAAGTAGAAGCCATCACAAACCGAATCATCATCATCAACCGTGGCAAGATCGTGGCAAATGGATCTATGGCCGAATTGGAAAATGCCATGGGATACCAGCAGTTCCAATTGGTTCTGCCTTCTGCCGTTGCCTTGGGTGACGTGAAAAGTGCTTTCCAGAAGTTGGAGAATATCCAAGGTGTAGAAGCAGGGGAAGCGAAAAATGGGGAAATTGCTTACTCCATAAGAGCAAATGCCTCTAAAGAAGTAAGACCACAAATCACCCAACTCATCAAAGAAAAAAAGTGGGATTTTCTGGAAGTGAAAAAGAAACCCTTTACCCTGGAAGAAATTTTCTTGCAGCTCACAGAACCAGAAAACAAGCATAAAGGAGTCAACCAATGATGAGCAATCTATTGCTTTGGGCTATTGTTTTAGGAATTTTGGCAGGTTTTTTTTCTTTTTTATTGCAAAAAAATATTAGAACGATATTTTCCAGGGAATTCAAGACATATTTCAATTCCCCTATTGGATACATCTATATCATTGTTTTTTTGCTAATCAATTCTTCGCTTTTCATTACTCCTTTTTTCCTGAATCCCCAGGCAGACATGCGTTCCATGTTTAATTTTCTGCCTTTTTTCTGTTGCGTTCTGATCCCTTTGATTACCATGAGACTTTGGGCTGAAGACCGCAAGGAAAATACCATTGAGATGCTTCTGACATTCCCTATGCAGCCCTATCATCTTGTTTTGGGAAAATACCTGGCAGGGCTTTTCTTTTTTATCCTTGTCCTTGCTTCTACCTGGACAATTCCTTTTATGCTAGGAAAACTTGGCAGACCTGACTGGGGCATGATATTAAGCTCTTATCTTGGTGCTTTGATGCTAGGGGCTTTTTTCCTGGCAGTGGGAAGCTTCCTTTCTGCGTTAGTCAAAGACCAGATTATTGCGGCAGTCCTGGCAATTATGGCATGCTTTGGTCTTTTTCTGATCGGAACAGACTTCATTGCCATGGCGATTGATGCCTCTGTTTCAGGCTTGGGATCTCTTTTGCGGGAGTTGCTTGGAGTTACTACTCACTACGAATCCTTTACAAGAGGGATCATTGCCATAGTGGACGTTATCTATTTTATTGTATGGATAAGCATATTCTTGTTCCTCAATGGACTCTTTCTGGAAGGCCGAAACCGTCCTAATTCTGCTGTCATTTTTAGCACAGGCGTTGTGGTCTGCATTTTCATTGGCATTTTCTTTAACTATCTGTTTTTCGATATGTCCCTGGGACGTTTTGATTGTACAGAAGGAAAGATCTACACAGTTTCTGATGCTACTCTCAAGATACTAAGTGGCCTCAAGATTCCCGTAAATGTCAATGTGTATATTACACCAAAAGACCAGATGCCAACAGAAATGAAGACACTGGAACAAGATATTGTAGACAAGCTCAATGAAATGCGCATTGCAAGCAATGGTAAGCTGCAATACAATCCCATACATCTGGAAGTCAAGCAGCTTGTCAAAAACAGACTGCAAATGGATCCAGAGGAAAAGCCAGAAAAACCCGAAAAAACAAAAGCCGCAAAGAGCCTGGAAGAAACCCTTTTGGATAAAGGCGTTCAGCCTTTTTCTGTGCAGATTTTCAAAGGCGACCAGCACAGCACACAGCTTGTCTACTCCTCTATAGGCATTGCCTATAAAGAAAAGAAAGAGGAAATACTGCCCCAGGTTACTTCTCGGAATCTATATGATCTGGAATACCAGCTCATCAGCACAATCTATCGTCTTGTACGAGAGAGAAAGCCTGTGGTTGCTTTGGTTGCTCCTAAAGATGAAGTCCCTGCCCATATACGCCAGTTTATGATGCAAATGGGTCGTCCTGTTCCAGAAAGCCAGGATCCTTATGAGCTTTTGGAAAAGGTTTTGGATAGAGAAGGCTATGAAGTCAAAAGAGTCGATTTGTCTAAAAAAGAGCCTTTGCCTGAAAGCTATGATGCCCTAGCAGTGATTCACCCTAAAGAAATGAGCGAAAGGCAAAAATGGGAGCTTTCCAGAGCCATAGCGAGTGGAAAAAACGTGCTTGTTGCTGTCCAACAATATAGCATGAACTACACCATGGACAGAGGCTATATGTCTATCGACAGACAAGACCAGAATCCTGCTGTTAATGAAAAATGGTTAAAGGAGTATGGAGTTAGCATCAACGAAGACTATCTTATGGATGAAAGCAATATTACTCTAACCATTAGCGATAGCTCCAATCCCCTTGCCATGCTTGTCGGTGGACACCAGCTCAAGCTGCCCAATCATATCCTGGTGAATGCAGCCAATATGAACCAGCAGGTTTCCATCACAAACAGAATTTCTCAATTGCCTTATCTGTGGGGAACAGCCCTGGATATAGACAAGGAAAAAATCAAAGAAAACAAGCTCGAATATACCATACTTCTTCAGAGCAGCCCTAAATCCTGGAAAGTTCATAATGGTATTCCCTTAAGCGATGATCACTTTAAACCAGAATATTCTCCTATTTTGCAGCAATATCCCCTGATGGTCATGCTGGAAGGACAATTCCCTGATCTTTTCAAAGGCAAAGAAAGACCTAACTGGCCCAAACCACCACAAGCTGACAGCAGATTCAGCCCTCCTGAGCCAGAAGACAAAACGCCTGAGCCTCCTGTCAGCGAGATTAAACCCGCTCCTGGCAAGCTCTTGCTTCTAGGCTGCGCCACAATATTCCGCAAGGAATTTTTGCAAAACAGCGTTGCCTTTTTTATGAATTGCATAGACACATTGGCATTAAGCTCTGATCTTGTCAAAATACGCTCCCACCGCATGGTGAGCAGAAGAATCGATCTTCCCTCCAATTCTGGTATGTGGAAGCTCTTCAACTATGCGTTTATGCCAATGCTGGTACTCCTGGCAGGAATCATAAGAACCTATTTGCGTACAACAGCAAGAAACGACTATCTTAGCAACTTACAATTAGAAGCGTAAAATTTCTTGGCATAACTTGTTTTGGAATAATGATTTCTTTACCCCGTGGGGGTTGTATATAACCAGCCCAGGGCAACACCCTGGGTATAGGAGAGGAAACGAGTATGAACAAAAAAATCATATCCCTTTTAGCCGTTTTTTTGGTTTTAGCAGCAGCCGCTTTTTTTAAAGCTAAAACCAAACCTGTAAGCTATAATCTGGAACAAGAAATGGGAGTGGAGAGCCTTTTACCAAAAGATTTTTTATATTCTGATGTTAACAGAATAGAAATCTATGCAGCCAGCAAACCAGAGCAAAAGGTAATCATCAATAAAAATAAAGATTTAAACCAATGGAGCTTAGAAACGCACTTCCAGGCCCCAGCAAAGCGCAAGACAGTAGAAGAATTTCTGGAAAATCTAAAAGCCCTACAAGGCGAAATGCGATCTTCTAGTAAGGAAGTCCTGGAAGACTTTTCTTTGGGAGAAAAGCAAGCCCTTTTCCTCAAGGTATATCGATTTGAAAAAGACAAAGAGCAGATTTCTACTCTTCTTGTGGGCAAAAAAGACGGCCACAATGCTTGCTTTATCAGAAAGCTTGACAGCGATGTTGTTTATAGAATTGGAAAAGATTTACGCTCTCAGGTCGGTATGTGGAGCGATGAACCAGACAAGTCTCCAGAAAATAACCACTGGCTGGACAAAACAATATGGAAATTCGGAAAAGAAGAAATTTCCAAGCTCTCTTTACAATACCCTGATAAAAAGCTGGCCTTTGATCGGGTTCTGGTAAAAGAAGAGAAGCCTGTTGTTGAGCCAGAAAAATTTCTGGACAAAAAAGAGGAAAAAGCACCCATTCAGGACAACAAGCCCAAAAAAGAAGAAAAAAAATACGAATGGATACTCGCATCGGGCGGGCCAGAAAAAAAATTCAATGTCTCTGAACTCACGAAGCTTACAGATCTCCTTAGCTCCTGGGAAGCAGCAGACATCGTAGACCCTTCCCAAAAAGAACAATATGGTCTTCTGAAACCTGCGTTTAAAATCGAGGTGCTTTTGGAAGGTGATAAAAAGAAGGTATTTGTAGCAGGGCAGAATGATATAGAAAAAGAAGGCTATGGATATGTGGAAGACAATCCCAATGTAGTCTATAAAATAGAAAATTGGGCTTTCCTAAACAGCCTCTTCAAAAAGGGATCTAAGTTTTTTACTTTGCCTTCCCTGACCATCGATAAAACCCAGATTAAGGAAATCAAGCTTTCTTATCCCCAGGCCAATATAGCCTTGTCCAGACTCTCTGTTGGAGAAAAGGACAAAGAAAAAGTAAGCTGGACTCTGGTTTCGCCCACAGATAAAATTTTGGTGCAAAGCGAAGCTGCCAATGAGATGGCTGGCAAGATCTGCAATTTAAAGCTGGAAGACTATAGCGATGAAACAAGCCCAGAAATTCTGGGATTGCAAAATCCCTATTACCAGATTACCGTTCTCTTAAAAGACGATAGCACCCATACATTGAAGATCGGGAAAAATTCGCCTTCTATGAATGGTCGCTATGCCTTGATAGAAGAAACAAAAGCCATAGGCGCGGTAGAAAAAACAGATATAGATAGGCTATTCCCTGCTTTCGATAAACTCTTTAAGCTAGAGCCTCTGAATATGCAGGTAGATGAGTTCACTCTATCAGCAAAAGAAAAAAGCTTTAGCCTGAAAAAGCAGCAAGGCGAATGGCAAATCTTAGTAGGAGAAGCAATCCACAAGGCAGACACCCAAAAAGTAGAAGAAAGTCTCAAAGCCTTTGCTCCTCTAAAAGCAAGCAAAATCCTCTTTGACCGAACCATGCTCCAAGAGCAAAAGCCCCAGGCAAGCTTTCTTTTAGCCCAAGGGGATGCAAAAGAAACCATAAGCGTATACAGCAAAGAAAACAGCTTCTATCCTGTTGTTCTCTCTGACCAAAAAGAAGTCTACTATCTCGAAGAAAAAATCGTAGATTCCTTACTTCAGGATTGGAATTCCTATTCCCCTTCTTCGCATAAACCTGAAAAGGAAGTGGAAAAACAGGAAGAAAAACAGTAAGGAATCAGAATTCAATAGGCGTTTGTTCAAAAATTTATGTCCTAAAAGCAACATCCTGTTCGACAACCGTGTATGGAATAAATGTCCATGACTCAAGGAACGGTTGACTACAGTTACACGAAGTGCAAAATATAAAAATTTTTAAAGGGGGTTTGGGGAAAATTTTTATAAAAATTTCCCCCCAAATAAAAATCTCTTTGTGTAACTCCTATTATTTACGACTTGTGCTAGTTGAAAAAATTATTAAAATATTGATATAACTTTTTTTGAAATAATGACTTCTTTACCCCGTAGGTGTTGCCCTGGGCTGGTATCTATAGACCTTTCAGGCCAAAGATTAAAGCCAGTTTCAACTGGCACAAGTCGTATTATTTATAATGGATCAACAAAATCTTTGGAAACAAAGTCCAGAGGATAGAAGTTCACTTGTACAGAATTGTCATCATCGACCTCATCGATTTTTACGGTAAAGTCTAGGGCAAAGCGATGGAAAACGCGGCGGACGACGAATTTCATCTCTCTCATTTCTTTTTCTTGGAAATCATACTGAGCAGAAATGCGGCATGCCCATTTTTCATCATGGATATAAGCCAGGCTAGCTGTTGTAATGTTGCTGTTGTTTCTGTGGTAACGCTGGTCTATGCCTGCTGTAAATTTTTGGCTTATTTTGTAGCTTAGACTGGCGTTCATAATTTCCATTTCTCGAAGCTGGAAATTGTATTCTGCTTTAGATCGCATGTACAAATTGGATCGGATCGCCCACCTGAGATCTATGCGCAGATTGTCGAATTTTTCCCATCGATTGGATACATCCCAACCTTGGTCTGTGAGGAAAATGCCTTTTTTCGCGAGATCCCTTTCTGGATAGTATGTAAAAGTGGTATCAAAGAGGAAAAAATCTACTACCTTACCATCTCTCATGGTTCTTAGTCTGTTATTCAAAACAAGCTGGATCATCTGCATTCTTTCAATGCTATCGAGGCTATCGAAAGGAATCAGATCGTCAGCCTCTACAGAGCTTGCGTATATCCATTGGTATCGGAATTCAGGCGTAAAAACATGAAGCACATCGGAAATTTGTAGCAAATCGCTTTTCCAGGAAAAAGAGCGATAAAAATGGGTAGCCAGATCTATCCCCACTTCTCCTGTGCTTCGGAAGAGATTTTTGTCTTCATCCACTCCTTTTTCGTAATAGCTGAGGCGTGCGCCAGCAAAAGGCAAAAAATGCAGTGGCCCTAAGCTAAAGGAATAAGAAAGAAGATTGTGCCAATCGCTTCGGAAAACATGCTCGCCCTGGAAATCCGTAGGAAAGTCCTCATCGTCTTTGCGCCTTACTTCGGAAATCTCTACGCGGCTTGACCAGTATAATCCAGGAATACTCTCTGGCAAAAGAGGCTGAAAGATAACATGGAAGACTCCCTGGGGCAAATACTCGATTTGAGACTGGAAGTCGTTTAGCCTTGAGCTTGCCAGAAAGGTAAAAGCCTGGTGTTGCCCTAGCTTTCTGGCATATACGTAACTTTCTGGCTCTCTTTCTTCTCTGGCTTCTTTATCGAAAAAGTCCAGAAGCAGATTTCTATCGGAAATCTTGTAAATTTCCATATCCAAAGTCCAGTCTTTTTCTAATTTATGGCGATGCAATGTATGGAGTCGGTAGCGTCTGTCCCAGGTTGCCTTTTCGCTATCGTCTGGCTGATAGGACATGCTTTTTCCAAGGTCAGATAAAGGCTGGTCATGGACGTAATATCCATAGATTTCTCCGACAAAGGGGCTTTGAGAAGGTGCGTTGCCTTCGTATTTCAAATGGGGGCCAACAGCAAAGCCGCGTTCTTGCCTGGCATCTAAATCTAAGAGCCAGTTAAGGTTTTTAAGACCAGCTTCCTTTTCTTCCTGGCTGCCTTCATATAGATTTCCGCCCCATGTTGTTAAAAGATAGTGCCTCCATTTGGAAGAGCTACCGTACTGGATTTTTTTTAAAGGCCAATGTTCAATGCTTTCCCCTGCAACATAAGGAATATAAAAAATAGGCACTCCAAGGCCCTCCAGGGTGTTTTCTCTTGCCTGGACAAACACTTTTTTTTCCATTTGGGTTACCTGGATTTCTTTAGCGGAAAAATGATAGTGGGGAATTCCGAACTGGCATGTAGAAATGCTGGCATCCTTTGCTATGAATTTTTTTTCTGATTGAATCAAGAGGTTTTCTGCTCTGAGATAAAGGGGGATGGTTCTATCTTCTATCTTTGTGGAGCTTCTTAAAGATGCTTTCAGGATAGTGCCTTTATTCTCGATCAGATCAAACAATACCTGGCTGCCCTGGAAGTAGTTCTTGGCCCATCGGAAATGGACGTTGCCTTCTGCATAGACTATGGCTTTTTCTAGCTTTTGCTGCCCTGCAAAACGAACATTCTTTTGTTCGTCTTTTTCTGAAGAAAGGGGCTTGAACCACACAACAGCCTGATCGCAAATGATGTCCAAGAGAGGGTTTTCTTTATCGCCTTGCCAGAGCCTTACTCCCTGCGTTGCAATCCATACCTTCATATCTTTTATATCGCCTTCATGCTCTTTGATTTCCATAAATCCACATGCGAGGTTTAGAGGCGATTCCTGCAATTTCTGTATGTCTACTCCTGCCCATTTTTTTAGAATATCCTGGGTCTTTTTATCAGAAGTGTTTTGTGCGAACAAAGCGCAAAGGAAAAGAAGCATAGATATAAAACAACAAAAGCGTAGCATAGAAAATTCACTCACAAATAAATTATATCATTAAATTTTAACACAAAAAACACAAAATATCTCAAAAGGCATAAAAATATAACTATATATCAGATAATAGCTTATATTTTTTTATGCTTTTTGTGTCCTTTTTTTGTGTTTTTGTGCAAAAATCTGCAAAAGTATAGTACTCCGTACTTATCGGACTGCTTACACACTATCACAGAATTTACGCTAACCCATTGTTAGAGTAAGATCAAAAATTACGCATTTAAAAAAACACCACGAAGTGCACGAAGATACACGAAGGTGGAAAAAAAATTTTTTTATATTTTTTTTTCTTCTTCGTGTTTTTCGTGTTTTCTCTTCGTGTTAAGATTTTATGAAATGCGTAATTATTTTTAAGTGTGTAAAGAGTGCGCTTATTTAATATTGGGTTTCATTCCTTCAGAGGTCATGATAATACCGCCTTGGTCTTGGATTGCTTTTCCTAGCAAAGGAATAGAAGAAAGTTTTTCCATACTTTCTTTGGGAGGCATAAAGCTCAGGTGGTATTTGCCATCCAGGCTGACCCATCCTGTAATTTTCAGGAGATTGCGATCTGAAGGAGCAAAGACGATTTCGACATAGTTTATTTTGCTAAAAGAACATGGTAGCCATTCAGATAGCGTTCCTTGCTCCTGCCAGGGTTTTTCATTTTCCATGTTGAAGGAAAGGCTGAAAGAATCGAATTCAAAGGCAAAAGGGTTGTCTATTTTCATTTTTTTCATAAGCTCTTCTTTCGCGCTCTGGATTTTGGCCTGGGTTTCCTGGATCTTCTTCTGAATATCGGCTATTTTACCCTTGACCTGTTCTATGGATTGGGCAAGCGGGCTTTGCTGCTGCCTGTAATCCTGGATTTGTTTGCCATACCCATCCAAACGCTGTTGGGCTTCTTCTAGTTTGGATTTGGTTACAGGATTCCATGCAGCGAGAGGTTTGAGCTTCTCGACTATGCCTGAAGCCTCTTTTCGTTTGCCTTCCAGGTCTTCTACTTTAGATTGTATGGCCTTGATCTTTTCTTGTGTTGCGTTGATGCTGGAATTTTGGACATCTTCCTGACCTTTTAAAGCAGAGAGGGTTTGGTTCAAAGGTGCTATATGGCTTTCCATCTCTTTTTCCAGATTTTTGGTGTCCATGTATTTGCCAAGATCCAGACCAAGATCAAGTTTCCCTTTAGACAACTTAAAGGTATTCTTTCCGCCCAGAAGGCTTTTCTTGATCCCGCGAGGATCGATCCCTTGCCATTTGCTGTCGCCTTTTACAGTAAAGCGAACTTCGGCAGGATCCATCTGTATTTTTTGCATTAAGGGAAAAGGCATAATGCTTTGTATTTTTTCGCCTACAGGAGCAAAAAGCTCGACAACATAGGGTACTTCATTGAAATCGTAAGAAAATTGGAATTCAGGATGCGCCTGATCTAAATTGCCTGTTCCTGTGATAGAAAGGCTGCCTGAATTGGTTTTGCCATCGCTTTTTAGGGCAAACTGGTTGTCCGAAACATTGTGGTTCAGGGTAATCAGGGTATTCCAGTCTTTGATTTGGTTGGCCTTGTTTAAAATAATCTGTTGGATCGAAATTTCCAGATAGAGTCCGAGTTTTTTGAGTTCCTCTCTTTGCTCTTTGCTTAAAGTCGCGAGAGGACTGTTTTCCGTGACTTCTTTTATCTTTTCTTGTATTTTTTCCACTCGCTCGATTTTCTCTATCACGTTCCTTTTTTTTCTGTTTACCAGACTGAGTAGCCCAGGAATATCGATTTTAGGAACATCGATTTTCCATTGGATTTTATTTTTAAAAGAATCCTGGTATGGCTCTTTTGTCAAACTTCCTGACATTTCGACCATCATGGCAGGGTGGTGGAAAAAGATTTTCTGGACATCCAGTTGAGAAAGCTGTTTTTCTCGAATCTGGGCAGAAACATTTTTTCCCCATTTGGCTTCTTTCACTGCAACAGAAAAAGCATTGGGGGAATCTTCCATTGCCAGAGCAAAATCCGCAAGCTGCCCCTTTGCCTGAAGCTGGACAGAATCGGCTTTTTTGCTAATCCGCATTCTATGATCGATGTTGCCCTGGATTTTCATACCTTTTGCAAGAACGTCCAGATAAGGTTGCAATTCTTTGAGCATGATCTTAAAGTTCAGATCCAGATTCTGGTCTTTTTCGCTTTCCAGATCCATCTCGCCTTTGCCGCTAAATTGAAAAAGCTGGCTGTCTTTGGTTTGCTGACCAAATTTTTTCATATTGACTTTTTTTACTCGATACTGAGGGTCGAGCATGATTTCTATATCCCTTTCTCCCTGGATGCTGATACCAGGAAGATTCTCTTGTTTTGGGGAAATCACCTGAGCGTTGATGTTGGTCGATCCAAGGAGCTTTATGCCTGATTCTTGCTGGAAAACCAAAGAATCGGAATGCTCTATTTTCCCTCTAAGCTTTGTGTCTTCAGGGATAAAGTCTGCAATGACCTGATTGAGAACATCCAGGTCAACAAGAAGATTCCAGTCAAAAAGCTTTATTTCCAAAGGACTGGATTCCCAAAGTTTTTCCACTCTGCTTTTTTGTTTTATAGAAGCCAGGATGGAATTTTCTTTTGCCTGGATCTTGTAATCAAAGCTATTGGCAAAAGTTCTGTTTTTCAAATCTAGGGAGGCAAAAACATTTTTGGTGATTTGCAACAAAGAAACCTTGTATGGCTTTTGAGAATCCATTTTTCCTGAAACGTAAAGGTTGCTGATGTCGCCTTTTTGTGTGTATTCCAGAACAGAGTTTTCTTTGCCTTCCAGAACAGTAGAAAAATTCAGCTTTCCTCCAAAGCTACCAATGGATTGTTTGCTTGCGCTTGCTATAAAATCTCCAAAATCCTCTCGTAGCTTATCCAAGGAAGCCCATCCTTCTACCTTGCCTTTCCAATTCTGGACGGGAAGATTAGACAAAAAGTTATGGAGCTTTTCTTTATTTTGGAGTTCCAGAGGAGAAGCAAGCTGATCCTGGATTTTCTGCAAGTCAGAAATTTGTAAATCCACCAATTCAGCGGCAAAGTAGTCTGAGGTAAAGCTGGCTTTTCCTTCTACAGTTCCCTTGAGCATATCCAGGCTGAAATCGTGGGAAAGACGAATGGGATTCAATGCAATGTCTTTTTCTGCAAAACCTTTGGCGTAGATTTCAGAGAAAACCAATTCGCCTTTAGAATTCAGGACAACCTTTCCATCTTGGATTGCCATAGAGGCTTTTCCATCAAGCTTATATAAAAGACCAGCACTCAAAGCCTTTTCTTTGATAGCTTCAAAAGCACCTTTTTCCCAAGAGGAATTGTATTGAATTTTATCGAACCCATCTACATCCAGAGAAAAGCAAAAATTTTTGATCTCTAAACGGGACTTTTCCACTTTGTCTTCAACAATAAGGTTTATGTTGTTTAGAAGTATTTTTGCCAAAATTTTAGGGAGTGCCAAAGGCTTTGTTTCTTTGACTACAACAGGTTTTAAAGGCTTTTCTGTTTTTTCTGGCTCTTTTTGAGTCACCATTTTATCCTGCAAAGATTGGAAATTGAAGTTTCCCTTTTCTTCCCGAACGATCCGCAGGAAAAAGCCTGAAACTTCTAGCTTAGGAAGCTCCCATTTTCCAAAAATAGCAGGCCAGATCGAAAAGTCTATTTCCACTTTATCCAGCTTTAAAAAATCTTCATCGCTGTCCTTTTCTTTGATTTGCAATCCATGCAGAAAAACCTTAGATGTCAAAAGATTCAAAGAAAGCCCCTGGAGGGAACTCTTTCTTCCTGTAGCTTGCTCCAAAGAAGATGTAACAGCAGGAATAAAAAGAGAAGTGAGCAAAGGAATGCACAAAAACAGAATTAAAAAGAGAATAGGCAATATTGCTAAAATTTTGAGCAAACGCTTGCTTTTTTTTGATTTTGGCTGAGTAGCCAAAGGAATTTCTGGCATGACTTTCTCCTAAAAAATAAAAACTATAGAAACTAATTAGATTTTTGCCGAAAAAGCAAAGATTTTTATCGCGAATAAGACGAATGGTCGGATGGCGCGAATAGTTTTTATTCATGTAATTTGCCTATTTCGTCTTATTCGTGATTAATACCTTTTTGATTTCGGCTTGTCCGCGATAGGATGGTAAAATTGTATTTTTCTGAATCCATAGTAACATAAATTCAAACAAAACTCAACTTTTCTATATCAAAAAAAGCATTCAATCTTCTTTAGAAGAAAAATTTTTTTTAGGAAAATTTTTTTGTTGACCAATTGGTCAGTTTTAGTTACAATCTACTAACCGTTTGGTCAATAAAACCAATTTGGCTTGCCAAGCACTTTATTTCCCAAGGATACTTTAGCAAGGAGAAAACATGACTCGCCATTTTTGTGCGACACATTTTTATAAATTAAGTCCAGAAGAAAGATTGGAACGCATTGCAAACTATGCTAATTTGAATGAGGAAGAAATACAGTCTTTAAAGTCATCGGGTGGTCTGTCCTTAGATCAAGCTGACAGAATGATTGAAAATGTGATTGGAACTTTAGAAATTCCTATAGGCTTGGGAGTCCATTTTCTGATTAATGACAGAGAATACAATGTCCCTATGGCTATAGAAGAGCCATCTGTAGTGGCAGCAGCATCTAAAATGGCAAAAATCGCAAGAAAAAAAGGCGGATTTATAGCATGCACAACAGAACCCATAATGATCGGCCAAATCCAGATTGCGTCTTGCCAAGATCCTTATGGTGCTAAAATGAGAATCTTGTCGCAGAAAGACAGAATTCTACAAATGGCAAATGAAGAAGATCCCATCTTGGTCAAGTTTGGCGGTGGAGCAGTGGATTTAGAAGTAAAGGTTTTAGACACGGCTTCTGGGCCTATGGTGGTTTGCCATCTACTGGTCAACTGCAAAGATGCCATGGGAGCGAACGCTGTGAACACTATGGCCGAATCCTTGAAAGGCGAGCTAGAAAAAATATCCCAGGGCAAGGTATGTTTGAGAATCATATCCAACCTTGCTATCCATCGTATGGCAAGAGCCTATGCTGTTTTTGATAAAGAAGAGCTAGGAGGAGCAGAAATCGTAGACAGGATTGTCGCAGCCTACCATTTTGCGGATGCTGACCCTTTCCGAGGCACAACGCACAACAAAGGGATCATGAATGGAATTTCAGCCGTTGCGCTGGCTTGTGGACAAGACACAAGAGCCATTGAAGCAGGAGCGCATTCCTATGCTGCCATCAAAGGATCTTATCGTTCTCTGACTACCTGGGAAAAAAATTCCGATGGAGATCTTGTAGGCACTTTAGAATTGCCTATGGCCGTTGGTATTGTAGGCGGAGCAACTAAAACCCATCCTGTTGTAAAAGCCAATTTGCAGATTTTGGGCATCCAAAGTGCCAATGAGCTTGGCGAAGTGATGGTTTGTGTTGGTCTGGCTCAAAACCTGGGAGCTTTACGCGCCCTGGCCGATGAGGGAATCCAGAAAGGCCACATGTCTCTTCATGCTCGCAATCTTGCTATTATGGCGGGTTGCCCTTCTAATTTAGTAGACATAGTTGTGGAAAGGCTGAAAAAAGTAGGAAGCATACGTCTGGACAAAGCCCAGGCTATTGTAAAAGAATTGCTTTCTGCAGAAAACGCTTTAGAAGACAAAGTCATTTTTTAGGCATCAAGAAAAATACCATGCAATACCTATCTTTTTCTACACAAAATGAAGTAGAAAGCTTCCAACAAGAATACCCATTTTCAAGCCACTTTTTTTCTTGCGATGGACTTCGCTTACATTACCTGGATGAAGGCCAGGGAGAACCTTTGGTTATGGTTCACGGCAACCCAACCTGGTCTTATTATTATCGAAAGCTAGTGAAAAATTTCAGCAATCGCTACCGATGCATTGTACCCGACCATATTGGCTGTGGAATGTCCGATGCACCAGAAGAAGCCAGCTATCAATACACTTTATCCAACAGAGTGGACAATCTGGAAGCCCTGATAGAACATCTTGGGCTAGAAAAAATCACCCTGGTTTTACACGATTGGGGTGGAATGATTGGTATGGCTTATGCCAGCCGCCATCCAGAAAAGATACACAAGATTGTGCTTTTCAACACAGCCGCATTCCCTTTGCCACAAGGAAAAGCTTTTCCCTGGATGTTAGGGTTTGCCCGATCTTTTCTCGGAAAATTCCTTGTTTTGCGATTCAATGCATTTAGCCTTATCGCATCGCATACTTGCTGCACAAAAAATAAAATGCCTAAAAAAATCCGCGCTGCCTACACAGCCCCTTACAGACCCAAAAATCGCCGTCTGGCTACATTTCGCTTTGTAGAAGACATTCCTTTAAAGCCAAAAGATACAGCGTACGCCATTGTAGAAGAAACAGCCCATGGCTTACAGAAATTCCAGAATACACCTGTACTGATTTGCTGGGGCGGGAAAGACTTTGTTTTTGATAAGGCTTTTTTAAAGGAATGGCAAAAACGCTGGCCTCATGCCCAAGTCCATTTTTTCCCTGAACATGGTCATTATATTTTAGAAGACAATACAGAAAAAATCCTATCTTTGATGGAAGATTTTTTTTGCTAAGGTTAGAGCAATAAGGTTTTCAAAGGAGGTTGGGGGAAAACTTTTACAAAAGTTATCCCCCAAAATATATCTATTGCGCAACATCTATTCTCTTTTTTTTATCCTGCTTATCCTTTCAGGATGCGCCCAGGGCATAAAAAAGCAAGAGCTTCTTTTGCTTGATCCAAAGACTGGTATAGAATTGCCAGGCTTTATCAGAACATTTGGCATCCAGATCCATCTATCATCCCAGAATGCTTCTTTAGAATCTGCCCTTTTGCAATATATCCAGGATAGTATACAAAAAAAGCATCCTGAGCTTATCTTTATCGATCCTCAGCAATCGCCTGATGGCATTCTATCTTGCAGCTTCAGCCCCTACACTATCGAAAAAAAACAAGAAACAGAAGATATACTGGCTTTTGAACATAACATTGCTTCTCGATCTTATAAAAAGCAGCAGATAGTGTCAAAAGAATATCTTGGTTTTTCTGTTGAAGTTTCTTTCCTATACAAAAAAAGCCCACAAAAAAAAACACACACAGCTTGGATGAAGTTTCCTTTGCCACCAAAAGAACAAAGGGAGGAAAATATTTTACAGGCTTTTTCTGCGTGGTTTGAAAAGGAATTTTTTCCTAGTTCATACAAAAAAGCAGTGATATATCATGATGAAGAGACAATCCGCTTGCTTTCTCAAGGCAAAAGAGAAGAGGCAATCTATAAATTGAATAGCAGAATTGCCTTTTTGCTGGCAAAAGCAGAAAAACAACATATAACCCAAAAGCAAGCTTTGGATTTAGGCACTCTCTTGTATACACGCGGAACACTCCTAGAGTCTTTGGGCAGAAGCATCCCCGCAAACAGAGACAAACAACGAGCTTTTTATCTTTTAGAAAAAGAGGCTGAGGGAAAATTTTCCCCCAAATAAAAATCTCTTTAATCCCTTATTTGATTTCCTTTTGAGTCAAAACCAGAAAGCCGTTTTCTATTTTGTAAGACAGGTTGCGTTTTTCCAAAGCATATTGCAAAAGGAATAGTGCATTTTCTTTATCAGGGAGAGCCTCCATGCTTTTGAGCGGAGTCGGAATAGACTGCAAAATTTCTGGGGAAATTTCTATAGGAACATGGCTTTGGTTGGAAATTTCTTCCAGCCAATCCTGAAAAGGCATTCCCTTTTGGGTTTCAAGAGATTTGCAACGCTCAAGCAGGCTAAGGGGAGCAAAGGTAGAAAGCGGAATGCTTTTTTCTATTTGCCCAAGCAATCCTAATGTGTCTTTATGGTCTGGAGAAAGGCATAAAATATCTATACACGCGCCTGCTGCCTGCTGGTACTTTCCATTTTTATACAGCATAAAAGCGCGGGAGTATTCCTGGAAGATTTTTTCTTTTGCCCACTTTTGATAGAGCTTTTCATGATTTTGGGCTGGGATTTCCCAGGAAATGCTTTCTAAGATGCTTTTTCTATAAGCATCCAGTCCCTCATTTTGGGATATGTTCCATTCTTCACAAACCATTTGTCCTTGTTCTTCATAATAGCATTGGGTGCGAAACGGACGTTCTGGATTGATCTGAATAGTAAAAGAAACAATGCGATTCCCAGAAAAAGCCTCTACAATCTTTTGGTCTAAAACCTTCCCCTCCTGGGAAAGGACAATCCATTGTTTTGAATTTTTTCCTGGCAAAAAAATTTCCCAGGCTTTATCCTGTTCCCAAAAAAATTGCTTTGGTACCATGTTGGGGAGATCCCTTTTGCCTAAAACATAGAGAATTTTTTTTCCCTTGTCTGATCGAATGCAGTATATTCCTTCCTTCTCTAAAGAGAAAAAAAACGAGGCTCTTCCTCCTTCCAAAACACGGCTTTGTTTGTCTGAAAGCAGCCACTCCTCTTTTTCCTGATACCAAAGAGAAAGCTCTTTTGTATCAAGCCCGTCCGTTGAGCTTAAAGAGCATTCTACTATGTCCCCACAAGAAAAAATTCTTTTGTTTGCCGCGATTTTTATATGCTCTCTTTCTATAGATTCTATAGGAAAAGCAGAAAAATTTTGTTTTTTTTCTATAGGAATGCAGTAAGCAAAAGAACCTGACAAGACCAAAAACCATTCTAAATCGGAAAAAGAGCTTTTCAATACCCAAAAGTCTTTTTTTTCTGGAACAAGCCTCTGCCAAGGTTTTTCTCCGCCTGAAAAAAGAAAAAAAGAGTTCTCTGGTATTGCTTTTTCATAACCTAAAAACAGCCAGCCTTGATTTTCTGCGGCTAAGGCTATGGAAGGAATAGAAGAAACCAGCAAAGGGATATAGGCGACCTGGTGGTCCAGAAAAATTTCTACAAGGTATAGACCATAGTTCAATTCTTTCAACTCTATTTTTGTATTTTTCCCTTGCCCTGGAATCCAGAAGTTTTGCTGGTATTCTAAAATAAAATCGCCATAGCCGCCAGAATCGGAATCTTTTGTTTCAAAATACCCATAATCTTGTCCTTTAGCAAAAGCAAGACTTTTGGCAATCTCGCTTGCCTTAAAAATAGGAGGAAATTGCTTTATGGAGTCTAAAAAAAGGATAGATTGGAGTACACGATAAACACAGACTGTAATTTTTCCTTGCTTTTGGCTAATGACTTCCATAGAAGTCTTTTGCTCTTGCTGGAAAAAGCTTTTTACAGAAAATTGGGAAGGGCTTTCCTGGTAATGGATGGAGAATTCTTGCCGTGGAGATACGCTCGTTTTTTTATCTTGTGAAACGGGAATATCTTCTTTGAGAGCTGTATTGCAAGCAGCTACGAAGCACAATAAAAATAGAATACAATATTGCATCGCGCATACCTTAGAAAAATATTGACAGCATACTATAGAAAACTTATACTGAATACTACATAGAGAGGTTTTTATTTGGGGGAAAATTTTTGTAAAAATTTTCCCAAGCACCCTTTAAAAACTTTTATATATTTATTTTCATTGTCTTCAATACGTTAAGAGTACATGCTAATTCCTATCTATTTATCTATCCCAAGATATATCATGCTAAACAACACTATGTTTTCTGTAAACCAAATCCGCCAGGAATTCCCCCTTTTGCAAAAGCAGTTTTGTTTTTTTGGCGGAAAAAAAGGATCTGTTGTATATTTCGACAACGCAGCAACAACACAAAAACCAAAGCAAGTTATAGACGCTATGGTAGCCTACTATGAAGAAGAAAATGCAAATGTCCATAGATCATTATATACTTTAGGCGAAATAGCAACAAGAAAATATGAGCAAAGCCGCAAAATCATTGCAAAATTTTTAGGAGCAAAGGAAAAGGAAATAGTCTTTACTCGTGGAACAACAGAATCCATAAACCTGGTAGCCTCTACATGGGGCAAGCGGTTTCTCTCCTCTGGACAAACTATTCTATTAAGTGAAATAGAACACCATAGCAATTTAATTCCCTGGCAGATGCTGGCAAAAGAAAAGAATCTCCAACTAAAATTTCTCCCTTTAGGAGAAAATGGAGCTTTAGATATACAGAACATAGAATCTTTTTTACAAGACAATGTAGGTCTTATTGCTATTACCCATGCTTCTAATGTCTTGGGAAGCATTTCTCCTGTGGAAAAAATCATCTCTGTTGCACACCAAAAAAAAATTCCTGTCCTTTTGGATGGAGCGCAGAGCGTTCCCCATATAGGCGTTGATGTCCAAAAATTGGATTGCGATTTTTTGGCCTTTTCTGGCCATAAAATATGTGGCCCAACAGGGATTGGCGTGCTGTACGCCAAAGAAAAATGGTTGCAAGAAATGCCTCCCTACCAGGGCGGGGGAGACATGATTGCTTCTGTCTGGCTTGATAGAGCTATTTACAATGAAATTCCCTTTAAATGGGAAGCAGGCACACCCAACATTGCTGGCGCGATTGGCCTTGCCTGCTCTATAGACTACGTTTCTTCCCTAGGAATGGAAAATATACATACCCACGAAAAAAGCCTTACACAATATGCCATATCCAGGCTCAAAGATATAAAAGGATTGAAAATTTTCGGAACAAACCAGGAAAGAGTAGGATTGGTTTCTTTTTGTCTGGAGGGCATTCATCCTCACGATATGGCCCAGTTCTTAGACAGCCGAGGGATTGCCGTGAGAGCAGGACACCACTGCGCTCAACCTCTCATGAGAAAGCTAGGTATCCCCGCAACGATAAGAGCCAGCTTTTACTTTTACAATACCATAGAAGAGGTGGATTTTTTCATCCAAAGTTTACAAGAAGCAAAGGAATTTTTTTAAATGGAACTGCAAGAACTCTACTATAAAACCATAAGAGAACATTCTCTTCACCCCCGCAACTATATGGAACTGGAAAAGACCCCAGGCGTTCTGGAAAAAGAGAATGTTTCTTGCGGAGATCGTATCTACCTGCTAGTCCAATTCAGCCCAGAAGAAACCCTACAAAAGATAGCCTTTGAGCTAAAAGGTTGTTCGCTCTCTACTGCTTCTGCATCCATGATGACAGAGATTGTTAAAAATAAAAAAAAGCAAGACATCCAAGCGATTTGTCAGGAAGTTTTGGAAACGATGGAAGGCAAAAACCCCCCCACGACTTTAGATTCCTATCATGATTTAGCCGTTCTAAAAGCCGTCCTCCCCTATCCTGTCCGCCTCAAATGTGCAGCCTTTCCCTGGCATGCCTTGATGGATCAAATTAGACCAGCTTTTTTCTAGGCGATGAGACAAAAACCTTAGATGAACGCGGAGGGACACCGATAATTTTTAAAATCAAAAGCTATTCTATAGTTTTGCAGATTTTTGCACAAAAAACATAAAATGTCCCATCTTCAAAGTACTTTATGCACTTTGTATCCTTCTATGTTTAGCAAATAATAAGCTTTGTCCATGCTATCATTGCATGGCAATGTGATGCGTAGACAGCCTTGTTCTCCTTCTCTGCTGTTGGAAATATTCATATTTTTGATATTAATATGGTTATTCCCTAATAGAGTTGCTATTTTGCCAAGAATACCAGGTTTATCCATCACATCTACAGCAATCTCAAACAAAGGGGGAATTGTTCCTTTTCTGGTGCAAGGAAAACTATCGCGGTAGTGCTTGGCATTTTTAAAAAATTCATAGACTTTGCCAGACTCTTCCTGGTCAAGAAAATGTCCAAATTTTTGGATAATCTGGAGAAAAGATTGTAAAATGCCTTTTATTTCATCTTTATTGCTCAGAACAATATTCTCCCACATCTCTGCCCCTGAAGAAGCAATTCTGGTAATATCTTTGAAACCGCCAGCAGCAAGCAATTTCATGAGTCCCTCAGACCTGTCCGAATCTTTGACTAAATGAACCAGGGCAGACGCTATTATATGAGGAACATGGCTGATAGTTCCTACGATAGCATCATGGTGATCTGATTCCAACGTGATGGGAATTGCTCCTATGGCGTGGATGATATAAGTCATTAAGCGGATAGATTCTGGGGTTGTTGTCTTGCTTGGAGTCAATATGTAATAGGCATTTTCAAATAGATGCGCAACACTAAATGAATATCCTGTTTTTTCTGTCCCAGTCATAGGATGTCCGCCGATAAAAACAGGAGGATTTAACATCTTATTGATATATTTTATAATATCATCCTTTGTGCTGCCAATATCTGTGATGATGCAATTTTTATTGACTTTCCCTTCCATTTGATTGATATATTCAAAAGTTTTTTTTATGGGAGTGCAGATAAAAATAATATCGGATTCCAAAACAGGAGATTCCATAGAATGAAATCCCTTATCGATTACTCCTTCAGCGATTGCTTGATTTATGGGTTCTAAGCTACAGTCTACTGCAAAAATTTCTCGAACAGGAACACGAGTCTTTAAAGCTTTTGCCAAAGATCCACCCATTAGCCCAAGGCCAATGATGGTGATTCGCTTAAGATCCATATTGGAATTCTCTTCCCAAAATTTCGGCAATTTTGCTTATATCTTTGCACAAGCAGTCGAATTGCGGTGGTGTGATTTGCTGTGCAGCATCTGATAAAGCCTGCATGGGATTAGGGTGTACTTCGATGATGAGGCCATCAGCACCAGCAGCAATCGATGCTCTGGATAAAGAAGCAATATATTGTGCTTTTCCTGCTGCGTGGCTTGGGTCTACAATAATTGGCAAATGGCTCAAAGCCTTAATCACAGGGACTGCACTGATGTCCAGGGTATTTCTGGTTGCAGTCTCAAAGGTTCTAATGCCTCGTTCGCAAAGAACAACATTATAATTCCCTTCATTCATGATGTACTCAGCAGCATTCAGCCATTCATCCATAGTCGTAGCAGGCCCTCTTTTAAAAAGAACGGGCTTTTTCGAACGCCCAACTTCTCTCAAAAGCTGGAAATTCTGGACATTCCTTGCTCCTATTTGGAACATATCGATAGTATCTATGAACTTCTCTACCAGATATTCGCTAGTAATTTCGCTGATGATTTGAAGACCTGTTGCTTCTTTTGCTTCTTTTAGCAATTGAATTCCTTCTCCCTCCAAACCTTGGAAAGAATAAGGGGAAGTTCTAGGCTTAAATGCACCACCTCGCAAAAACTGAGCACCTGATTTTTTGATGGCAAGAGCTGCTTCCATAATTTGCGCCCTGCTTTCTACAGAGCAAGGGCCTGCCATTATAGTCAACTCTTTTCCGCCGATTTTTACGCCATTAACATCAATAATGCTTGGCTCTGGTTTGAAAGTTTTGCCAGCAAGCTTATAGCTTTCCATGATGGGAACTATCTTTTCCACTCCTGGCATCAGTTCTATGGGAATACCACAAAGTGCTTTTTTATCCCCAATGACACCAATGATAGTCCTCTGTGTTCCTTTGGATATATGTACTCCTAATCCAAGCGATTGCAATTTTTTGCTAATTTCCTGGATCTGGCTTTCTACAGACTCTGGCTTCATAACAATAATCATAGAGACTCCTTTGTGATAAGATTTTTATTTGTGATAAGATTTTTATAGGAACTATGCAAAGAAATTTTTATTTGGGGGAAAATTTTTGTAAAAATTTTCCCCCAAACCCCCTTTAAAAACTTTTATATATTTATTTTTAGTTAGATAGGTTATGCTAATCTGCGTAACTGCCTGTTAGAAAACTTTGATGAATTTTTCTCTGGGCTGTGTGTTATGGATTGTAGCGTCCAGCCCTATTTTTGCTGTCTTGCTTTTTTGGCCTAGTGTGTGTCTGGCACTGGGGTCTAAAGAACTGGATGGCTCGTCGGGCAGCAGAAGAAGATCGCGGTCTGCCTGGAATCGAGTGGCTATAGCCCATTCTATTTCCTGGCTATTGTATATATCAATATCTTCATCGACTACAACCGCGTGTTTTAAGGACTTATGTCCTTCGAAGGCGGCTTTGAGTGCCTTCATTCCATCGTCGGGATTTTTTTTGCAAATTTGGATGGCAGCATGAAACCAGCAACAGCCGCCAGGAGTCAAAACAACGTTTTTGCAAGAAACCACTTTGTTTATCTGGCTATACAAGGTTGGCTCTTTAAGCATACCCATAAGGAGTTTATGCTCATTTTGGCCTGGCAAAAGACTTTGGAAGATAGGATTCTTTCTATGAGTGATGCAATCTATCTGGAAAACAGGCTGCTGTCTTACAAAATCATAAGTTCCTGTTAGATCCACAAATGGGCCTTCTGCCACCATTTTGTCCAAAATCCATCCTTCTAACACGATTTCGCAATCCGCAGGTACAAGCAAATCTTTTGTTTTGCAAGAAACCAAAGGAGTGGGATCTAAGGTGTTGGCAATGCTCATTTCGAAAATTCCAGCCTCTGGCGACATGGAAGAAGCAAGCATAACTGCCTGGCTATTTCCTAAACATAATGCTGCCTGGAGGCGGCGGTTGGTTTTGCAATACGCAGCATGGGTATGACGGCCTTCCACAATCCGCAAGGTAAAGTTGTTTTTGTCCAAAAGCATAAGACGATGGTAGCTTGCGTTTAAACCATAGTCAGGATGCCTTGTAATCAAAATACCTGCTGAAATATAAGGCCCACCATCTTTAGGAAAAAAGCGAGGAATAGGAAGCGAAAGCAAATCTACATCCGTAGAAACGATTTCCTGGCAAGGTGCGTCCTCTACAACCGCATTGACACTTGGATTTTCAAATGCACTGGACAGCCTTTGGAGCATTTCATTTTGCTCTATTTCCAGCCCCATTGCCATATATTCTCTTTGAGAACATATACCACTTGCAAAGCGAAAACCAGGCTTTCCTATATTAGAGAATAAAGCAGGTCTTTCTTTATTCTTTGTCATATAGTCTGCCATTTCATATTGCAAGGAAATAGTCTTATTTTCTTGTACCAATTTCCCTGATTCTTCTAATTTTTGTAATAGCTCTCTAAATTTCATAGTCGTTTTTTTTCCCAATTAAGCAGCAGTCTTTGTATGAAAACGTGAGAATGGCAGGCATACGTGCTAACTTTTAATAGCTTGTCTTACAATAGATTATATTGTCTACTCAAGGATAAGCGATCTCTTCCGATAAAACCCGCTTGTAGAACCCGCCTGCTGCTTGAAGTTTCATACAAGCTATTTTTTTAAAAATACTTATAAATTAACACGCATGACATCAATATCATGCGTGTTGATTTTTCGATGCAACTCTTTACTTGGGGGAAAATTTTTTACAAAAATTCCCCCACCCCTTGCGTAGTTCCTATTTTGATCGCACTTTATTTAACAACATAGCCAGTTAAGGCTTTCATGTAGTTAGCGCGTTCAAAGGCGGATGGTTCGGCTACAGATTTTTGGCTCAGGCTGCCTTTGAGTTGCTGGACGCTTTCATATTCTTTCTTTTCCATCCAGCTTTTCATATTATTCAGTATTTTTTTCAGATATTCTGGGCCATTTTTGAGAAGAACAGAGCAAAGATTAACCACGTCAGCACCTGCCATCAAGAGCTTTATAGCATCTTCTGCTGTATGTACACCACCTGTTCCTGCCAGGGAAGCTTTGATTTTACCATAGGATATGGCTATCCAGCGCAAAGGCAGTCTCAGATCTGTGGAATTGCTTAAAGAGACTTGAGGTTCAACTATGAGTTCTTCTAAATTTAGATCAGGCTGATAAAAGCGGTTGAAAAGGACAAGGCCATTCGCTCCTGCTTTATCGAGATTTTGAATCATGCGGAAAGTATTGGTAAAATAAGGGCTAAGCTTTATGGAAACAGGTATCTTGACTGCTTTTTTTACTTCTTTTAAAACATCGAGATAAAGCTTTTCAATGGTGTCGCTTGTAAGATGAGAGTCTGTAGGTATAAAATATAGATTAAGCTCCAATGCATCTGCTTTTACCTGTTCGATTTTTTTTGCATATTCTACCCATCCTGATGTAGAAATGCAGTTGATCGAAGGAATAACAGGAATGCTTACGCTTTTTTTAATTTTTTGAATATGAGACAGATATTCTTCTGGCCCTCTTTTATAATCGTTTTGGGCAGGAAAATAGCTTAAAGCTTCAGAAAAGCTTTCTGCTCCATGGCTTAAATAGTGATCCAATGCTTTGGATTCTAATTGGAATTGCTCTTCAAAAATGGAATACATAACAATAGCACCAGCACCTGCATCTTCTAACTTTTTGATTGTATCTAGTTCTTGTGAAAGAGGAGAAGCAGAAGGAACAAGGGGGTTCTTCAAGCTCAGTCCCATATATGTAGTACTTAAATTCATTCCAAAATCCTTTCATGATGAAAAAGCTATAACATTAAGAATCAACGAGAATTAAATAATTTCCATTTATTTATGGACTTCCATCTCATGTAAGATGATATTGATCTTTTCGATTTCGCAGCAGATTGTATTGACCTTATCATTGTATTCATCGAGAATGTCTTGTATTCTGAGATATTCTTTGATCAGATTTTCTTTGTGATCTTTATATTCCTGTAGTTTAGAAAATTTTTCTTTTCCTTGAAAATTTCTAATTTCTATTAAATTCATTTCTAACGGCATGAAATTTCCTTTTTTTTACCAGTTTTGCAAACATTTTATAACTTTTGTATGGATTGTCAACTTCTAAGACACTTGAAAAAATAATTATCCCATAAGAATTTTTTCTTCAAGAATCTATGTTTCTTTAATAGTAATGTTTCTATCTAATTTTTTGGTAAAACTTATATCTTCTACATTCATATCGAATTTTAAAACAACCAAGGTCAAATCATCTCTTTGAGGTGTCCCTGCGCAGAATTTTTGTACTTCATCGTAGCAATCTTTGATGATTTGGTTGGCGGTTTTATTGATTCCTTGCTGTATGATGGATGCCATTCTTTCCAAGCCAAATTGTTCTTTATCTGGGTTCATGGATTCTGTGATTCCATCAGTCGATAAAACCAAAATATCTCCTGGATTGATCTGGATTTCTATTTCTTCTTCGTATTCAAAGTCTTCCATCATCCCCAGGGGCATACCTGTGCTTTCTAATTGTAGAAAGGATTTTTTCCCTTTCTGATACAATATAGGTGCTTCATGGCCTGCATTGACATAGCGAAGAGCGAGGGATTTTATATCCAGCTCAGCATAAAAAAGTGTGATGAATTTATCGCCTTCCATATCTTTGCATAGAAGACGGTTGAGTTCATTAATCACATCCTTGATGTTAGTGGATTTGCATGCAAGTGCTTTCAAAAAAGCTCTTGCTGTAGCCATTAAGAGAGCAGCACCAATACCATGGCCGCTGACATCGCCTACCGCAATTCCTAATTTATTGCCTGGCAGCTCAAAGTAATCGTAATAATCGCCGCCTGTCTCATCACAACTCAAGTTCCAGCCTACAAGATCGTATGGAAAATTTTTAGGTGTGCTGGAAGGCAAAAGGCTTTTTTGTATGCTCTGTGCTATATCGAGGGCTTGTTTGAGCTTTTCTTTTTCCATGTAATGGGCAAACAGCATAGTTCTTTCTATGGCAATTCCAGCCTGTTTCCCAATGGCAGCAAGAAGGTCAAGATGTGTTTTTTGAAAACGGTTGCTTGATCCAATGGAATCGACATAGATAGCCCCCAAAATTTTATTGGAGGACTCCAGGGGAACGCTCATAACAGATTTAATTTGCTGCGAAACAATGCTCAAACCGCCACTAAATCGGTCGTCCAGCATAGCGTTTGCAGATAAAACAGAAATACCTTCATGGATGGTTTTTTTTAAGATTGTGCTAGAAAGTTGTGCTTCCTGGCTAATGAGATTTTTTTCTATTTGTATATGGAAGTTTTCTCCTTCTTGCATAACCAAAAAGCCTCTATCTGGCTTGAACACCTGCATGATTTTATCCATAATAGAAGCAAAAAGTTTTTTCAAATCGTGTTCTGCATTTACCAGGTTGCTCACTTCGTAAATTGTAGAAAGATAAAGACCTGTTAAATCTGGTTTTCCTTCAGTAGCAGATTTTCCAGAGGCTTTCTGGGAAGATGCGCATAAAGAACGGTTGACATCTACCCTCTCCATAATCATATTGCGGGAAACAGACTCCAGTGCATCGTCTTCCATAATCAAGGAAGCTGATGCTGAACCTTGAGGCTTAACTTCTTCATATTGTATTTCTGTTTGCCCTATCTTGACCATATCGCCAGACTGCAATACTTTGGAAATGGTAATTTTATTGTTGACAAAAGTACCATTTGTGCTTCCTAAGTCTACGAGGACAAATTGATCGCCTTTAAATTCTACCAAAGTATGGTTACGAGAAATTCCTTTGTCTAATATCTGAAGATGACAGTTATTGTCTCTGCCTATGACTATCTTTTCCAGGTTATCCAGCACAAAAACTTTTCCTGCTTGTTTTCCATTGCAAACGGTTAATTTTGCTTTGATTGGCACTTTTTCCATAAAAGTCTCTCATTCCAAAAGAACAGATTGTCTTGCTTTGGCAATACATTTTTTTTATGATAGAATAGATCTTGCTTATTTAGAAAACATTATAATTTTTATTCATCATTTTGCAATCAAAAAAGACAACCAGCTTCTTTTCTGTGCCTGGATTCATGAAAAATACAGACAAATTTTATTAGAAAGAATGTTAGAATCCAAAAGAAAAATTCCTTGCATTCTCTAAAAAAGATGTGGAATTTTTTTTCTATTTTTACTCTAAACTTTTTTTTAAAATATGGTATTATTTATTACTTCTAAATTTTGGCATTTTAATATGCGTATTACGACTCTTTATACACTAATACAGAAAATTGATTTAACTTATTGTCAGAGTAATAGAAAAAAAAGTACGCATATATGTGTGCGTATATTGGATACAATGATGGAATGATTGAAGGAGGTTTGTCTTGAAGCTTTTTTTTTCTCGGTTTTCTCTGCTCTCCTTTTTTTGGCAAAAATTTCTTTTGATGCTTGGGATTGCAATTTTTTTTGTAGTGACTTATAGCCTTTTAGGCAAGTTCTATTGGGGCAAAGCGCAGCCTTTACCTTATACTTGTGTAGACATGGCTCTTCCCTTTATGGAATGGACTTTCTGGATTTATATTAGCGATTATCTGTTTTTGGCTTTAGCAGGCTTTTTAATGCCAGACTATAAGCATTTATTTCGATTTTGTAAAGCTTTCTTTATCACAGTTTTTTTCCATTTTGGAATATTTTTTGTTTGTCCCACATACACTTGTAGAGCAGAAATTCTGGGAAATGACATATCTTCTCATTTGGGTCGGATTGTTTATTCTTTAGATGAAATCACCAATTGTTTTCCTAGCTTGCATGTTAGCCTTACTTTTTTAGCTGCTTTCGTGGTTGTAAAATCCTATCGATCCCTCTTCGTGCCTTCTTTTTTGTGGTCAATCGCTATAGCCATTTCTACGATGACAACCCGCCAGCACTATTTTTACGATGTATTGAGTGGAGCAATAGTCGCTATTGTTGTTTTTACTTTATGTTATGGTAAATTCTTTTTCAAAAATGACACTGTTTCTCAGTCCGGAGTGAGTCTATGAATTCGGATGAAATCCTAGAACAAGAATTGATTAAACGCAATCTAATTACAGTAGAAAAGCTGGCAGAATACAAAGAAGAACTAAAGCAAAAGCCAGATAAAAGTTTTTCTGATCTGCTGCTGGAAAAAAAGCTTCTTACAGAAGATGAAATCCTTTTATTCAAATTACCTGCTAAGTCTGAGAAAGATGATTATGAGCAGGCACTTGCAGATATAGAAAAAATTCTTTCTTTGCAAAACCCAAAAGAGGTATCAGAGCAACCTATACATAATATTGCTGAGACAGTTTTAGAAGAGAAAAAGCCCGCTTCTGCCAAAAAAACGCTTTCTTTTGAAAAAATTTCCTCTGGCACTCTTCCCGATTCAGCAAAAGAGACACAGGAAAAGCCCTCTTTGGTAAAAAAAACTACCTCTTTTGAAAGCTTTAGCTCTTCAAAGCCCCTTGATTTTGGCGATGAAATACAAGAAAAGCTTTTGCCTCCCAAAAAAGAAAAGGTAGAATCGGACGCTATTTCATCTCTTAAGATGCTGGCATTAGGAGATGCCCCTGTTTCTTCAGGCCAGGCATCTTTTTCTAAAAAAACGACATCTTTTCAGAAAATTTCACAGCAAGATGCTGGAATGATACAAGTCCCTTTAAATCCAGTGGCCCAGGGTAGCAACATAGATCCCTATATTAATCTTCCTGAAATCCCTAAAGAAGAAACAATGGATATGCCTTTTGGCAAGGCATGTGTTTTGCTCCGCTTTGCAACAGAAGAACAAGTTCAGGAAGCTTTGGATGAGCAGAAAAAAAATCCAGGAAAAACCTTGGGCGAAATTATGGTTGCACAAAAAATTCTTACCCATGAAAAGGTTAAAACAGTCCTATCTCGCCAAAAAAGCGAGACTCTGATCTGCCATGCTTGCAACAAAAAATACCAGATTGTGTTATACCAATCGGGGAGAAGCTACAAGTGCAAGGTTTGCAACCGAGAGCTAGAAAAATTCTCTGAAATAAAAGCCAAGAAAAAAAAAGAGAGCATTGATTTGATGGGGCTTACCCAGACTTTTTCTGTGCAAGACGAATCGAAAAAAATTGATACCAAGGGAATCGATTTCGAAGCCAATCCAGAGGCACAAAATGTACTCAATACATCGGATATTCTCAAAAAAGTCGGGATGCTCAATAATATCGAACATCGAAAGCCTCTTCAATTCAATAAAAGAAAAAACTATTTTTCTGTTGCCATGGGATCTATCATAGTATGCCTTTTTGCCTTTGGAATTTACTATCTGGTCTTTGCATTTTTTTTCAATATTCCCGAAAAAATCGAAAAAAAGCCTATTCATTATACTCCTGATACAAAAAAATATTTCCCTGAAGAAACCAAAAAGCTCGATGAAGCTAAAAAAATGGAGCAAGCTTACCAATCTTTGAGTGAAGCAAAATACCCAGAAGAAAATATTGATGCTCTAAAAATAGGGATAGAATCCTGGCAGGCGTTCCTTGATTCCTATCCTCAAACAGACAAAAGAGAAAAGATTACAGAGGAAATCTATCGACTTCAGGATTTGTTGAAAAAAGCTGTAGAAAAAAGAGATTTTTTGCTCTTTGAAAGAAAATTTGGTGAAAAAATCACTGGCGGGGATATGGCTGGAGCAGAAAAAATTCTGGCAGAATACCAAAATACCAGCAATGATCCTTTTTATCAGCAGCAATATAGCGAAAAAGAGAAAAATCTACAAGCTATAGCCAAGGAAAGTATGCAAAAAGACATGATTGTTGCGAATGTTCTTGTTCAAAGCAAAAGATTTTCAGAAGCCCTTGTTCTTTTAGAAAGAAATAAAAAACTCCAAATTGTGTCTTTTGTCCCTGCCTTAGAAGAAAAAATACTCCAGACAAAGCAGATAGAAGAGCAATTTTTGTGGGGTAATGCTGCATTGAAGATTTCTTTGGGATTATATTCTTTACTTATGGAAAAAAAATACAAACAGGCAGTTTCTTTTCTCGAAAAACAATCAGCAGAGTATCCTCAATATCAGAATTTCCTGTCCCAATGGAAAACAGAATTGCAAAAAGCAGAGCTATTCTGGGAAAATTGCCAGAACATTTTCTCTCAAAATAAAGACAAAGAGATGATGATCCAGATAACAGGCCAGGAAGAAATGAAAATTACTCCTAAAAGTTTTTCTCCTAAAACAGAAGCTCTTGTTTTTCTTTGGGAAAAGAAGTTTAAAAACATTAAGCTTGGTCAGATAAGCAACCAAACGTTTAAGAATCTTTTGCTCAAGCCTGATTCCACAAAAGAAGAAAAAGCCCAGTTGGGGTTGTTTTTGTTCTTTATTAAAGAGCCTAAAAGCATAAGAGAAGGCTTCCCTGAAATTTTTCAATCTTCTTTTCAGTCTAATCTATTTTTGGTATATACCCTTTCTTCTGTTTTTTATATGCTAGAGCATAAAAACTTTCCTAATTTAGAAGAAAATTTAAAAGATCTTAGCAAGCATTCTTCTGATGCTTTGCTTTACCAAAGCTTAAAACCTGAAATTGCTAAAAAACTTTGGGAAAATTCTCAGGATATTGAAAAAATGGGCAGGAAAAAAGCCAATAAAGAAATGCTTCTGAAAATGATTTTAGAATATTTGCCTGATACCCCCTTTGCACAGCAGGCTAAAGAATCGATGAAGTAATCATGATGGCTGAACCACGGATAGACATGGGAACACAGATAGTTTTAAACTTCTCAATCCGTGTTTATCTGTGTTTATCTGCGGTTCTTCTTTTTCTGGGGGTTATGAAATGCAATAGCACCCTGGTAAATTTCAAATTCTTCTAAAAGAGAGAGACTCCATGGAATCAAGTAAAACATATTTGATTTATGACCAAACTGGTAAAAATATACCCTTATATCAACAAATGGTTGTTGGCCGAGGCATTGCAGAAGAAGGAGATGAAAATCACATTTTTTTCCCAGAGCCTACCATCTCGCGTATTCATATTGTGCTAGAACAGCAGGGAATAGGGAAATGGCAATTGTATAACAAAAGTAAAAACGGTACCTTGGTCAATTCTAAAATCGTTTATGAAAATATAAGGTTGATGCACGGCGATAAAATTCATATTGGCAAGCATACTCTGACCTTTTGCGATTCCATAAGCGATACAATGGAAATCCGTATGGATAGGCTGGAAGAAGCAAACTCTTCTAAACGAAGCATGGAAGCAGTCATCTTCTTTATTTATTTTGTGCTTGTAACTTTTTTGCTTTGGTCTTTTACTCAACTTTTTACAAAATAATCCTGTTATTGTTCTAGGAGAAGCATAGAATGTCAAGCGAGAAAATTCCTTTTACTTGTATCCATTGTGGCAATACGATACAGGTATTCCCAAGTGATGTCGATAGGATTATGAAATGCGACCGATGCGCCAGGTTTTGTAAAATTCCTGGGCAAGTACAAAAGCGTTTAGAAATCCTTTGTAAACATTGCCAGACTGCTTTGAATCTTCCTTTAAAAACACGGGGAAAAATGTACAGATGTTGGAACTGCCAGTTGGAGACTGAGGTGTTTGGGCCAGCTAACATTATTGTAAAAGCCATATCTGCACCGCAAGAAGTGGAGCAAGGTCTAAACAACTACGTAGTTTCTATGAAGCTGTTCAACCCTGGTACAATAGCACAGGTACAATCGTTTCAGTTTGATTTTTATAACAACAAACAGGACGTAAGATCTTGCTATGAAGTTAATGCTTTGAGCAGCTTTCCAAACAGCCTCCAAAGCAATGGAGAAATCGACTTACAATTCAACATAAATGTTGCCCAAAATGCAGTCCCTGGCATGACGCAGGTTTACATCAGGATTTTTGGCCAAGATGAATTAGATGGGAGAGAAATACAGGCGCAAGTAGAAGTAAGATGGGTTGTTTTATACCAGAGGATTTTCGATATTCAAACAGAGCATAATCTTCAGGAAACGGCAGGCGTTCCGTTTGCTCTACAGCTTTATGCTTATTTGCCGAATGGAAATTTAGACAAAAGCTATCATGGATCGCATATTATCTATTTTGAAAGCACAACTTCACAGTACTCTCCTGAAGCCACTATCTTCAAGAACATTTCTGTGGAATTTTATGAAGGCATTGGAATCACAAAAAAAGAATTTGTGCTTTATAACTCTTTGGACTCCCCCCAGATTCAAGCAGTAGAAAATGTATTGGGTGGGCCAAAAGGAGTCAGTGAACCGATTACCATTCTTGCTGGACAACTGGATGGTTTTGAAGTTTTGCTTACTTCGCAGCAAATCAATGATAATATATTTCAAGGGAAAAATGAAATACGAGCTATTGATAAATATGGCAATCTGGTGAAAACTTTTGATGAGGATGTGTGGATACATACCCTGAGCAACCAGGGAGATATCAACATAGGAGGAATGCCTTCCAATACAATACCAGGAAAAGCTTTCAACCGAGGCATTGCAGATCTTTCTGCCCTAAATTTTTCCTATGGAGCAGATGAGGAAAATAATTTCCCTATTTCTGAAGTATTCATTATTTCTTACCAAAATAAAGAACAAAGAAGTGCTCCTATATCCATCAACGAAAATCCTATTAAAATACGGATCAAAAAGATGATTGCTCCTGAAAAAGAAGAGCAAGGAAAAAGTTTTTCGTTGATCGTAGTTCTGAATAATATGACGTATAACGATTTACAGATCAATCTATCCAAGATTCAATTCCGCATTGCTTGCAAAGGGATTTCTGTTGATAAATATTATAGAATCACGTATGAACAGTCCGATATTCTCCTTTTGCCTGCCAATTCTGAGCTTTCCATTCCTTTTGGTATAAGCATTATGCAGGATGCACCCATAGGAAACACGCAATTGCAATTTAATATCAGCGGAGTAGAACTCATAAAGGGATTAATAGGAAAAGCCAAAGGCGTTTATTCCTGGGAAGTCGTACCAAGCGGACGTGTTTTTAGAATTCTTTCGCCTCTCACAGTACAGGCAGGAAAGACTTTCAATATCAGGCTTGGGGCTTATTTAAGAGATGAATGCGACAAAACATACTCAGGCAATCATACTTTATTTTTTGATGTGCAGGCATCCCCATCGCCTAATGATACAGATCCTCAAATACCAGAGCATATAGAAGCCAATTTTATAGATGGTGTTACAGAGCTGTCTTCCTGCGTGGCTTTTACCAACACTACAGAAAAGCCTAAATTGAGAATATATGATCCAGAAGCTGGCGGGCCTGCTATGGATGCTGTCGAATTTCATGTTTATCCTGCTGAATTAGAATTCTTTTGGCTTTCTTTGCAAGACGAAATCATAAATACCTTTGTCTTTGAAAAAAACAACCATGTTATGGCTATGGATGCCTATGGAAACCTGATTGTGGATTTTCATAAGCCGTGTACTATCAGTTGCTCTAGTAAAAAAGGAGAATTGCGCATTCAGGGAAAAGAAGATTGTACTATACCTGCAAACTCTTTCCACGATGGAATAGCGGATCTCGAAGAGCTGCAAATTGCCTACCATAGCAGCACAAGGTCGAATCTTCCTTATGAAGAGGATTTTTCTGTTCATTGTGGTAAGAAAAAAGGCAAAAGCAAAACTGTCAATATTCTTCCCAGGCCAGCGCAAATTTCTATAGTGCGTTGCAGCTATCCTGAAGATATAGAGCAAGGCGGCGAAAACTATCCTATTTACCTGGAAATGGAAAATATGGGAGATTGCCCTGCTGAAATTTCTTCGGTTCTTTTTTCCTTTCGGCAGCAAGGCGATGTTTCTTCTCATTACACAACTCTCCCCGCACCTACAAATTTAAATAGTCTGGTCGCTGGAATTCCGCTGCAATTGGTTTATCATTGCAAAGTAAGCCAAAAAGTACCAACAGGAATTACTTACGTAGAAGCAAAAGTCACAGGACTGGATACGCGCAGCAGTTTGCCTTTGCAGGCACAAACAAAATTCCAATGGAAAGTGGAATCCAAAGGACGATCTTTTTATGCAGAAACAGAGCATCAAAACCAGGAAGTTGCTGGAATGCCTTTTGCTTTGAGGATATTCACCTATTTAGAGAATCAAAAGAAAGACCCTGGTTTTTCAGGTGATTATGCCCTTTCTTTTTCTACCAATGCCACTTCCAGCCCTGGCGGAAATGCGCCTGAATTTCCCCAAGAAATCAGTTTGCATTTTGAATATGGCGAAGCACTTACGCCCAAAGTGTTTCATTTGTTCAATGCCAAAGAGACTCCTGTATTCAAGATGAGATCTTTGAGCAACAACATCCAGGGAACAAGCTCTTCTATTAAGGTATTGCAAGGTGCATCGCACGCTCTCTATCCTGAACTCGTACCCAGTGTAACAAACCGCAAGCCCCTGCAAGGTTCTAATACAGTAAAAGCATTGGATGCCTTTGGAAATCTCAAAATGGACTTTCATGAAGACATTCAAGTCAGCCTGAAAAATTTTCCTGGCTGTCTGCTAGATGGAAAAGCCAACAGCATTGTTTCTTTTTCTGGTGGTCTTTTCAAAAATGGGATATTGGATCTTACTGCACAAAATTTTAGTATATGTGCTGATCCTGACCATAAGCTACCTTGCCCTTGTATTCTAGCCTTTTCTTTTAAAGGCAAAGAATTTTTGAGCAAAGAAATTTCTGTTTTGCCTAGCCCTGTGGATATGTCTGTTGAGGAAATCGAGTGTTCCCAAAAGATCATCCAGACGCACGCTTATCCTGTTAAAATCTTTTTGCACAACCACGGCTCGGAATCTGTAGAAATCGGGAGTGTAAAGATAGAGCCTTTCCGCGAAGGGAAAACATACCAGGATTTCCAGTTTGAACCAGACAATTCTAATAAATTCAAAGTGCAACCAGGCCCCAATGCCCTTTTGTATTGGCTGACCTTTGAACAAAGCATTGCACCTGGAAAAATTTCTGCTAAAATCCAGATTTTTGTAAAAAGCCCTTCAGAACATAAGCTAGAAGGGATTTTCCATACTTTCCTTGAGCCATCAGGACGTGTTCTTACTGTAGAAAGTGAAAACCACAATCTGGAAACTGCTGGAATTCCTTTTAGCCTAAGGCTTACAACCTTGCTTAACGACCAGATAGACACATCATACGAAGGGCAATACAAGCTTGTTTTCAGCCACAATGCAAAGCCTGCACCCAACGGTAAATCGCCTGTATTTCCAGAAATTTTGATTGTAAGTTTTAGCAAAGGGCAGGCAGTCACTTCCCGTGAATTCATTTTATACAGGGCTGGTGATGTCGTAGAAATATCCATCCATGAACAATTGGAAGGCGGCGCACGAGGCATTTCTCAACCTATTATGATAAAGCCAGCAGAGCTGAATAGCTTTAAATTTTCTTTGTCTGATCCACAAATCAATGCAACCTGCTTTGCAAACCAAAATACACTCTTGGCTTTGGATATATATACTAACCAGAAGACGGACTTTGGCGAAGATGTGCGGATCTATAGCGAAAGTAAGAAAGCCGATGTATACATTTTAGGCGCGGAAGTTAGTAATATTTTGCCAGGAAAATTCTTTAAAGAAGGGATTGTAGATTTAAGTTCCCTGGAATTTCGATGCACATATCCTCCTTCTTTATCTGAACAATTGCCGATTAGCGAAAGGTTTGTTGCTTCATACAATGAAAAAGAAAGCCTGAGCAATCCTGTTATCATAAAGCCACGTCCAGCACAAATTGTAATAGAAGAAATACTGTTCCCTGAAACTCTGTACCAAGGCATTGCTGGTGTAACCTTTAAGGCAAAAGTAAGCAATATAGGCGACAGCAAGATCAATATTAAAAATATAAGCTTTGCTTTTCATAATGGAAAAGACATCACAAACCAATTTACAACATCAGCATATCCTCAGAATCGAAGTATACTGGCTCCTGGAAGCACCACGCACTTGGATTTTTATATCAACATACTTAAAAATGCAGACATAGGGAATGTAAATTTAGCTCTTTCCTTGTTAGCGTTTGATACACAAAAAGAAATGGAAGTCGTCCATAAAATTTCTTTTAAAGTGATGGAAAGCTTACGGGAATTTAAGATAAAGACACAGCATGAAAACATCGAAACTGCAGGCAAGCTGTTTACTTTGAAAATCACTGTACTAAAAGATGGAGAACAAGATAAGCATTACAAGGGGACTCATGAAGTTTTCTTTTCTACAACCGCTGGCGCAGCAGGAAATACAGTCCCTTCTTGTCCTAATTCTCTTAATATCCTCTTTACTGATGGATATGCTGAAACTGCTGCTGTTTTTATGCTATCTAAAGCTTCAGAAAAACCAATCATCAAGGCAGAAGAACCCCAGAAAGCAATAGGCGAAACAGCAAAAATCGATATTCTGACAGGAAAGTTGCAGTGCTTGAAAATCCTTTTCAATAAAGAGAAAGATACCCATTATCAATTGCAGCCTCTCGACCAATATGATAATATCATCCCCCATCAATACACGCTGGATGATGATATACACCCAGGAGCTATCCTGTCTGGAAGTGAGGGATCTTTTTACGAAGTCCAGGAAATCGTAGGCCATGGAGCAATGGGAAAAGTATATCGTGGTAAAAGGCTAAACGATAATCTCGATGTTGCCATAAAAACTACCCTTTTCAATGCCCTATCCGATATAAACCGCTTTCTTATGGAAGGGATGATGCTAATTCGCTTTAACCATCCTAATATTGTCAAAGGATATGATTTAAGACAAATTTGCACAGTAGACAAAGGCAGATTTCAAAGCAAATTTTTCATGGTCATGGAGTATTTGCCTGGACAAAGTGTAAAGGACATCCTGGATTCTGCCAAATCGGGTGTGCTTTCTTGTTCCTGGGCTACAAAAATTATCCTGCATAGTGCTCGCGCATTAGCCTATATGTGGGATCACCAAACCATACACAGAGATATTAAACCTGAAAATATCCAGATTACAGATGAGCAAAGAATCAAGCTGATCGATCTGGGAATTGCAAGAGCGGAAAGCGGGGAAGTGGATATTTTCGTTACCCAGAAAGATACGATAGTAGGAAGCTATCCCTACATCTCCCCTGAAAGACTCAAAAGCACCAACATTGATTTTAGGGCAGATATGTATAGCCTGGGAGCGACTTACTACCATTTGCTTACAGGTATGCCTCCTTATCTCGATACCTATAAAGGCACAGGCGGAAAAGATCTTTTGGACTATCTTATCCGCGTCCGCACAAAACGGACTCCGACTCCTGTAAACAAACTCGTGAATATTCCAGGTTCTGTTTCGGATGTTGTAATGACCATGCTCAATCTCAAGCCTGAAAAACGCTTTAGCAGCGCAGCACAACTCCTGCAAGCTTTAGAAAGCGTCTTTCAGGAAGTTGGCTAAGAGCCTGTTTGTCACTTTCGACGGACTTAATCTGGATACATCAGAAAAGTATTTTATCACGAATTTCGCGAATGGACGAATAGCACGAATAGATCATATTATTCGTTTCATTTGTGTTATTTGTATCATTCGTGATTTTAAAATTATTTAGTACAAAGACTTTTGAACACTTACCTATTTGTCACTTTCGACGTACCTAATCTGGATATATCAGAAAAGTATTTTATCACGAATTTCGCGAATGGACGAATAGCACGAATAGATCATCTTATTCGTATCATTTGTGTTATTCGTGTCATTCGTGATTTTAAAATTAGGAGCTAAGTCAATAAGCGTTTTTTTATATTCATCGTTAAATTAATCTCATGGGTTCCATTAGGAGGGTTTTCTTTGGAAACAATGCTTTGTCCCCGATGCCAATGTAGTTTAAAAAAAGAAGCATATTCAAACATCCATCTGGCTATTTGCACAGAGTGTAGAGGTAGCTGGTATTATGGAGAAACACTTGCCAAGGTTCTTTCTTTGGAAAAAAGTAGAGATTTGCTGAATTTTTCTAAGGATTTGTTCCACCAGGAAGAAAGTGAACTCAATTGCCCCACCTGCAAATGCTCTATGACATCCAAGACCTTTAAAAAACAAGATGGCCTTACTATAGACCAATGCAAGCAATGCCAAGGCGTATGGTTAGACAAAAATGAATTTGCCAAAACCAAACAACTGGTTCGCGAAGAATTGGCAAAGAAAAAAAAAGAAGGCGCGAAGCAAGAAACTTTAGGCAAAATCCATCCTTTCCGAATGTATCCTGTTCCCAAAACAGAGCAGCCCATGCCCAGAGTCATTAAAAAATTGCCTGTGGCTAACCTGGATTTAGAAGACAGGGATGAGGTGCAAGAAGAAAAGGAATTGGAAGCAGGCACATCAGCAGCCGAAGTTACTCTGGGAATTTGGGCGTTTACCGCATTAACAGGATTTCCTATCGAAGCTTACAATCCCCCTACGCGGCGATTGCCTATTGTTGTCATAAGCCTTATCATCATCAATTTTTTCATTCATCTGCTACTTTCTAGTTTTTCCTATCACCAGCTGACAGATTGCTATCAAAATTTTGGTGCTGTGCCTTTTAAAATTCTAAGAGGAGGGAACTGGTTGAGCTTGCTGACTTATGCATTTTTACATGGTGGATGGCTGCACATCATCGGTAACATGTATTTTCTGTGGACTTTTGGAGACAATATAGAAGATAGATTAGGGCATTTTGGGTTTATCTTATTCTATCTGGCCTGTGGAATCCTCTCTGCCCTGGTTCAAGTTTTTGTTATGAGCAGCATGGGAATTGCCTCTACTCCTTTGGTAGGCGCGAGCGGTGCGGTTGCAGGCGTTATGGGGGCATATCTTTATTTTTTCCCCAAGGCAGCCTTATATCAAACCATCATCATTCCTTATCCTTTTAAAGTGCCTGTGTATTTTTATTTAGGATTCTGGGTCATTGTTCAATTCATAGGGCATTTTTCAGGGCAGAAAAATGTTGGCTGGTGGGCGCATATTGCTGGCTTTTTCTTTGG
>JABWCH010000196.1 GCA_013359215.1 Candidatus Brocadiia bacterium | reverse complement strand
TTGATTCCTTACAGAAGGCTTACACTACGCTCTTCTTATCCTTAAGTAGATAACATAATCTATTGTAAGAAAATCTCTTAAAACTTAACACGTATGACGCTCGCGCTCACGTCTACACTATAAACTATTGCAAAATAAGCTGTATAGTGGAATTTTGCCCTTATGTTGACGGCTTCGATTAACACAAACTGTTATAAAATCAACACTTTGGTAATAAATTTATGAACAAAGATTCTTCTTTTCCAGAAAATTCAGAAGAATTAAGCGATTTGGATTCTCTCCGTAAGCTTTTGAGATCTCATCCTTCGGAAGATAAAATAGGAAGGTATGAAGTCGTAGACTTTCTTGGGCAGGGAGGAATGGGAAAAGTTTACCGAGCTTATGATCCTGAGCTGATAAGAACTGTAGCCATTAAGGTTATAGACTGGAGATCCAACAGAAATGTTCAGAAAAAAAGGCTTTTAAAAGAAGCCCAGGCTACGGCAAGGCTTTCTCATCCTAATATTGTAAAGCTTTATGAAATTGGAGAAGACGACCAAAATTGCTATTTGGTTATGGAGTATGTTGAAGGTTGCAATTTAGCTCAATATCTCAAAAAAGGGATACCATCCTATTCGTGGACTTTGAATATCTTGTACAAAATCTCTTTGGCTGTCCACCATTCCCATAAGGAAGGGATTTTACATAGGGATTTAAAGCCTGCCAACATCATGATCGTGAAGGACGAGCCTAAGGTTATGGATTTTGGCCTTGCCAAGGTTCTTTCTGATGAAACATCTGCCTCCAGCAAAGGAAAGGTTGTTGGTACTGTACAGTATATGTCTCCTGAGCAGCTAAGGGCAAAAAAATTAGACGAGAGAAGCGATATTTTCAGCCTGGGCATTCTTTTTTACGAAATGCTATGCGGCCAAAGACCTTTCCAGGGAAAAACAACTTTAGAGGTTGCCACGAGCATTGCAGAACAAGTCCCTATACCACTGAAAGATCTCGATTCTTCCATACCATTCGATGTAGAAGCTATATGCTTAAAGTGCTTACAGAAAGAAAGGCAAAAAAGGTATCAAAATGCCAATCTTCTGGCAAAAGATATAAAACGCTATCAGGACTTTTTCCCTGTGCATGCCAGGAAGAGAACCCTATCTTATGTAGCATCAAAATGGTTTATCCGAAACTTTTCCCTTATTAGAACAGCGGCGGCTATCTCGATTGCTTTTATTCTTGTTCTTGTTAATTGCTACATCTATTTTAAACTTCAGGAAAAAGAGGCTTTTCTGGTATCCAAAGAAAAATTTCCTGTTGTAAAAAAAGAGTTGTTTGAATCTTACCAACCAGACACAGGGAAAAATCAAGAATATATTGGCTTTGCCATTGCCGATTTATGGGAATCCTTCAGCCTGCACGAAGGCTTTGGTCGAATGGAAAAAAGAATAGAATCCTTAAAGAATCTATTTCCAGATTCCAGTATTTTGCACCAGGAAGCAGGAAAAATTTTTTTGCTGCAATGGATAAGACACAAGGATAGTAGCTATAGAACCAAAGCATTGGAAAATCTTGAAAAGTCTCTTGCCTGTAAGCCATGGGACAGCGAAACCGCTTTTTGTGTTTACCAGATCTATTTTTTTTCTCAAGATTGGCAAAAACAAGAAATTTACTCGAACCTTTTGATAAAAGAAAATCCAGGATATTCGCTTTATTTTAAGGCACAGGATGCTTACCGCCAGATTCGCCTGATGGATAAAGCAGCAATCAGGCAAAAGGACTATGACGAAGCCCTGGCCTATTGCCAAAGCTGCCTGGAAAAGCTCCCTTCTTTTGCTGCAGCTTATGGACTTATGGCTTCTATTTTTGTGATGATGGATGCTTATGATCAGGCTTTGTCCTATTGCCAAAAGGCTTTAGCACTAAAGCAGGAAAAAGCCTATTCTTACCGATTCCCGAAATATAAAGAAATAATCAAAAAAGATATAAGTTTTATGAATTTATATTGCCTGGATTTTTTTATACTAGAGGGAAAAATCTACGAAAAAACAAACCAGTACGATAAAGCACTGGCTGCTTATAATAAGGTATTATCATCTTTTCCTTCCTATAGTTATGCTCTTATAAACAGGGCAGAAATATATTATAAGCAAGGAGAACTGTCTTTTGCTATCGAGGATTGCAGCAAAGCCATTGAAGAAAAATACCAGATTGCAAGAGGATATTCTTTGCGTGGGAATTCTTATTTAGGTTTGAAGAAATATGAAAAGGCAATCGAGGATTATACATCTTTAATCCAGCTTTTGCCCGAAAAAAGCGAATTCTATTTGCTTAGATCTGGTGTATACCAGGAAATGAAACAATATAGCAAGGCAATTGCCGATTTAGAGCAAGCCTTGAAATTAGATCCTAAGAATCAGAAAATACAATTTTTAAAAACCGTTCTTTATAAAATGTCTTTAGAAAATACACATAAATAAGAACGAAAGAAGGAGTTTGAAGTGAAGCAAGCTACATTTAAGATTTCGGATAAAGAAATTACCCTAGAAACAGGAGAAATAGCAAAACAGGCTCACGGAGCAGTTCTGGTAAAGCATAAAGATACTGTTGTTCTAGTCACAGTCGTTGCAGCAGAAGAAGGCAATCCTCAAGAAGACTTTTTCCCTTTGAGCGTAGAATATCGCGAAAGAACGGCTGCCGCAGGAAGAATTCCAGGGGGATTTATCAAGCGAGAATCCAGACCACAAGATCATGAAATTTTAGCAAGCCGACTGATCGACAGATCGGTTCGGCCTTTGTTTCCAGAATGGTTTACCAACGAAACCCAAATTATGGCAACAGTTTTAAGCTATGAAGCAGATGCTGAGGCAGAACCTCTTTGCATCATAGGAGCTGCTGCTGCTTTGCATCTGTCCAATATTCCCTGGAATGGCCCTGTTGCTGGAATACGTCTGGTGAGAAAAGATGGTAAAATCATTGTCCTGCCGAACGAAAAAGAAAGAGAAAATGCAGAAATGGACATGATGGTTTCTTGCAGCAAAGAAGGGCTTGTGATGTTGGAAGGCGAAGCCCGCGAAACTTCAGAAGAAAAGTTTCTGGAAGCCATTGACTTTGCTCATGCCTCTTTGAATCCTTTTTTTCAAATCATAGACCAATGGAAGAATGAGTTGAATGTTGTCAAAAAAGAATGCAACAAACCTGCTGTTGATGAAGCTTTGCATAAAGCATTAGAAGAAATAGCTACTCCTGTATTCCGCGTTGCTATGGTAGGAAAGAATAAGCAAGAGCGAGCTTCCCAAATGAAAGAAGCCCACAAAAAGGTTCTTGCCGAACTGCAAGAAAAATTCCCAGACAACGCAGGCGAAATTCCCCTTTTGCTGGAAGAGCTTAAGTATCATCTTTTCCGCAAATATATGGTACAAGAGAAAAAACGAGTGGATGGCAGAAGCTTTGAACAAGTAAGGCCCATTTGCGGAAAAGTAGGCTGGCTGCCTCGTAATCATGGATCTGCTTTGTTCACAAGAGGAGAAACTCAAGCTTTGGTTAGCTGTACTTTAGGCGCGCCTGGCGAAGTACAGATTGTGGATACCCTTTCAGGGGAAATCCGCCAGAGATTTATGCTTCACTACAACTTCCCACCTTACAGCGTAGGCGAAATCAAGGCTTTACGCGGGCCAGGAAGACGAGAAATCGGCCATGGTTTCCTGGCTACAAGAGCATTGCAAAACGTCCTGCCTGAGCAAGATAGATTCCCCTATACAATCAGAATTATCTCTGATATTACAGAATCCAATGGTTCTTCTTCTATGGCAACAGTTTGTGGTGGATGCCTTTCTCTTATGGATGCTGGTGTTCCCATTCTAAGACCTGTTGCTGGCGTTGCTATGGGGTTGATTAAAGAAGGCGATGAAGCCATTGTTCTCACAGACATTATGGGCGAAGAAGACCACCTGGGGGATATGGATTTCAAAGTAGCAGGAACAGAAGTAGGCATTACGGCTGTCCAGATGGATAACAAATTAGGAAGCCTCCCCCGCTCTTTGATGAACCAGGCATTAGAGCAAGCGAGGCAAGGAAGACTGCATATTCTGGGAGAAATGAAAAAGATCATCGCTGAGCCAAGGAAAGACCTGCCTGCCTGCGCTCCTAGAGTCAAATGCTTTATCATTCGAAAAGACAGAATCCGAGATCTTATTGGACCTGGTGGAAAGAATATCCAGGAAGTCCAGGAAGACTGCAAAGTAAAGATAGATGTAGATTCTTCCACTGGCCTTGTGAGCGTTTTCAGTGCTAACCAGGAATCTTTAGACAGAGCAGTCCGAAAAATTGACTATCTCACAGGCGAGGCCGAGGTTGGCAAATGCTACACAGGCGAAGTCATCTCAATCAAACCTTTTGGTGCGTTTGTTCGTATTTTGAATAATACAGAAGGCTTGCTGCACATTTCAGAGCTAGACAATAAGCGTGTAGATAAAGTAACCGATATTATCAAAGAAGGCGAGCAGGTACTTGTAAAGGTTCTGGGTGTAGACCGCCAGGGTAAAATCAGCCTGTCTCGCAGAGAGGCACTCTATGAGAGAAAAAAATAAAGCCTTTACCTTAATAGAACTTCTGGTTGTTGTTTTCATCATAGCTCTTTTAGCCTCTATTCTTGTTCCGACTTTGTCTTCTGTTTTTGAGAGAGGCCGAAAAAAAGCAGCTATGGTAGAACTCCAGCAAATCGGAGTCGCTCTTGCATTGTATGAAGAATGCTACCGAGATTTTCCACCTACTTTTCTGGAAGATTTGGGCTTAAAACAGCATAACCAGACCAATGCTGGGATTGAAAGCCTTGTGTTGTGCCTCTCTAGCCAGCACAAGAATGGTTCTTTTTATCCCTTTAGGGAAAGCCAGTTGGAAAATACTGATTCGGATCTTTCGCCTGTTCCTTTAGCATCTTTAACAAAAACTGTCTTTCAAACGAATGAATTGTTTGAGCTAATTGATCCCTGGGGCAATCCCTATCTTTATTTTCACTACAGAGATATAAAAGAAAGCACACAACAATTTTATATGATCCAGGGAGAAAAAGTAAGCACAACCCCTCATCTCAAACGCACCAAAACTGGAAATCTGCGCGGTTCTAGCCGATACCAGATATTTTCCGCTGGTCAGGATGGGATACTTCATAATGAGGATGATCTTACTTTAGAGTAAAAACGAGTCACAGGGGATGCCCAACTTTCATGGGCATCAGGCCCTGGCAATTACCAGGAGAAATTTATGCTACTCAAAATACTAACATACCCGAATGATGTCCTGCTGGAAGATGCAGAACCCATAAAAGAGATTACAGAAGAAATCAAAACACTTGCAAAAGATATGATCGAGACCATGCATGCAGCCAATGGCGTTGGTTTAGCTGCTCCTCAGGTTGGTGTTTCCAAGCAGCTTATCGTTGTATGCCCTAAAGATGAAAACGGCGTTGGAGAAGAAAGTGTGTACATTAATCCTAAAATTCTCAAGCGCAAAGGCAGAGTTTTAGGAGAAGAAGGCTGTCTCTCCTTTCCTGGAGTTTACGGAAATGTCATGAGGGCTTCAGGCATTATTATCAAAGCTATGCTTCTTACAGGAGAAGAAGTAACCTTTGAAGCTACTGATTTTGAAGCAAGAGTCATACAGCATGAAATCGACCATTTATATGGAATTTTGTTTGTTACAAAAGTACAGCCTGCTGAACAGATCGCTTTTAAGCAAGAAATGAGACAAAGAGAGCTTCTCGTAGCTTCCCGTAAATAACATTATGAAAATCCAAGATTTTTTTTCTATTCAAACAGGAGAAATTCCCTCTCCTGTTATCACCATTGGAATGTTTGATGGCATACATCTGGGGCATCAAAGCCTCTTTAACAAAGTAAAATACTATGCACAAAAAAAAGGCGGGGAAAGCATAGTTATAACCTTTCCAGAACACCCACGCAAAATTTTAGAAAACAAAAGCATTCCAACCATTCTGTCTTTTCCGAAAAAGCTTGAGCAAATAGAAAAACAGGGAATCCAAAGATGCCTGGTAATGAATTTTAACAAAGAAATTGCCACGATTCCTGCCCAAATTTTCATAGAAAAATACCTTATCCAAAAAATAGGGATAGCAGGTATTGTTGCAGGAAAAAATTTCCAATTTGGCTACCAGGGCATGGGAAATCTGGAAATGCTAAAAAAATTTTCATCAATATATGCTTATGATGTATGGGAAGTAGAAACCCAAGAATACCAGGAAGAAATTATTTCCAGCACCAACGTGCGGAAAGCAGTATCCTCTGCCCAAATGACAAAAGCACAGGCTATGCTAGGACGGCCTTTTTCTCTGCGAGGCCAGGTAGTTTTAGGCCGACAGCGGGGACGAAATTTAGGATTCCCTACCGCCAATTTGGAACTAGAACACCAACTTTTGCCACCTGAAGGAGTCTATTGCGGCTATTCTGTCTTAGAAGATAAAAAATACTTTGCCCTCATCAGCATTGGCACTTGCCCTACTTTTAGAGAAGAAAAAAGCCTGAAAATAGAAGTCTATCTTCTAGGTTTTTCTGGCAATCTCTATGGCACTATACTGGAAACCTTTGTCTGCCAAAAAATACGCGACCAAAAAACCTTTTCCTCTGTAGACGAACTATGCCAGCAAATCAAAAAAGACAGGGAATATTTGCTTAATTTCTTCAGCCAAAAAACAACTCTGCTCTAATGATTACAAATTCCTGGCTTCATATTCGACTAAGGAGTGGCATCAGATTATGCTACAAAACCAACAACCCTTTCTTTATGCTTTATCTTTTATACTTTTTTTTATTTTTATCCTAAGCTTGTTTGGTCAGGGAGAGATTGTTTTCCTTGCTGCCAAAAATTTACGCAAAAACTATAGAAGGACGCTTATTCTCCTTTGTGTGATTATAACAGCACTCACTGGCCTGATAGAGTTTTTTGGATTTGCCAGCAATAGTATATGGAATCTTCGAGAGATTACAATCAAGAATGGATTGGGACATATACAGTTGTACCAGAAAGGCTACCACCAGGCAACTTTGCCCGATAGAATTCAATACAATATACAAAACTACCATGAACTCCATTCTCTTATTTCCCAAGAAACATTTTTGCAAAAGCATATTCTTGGTATTTCGGGAGAACTTAGCTTTGCTGGTCTTGTCGCAGGCCACGGAAAGTCTACTATCTTTGTAGGGAAAGGCGTAGATACAGAAAACTATCAGTTTTTAAGCTCCAGCGATGCGCTTGTGCAAGGAAAGTTGCTAGAGTCTGCCGATGAGATTACAGAAAGAAAATCCCAAGAGCTTTTAGAGGAATTTGAAGGCATGTTTGATGCGTTTCCTTTACCAGGAGAAAAGCAAAAAGAAAATGTAAGATCAGCCTGGAAAAGCATTTCTCCTGAACGCAAGGAAATCGACTCTCCCCCCGCTTTGGATGATGTTTTGCTAGGGCAAGGGCTTGCCGAGACTTTAGGAGCGAAAATAGGGGATACTCTCACTGTTGTGATTGCAACAAGAAGCGGCGCTCTCAATGCTCTGGATGTCAATGTTCGTGGGATTATTCGCGGCTTTACAAAAGAATACAACGATACCATTTTGAAGATGCCTTTAAAATTCGCCTGGAAACTCATGGGCGAAGAGCATGTTTCCCGTATTGCCATGATGCTCCAGAAAACAGAAAACACAGATGCAGTCCATACTTACCTCCAGGATTTCTTAAGACAAAAAAATCTCATGCTGGAAACATCATTATGGATAGAAGAGGCGGATATTTATAAAAAGGTAAATGCACTCTATCATGCTATTTTTGGAGCAATTTCTTTTATTATATTGCTTATCTCCATTTTTTCCATAGGAAATACCATGCTCATGAGTGTCATGGAGCGCGTCCCAGAAATTGGCACTCTGCGATCTTTAGGACAAACTAAAGCAGGCATTTTACGACTTTTCCTTGTAGAAGGCTTCTTGATTGGATTGCTTGGCGGAATCCTTTCGATTCTTATGGGAATTGCTGTCTCCCTTTTCGTGAACCATGTACTCCAAGGAATTCCCATGCCTCCGCCACCTACAGGCGGCACAAGCTATCGGGCATATTTGCTGGTTATAGACTACCCTGTTGTTTGGGCAGCAGCTTTTAACCTTTCTGTTGTTTCTTCTTTTCTTTCTACCCTTTGGCCTTCCTATAAGGCAGCCAACATGGAAATCGTAGACTGCTTAAGGCACAGCTAGAAAATTCCTCATGCACGCACCCAAAAAAGATAGCTTGACAAAATACATATAAAGATGTTTAAATAATAAAAATATTTTTAAAAAATTGCAAAGATGTTTTTTTATGGAAATTTTTCAAAAGAAAGGATTTTGCTATGATAAAACAATTGCTTTTATTTATTCTTCTGGCAAGTGTTTTAAGCACAATCTCGGCAGCACCGCTTGTGACTAATGGGCTGTTTGCCTATTATGATTTTGCAGGCAACGCCAGCGATACATCAGGACGAACCAACAATGGTACTGTCTATGGAGCTACTTTGACAAGCGATAGATTTGGCGCGGCCAATTCTGCTTATAGCTTTGATGGGAATGATTATATTCTTGTCAACCATTCCAGCGATTTCAATGTAACCACAGGAATGACCATTTCTGCATGGGTAAAGTTCAATACCAATCCCTATACCTTTTCTCAAGACCGAAGCTACATTGTAGATAAAGCAGGTGCCTGGAGACTTTGGTATTCAGCCAATGGCGAAGGATCTTCTGAACCTGATCAGATGTTTTATGATGTCTGGGATTGGCAAGGAGCCAATAGCACACAAGGCACATGGAACACAGGCCCATGGTATCACGTTGTTTCTACATTTTCCAATGGTCAGGCAAAAATGTATATCAATGGTGTTCTGCATAGCACGAGTTCCACAAAGTCTTCTTTGTATACAAATTCAAACAATATTTTTATTGGTAAAGCAGGCGATGCTAGTTCTTATTTTAATGGTACTATAGACGATTTAGGCTTTTATAACAGGGCACTTAGCGATACAGAAATCACCCTGATTTACCAGCAAGTCCCTGAAGCGGGAAGCTTGTGGCTAATCTTAGCTGGCATTTCTTTTTTGTTTTATCGAACAAAAAAGCACTAAAAGGGGGTATCCCATGAAGAAAACGATGATTTTTTTGATTTGTTCTATACTTTATTCTTCCTTATGGGCCATTCCAACCCAAGGTTTGGCAGGATACTGGCAAGGCGATGGAACAGCACAAGATACTTCCATTTATGGATCTCATGGTACACTTGTAGGCGACACAGTGTATGATACTGGCTATTTTGGACAAGCCTTTAAATTCGATGGGAATGAAGACTATGTCCGAATAGGAAATCCCTCCCAACTCAATTTCACTTCAGCCATGAGCTTCTCTGCCTGGATTAAGCCTTTAGGTGGTGGTTCTAGCCCTACCTGGGGAGGAATTCTGATCAACAAAGAAAATAGCTATGAAATTGCCAGAAACGAAGCTGGCTATATCATTTGGGCATTCAACAACCCTAGCCCAGGATGGACATGGATCAACACAAATATTTATACGCCACTGAATGTTTGGAGTCATATCACCTTGACATACCAGAATGGTATTGTAAAAACATATCTAAATGGTAGCTTACAGCATACATACAATGGCTCAGGCAACCTTGCGATCCAAAACTCCGAATTCTGGATTGGTGCAAGACAGGGCGGTGGACAAAGATTCCACGGTTTGATGGATGAAGTTGCTGTTTACGATGTTGCTTTGGATGCTTCTCAATCCATACAGCTTATGACTACGACAAGCGTACCTGAACCATGCTCTTGGATGCTTGTATTGTCCGTTTTAGCATGTCTGCTTTTTCAAAAATATCGCAAATAAACTATCTGGATAAGCCGAGCTGAAACCAAAAAGGTATTAAGAGCCTATCCGAAAAATCCTTTTGGCTGCAAATTTCGATGCATCTCGGATAGCTTCGTCGAAAGTGACAAAATTGTCCTC
>JABWCH010000195.1 GCA_013359215.1 Candidatus Brocadiia bacterium | reverse complement strand
AAGAGCGTAGTGTAAGCCTTCTGTAAGGAATCAAAAACAGTACCGCCTGGCAAATCAAAAAATTGGATTCGACTCTTGAGCCTGGCGCAAAAATAAAAACGGGATACCTGTTTTTTTGATTCCTGAAAGAAGGCTTACACGGAGCGATCGTTTCAGATAAAACCCTCTTGCTTTTTGGGGCTTGCATTTAGGTTTAGATTTAGGATTTGCATAGCGTTACGCTTAAATCGACAGCTATGGGGCAATGCCCTGGCTAAAAAGTTAACACGTATGAGGTTTAGGTTTTGCATAGCGTTACGCTTAAATTGACAGCTATGGTGCAATACCCTGGGTAAATTGGCAGCATTATAGGTTTTTTGTGGAAAAAAAAATGAATGATAATAGCGTATCCAGAATTTTAGTCGTGGATGATGAAGAACTCATTCGGGAAGTTATGATATCGTCGTTGCAAGATGATCGTTATGAAATATTCAGCGCAGCTTCAGGAGAAGAGGCATTGAATATTTTTCAAAAACATCCTTGTGATGTTGTCCTTAGCGATATTATGATGTCCAAAATTTCTGGAATTGACTTGCTTTTTGCTCTCAAAAAAATAAATCCAGATGTGGAAGTTATTCTGGTAACAGGATTTGCTTCTGTAGAAACAGCCCAGGCTGCTGTGGCAGGTGGAGCGTATCGTTACATACAAAAGCCCTTTGGAAGCTTGCAAGAAATTTCCCAGATAGTAGAAGAAGCTTTAGCCGCACATAAAAACAAAAAAAATCAAAAGGCACAATTTCAAGAAGCACTATACCAAAGAGATCGCCTTAAGAAACGTTTGGGACAATTGGAAACAATGTATCTGATTAGCCATGCAATCGGCTTTCCAGAAAATATTCCTCTTATGCTAAAAGATGTAGCCAAGCTCTTAGGAAAAGTTCTTCCCATCTCCATGATGGCTTGCTTTATTCAAGAAGATCATTTTATAAGAGCGTATATAATCTTGTTAAGCCCTATTTCTCAAAATGAAATAGAAAAATTTGCGCACGATTGGCAAAAAGGAATGCAAGAAGGTATACAGCAAAAATTGATTGTTGATAAATCTCTCATAGAAAATAGCCATCTTCCCGAAGGAAAAATCGATAAGCTCATTGAAATACCTTTCCCTGGCTATAGCAATTTGAGAGGTTCGCTTTGTGTAGTGTTACCCAAAATGCGCAATCTGCAAAGCGATGAAGAAGAATTGTTAGACGTAACCGCTGCCCAAATCGCAGGAACAATACAGAGACTACAAGAATTCCATAAGAAAGAAAGAGATAGAATGAATCTTTTTATCAATGGAATGAACGATGGTGTAATCGTTCTGAACGAAATGGGTACAGTTTCTATGGCAAATGACTCAGCCTTTGCCTTATTGAAATGCAGCCAGATCAAAGAAATACCAGAAGCCCTTAAAAATATGGGATTAGAGAAAATACTGCAACAGACACAAGGGAACAATGTCATGCTCGGCGATAAGATAAAGATTTCCGATGGAAGAATTTTTTCTATCAGTGCTTTGCCTTTATCCTATCCTTGGGAGTTGATGTCTGGTATTATTTTTAGAGATATGACAAAGCAATATTTTCTGCAAAAAGAATTGGAAAGAAGCAGCCGCCTTTCTGCTGTAGGCGAACTTCTTTCTGGGGTAGTGCATGAGATCAACACTCCTCTTACTGTCATTCTAGGCTATGCCAGCTTACTTGTAAATCAAGATGTTCCCCCTGATGTCAAGCATGATCTTAATCTAATACAAAGTGAAGCAGCCCGATGCCAGAAATTGATGCAGAATTTGCTTAACCTTGCCAGGCACAAAGTATTGAAAAAGATCCATATAGAAGCAAAAGAGCTAATCGAAAAAGCATTGGAATTAAAACAGTTTGCTTTTAGAAAATATAATATTGAAGTTGTGCGAGATTACCCCCAAGAGCATATTTTAATCGAAGTAGAGCCAGGGCAAATCCAACAAGTTTTATTGAATCTTATGAACAATGCACAGGATGCTATGGAATCCCTGAAGCAAAAAATACTCAAGATATCCTTACGCAAAAACCAAACGACGGCTTTTATTCAAGTAAAAGATAATGGTCATGGAATCCCTGATGAATTTTTAGAAAAAATATTTGATCCTTTCTTTACAACCAAAGAGATAGGGAAAGGCTCTGGGCTTGGGCTTTCTATAAGCCATAACATAATCCAGGAGCATCATGGTAAGATCAAAGCCATAAATGAAGAATCAGGAGCTTTATTTACTATTGAGCTTCCTTTATACAATGAAAATAAAAGTTCCTGCAAGGCCATATTTATTGGATCAGACCAAGAAGTAGAAAGAGATCTTAGCAGGCATCTGAGTATGCGCCATATCGACTTTAAAGCATTAGCCAAGGAAGATGTTGCCATCCACACGCTACAGACAGAAAAATACGAAATAGTCTTTTTAGATATGATTCCTTCTAATATGGAAAAAAGAGAAATTCTCTTTAAAATATTAGAAACAAAATATTTCAAAAGATGTATTGTCCTGGCTGATGGAACATTAGACGCTATCCAATATCTCATAGAAGAAAAGCATTTTTTGAGTTTAGAGAAACCGATTTCTCTAAGAGAGTTAGAAGCACTTTTGAAACCTATTTTAGAAGAAATAGACAAAAAATAAATTTTATTTTAAAGGAATGGGAGAATGGATGCAAAAAAAATACTCAAGGCTGTGCATTTTGCTGCGCAAAAGCATGGCAGCCAAAAACGCAAGAATAAACGTGAGCTGCCTTATATTCTGCATCCAGTAGAAGCTGCTAATATACTGGTGGAAATTGGAAAGATAGAGGATGAAGTGGCTGTCATTGCAGCTATTTTACATGATACATTAGAAGATACGGAAACAAAACCTGAGGAAATTGAAGAAATTTTTGGAAAGGAAGTTCTTTCTGTAGTTCAGGAAGTTACAGACGACAAATCTCTTTCCAAGGAAGAACGCAAACGGCTTCAAGTAGAAACTGCTCCCAAAAAAAGCCTACGTGCAAAGCAGGTCAAAATAGCAGATAAAATTTCCAATATAGACTCTGTAATCTACGATCCGCCCTATTATTGGACTATGGAAAGACGCTTAGAATACATGCAGTGGAGCTATGATGTTGTCCAAGGTCTTTTGGGCTGCAATTTGCTTCTGGAGGATGCTTTTCTTAAGCTTTATTCCGATGGTATGAAGATTCTCCGCGAAAAATAGCCTTTCCGAATGTATTCTGCGAATGGACACAAATTAAAACTTAGCAAATATATAAATTCTTTCCCCAAAGGGGATTAACGTGAATAGTCGCAGGTCGTACCTGCGGTTAGCTAAGGTATTTTTTTTTATTTTTTTTCAGGGGGTTGGTTATGGATAATATTTTGATTTTTTACTTTTTGGCGCAAGCTATTGAAAGAATTTTAGAGCTTTTGGATTCTGTTGTCAGCATTCTATGGAATATTCCAGAAAGAGATGAAGACAACAAAAAAAAGAAAAAAATGGTGTTTATGTGGCTGTTGGCAACTCTTTTTGGTTTTGTATTCTGCTATACACTCAAACTCCAGTTAATGCAAAGACTAAATATGGAAGTCCACATCTGGGTAGACTATTTCTTTACATCTTTGATTTTAGGAAGTGGAACAAAGCCTGTTCATGATATTATCTCTTTAATGGGCAGAGCAAAAAAATAAAAAAGCATTTTTTTCGTTACGAATTTGTAATCCGTAACGTTGTGAATTGTTACAAATTGAAAATCCGTGCAGACAGGATTGGTATAGGTTCTGCGCATTTTGTGCCTATACCTTAATTTGGAATGTTTGCCTAGCAATCAGGATATTGTATATGGGTTTGGATGCAGACGATCTACAGGAAATTATTGCAGACTTTATTGTTGAATCATCAGATTTGCTTGAAAAATTAGACCAGGATTTGGTTTCCCTGGAAAGCAATGCCCAAGATAAAGACTTGCTCAATCGTATTTTCCGCAATTTCCATACAATCAAAGGCACTGCCAATTTTCTGAATTCTGAGTCTGTTTTTGCTCAGATGGGGAAATTAGCCCATGCTGCTGAAGATGTTATGGGCGAAATCCGCTCAGGGAAAAAATCTCTTTCTTCTACGATTACAGATGCTATTCTCGCCAGTATCGATGCCATAAAAAAGCTTTTCTCTCAGGCAGAAGCAGGAGAAAAAGAAGCTCACGATTATTCTAATATAGTAGCCAATTTGAGGCACTTCCTTGAGGAAGAAAAGCAAGAGAGCATTGCCCCTACAAAACAAGAACAAAAGCAAGAGAGCATTGCCCCTACAAAACAAGAACAAAAGCAAGAGAGCATTGTTGAATTTAAGAATTCCCAAAGCACGGAAAAAATACAAGAAATGCCTGTCTCTCAGGAAAAGCAGCCAGAAGATGAACCAAAAGAAGGCAAAGAAGACGGAAAAAAGCTTGTCCAGAGCGTTTCTTCTCCTTATCTGGAAAATTCTAGTCTAAGCCAGGAAGATATGGAAGAACTGATACAGGACTTCTTGCAGGAATCTAAAGAATTGATCGAAAAAGCAGACCAGGATTTGGTAAAATTAGAAAAAAATCCTGAAAATCAGCAGCTTTTAGACCAGATTTTCCGATACCTCCACACGCTTAAAGGCACAACATCTTTTTTAAAATTTGAAAAAATTTCAGAACTCGCACATTGCGCAGAAGAAGTCATGAAGGAAGTCAGAAAAGGGAATCTCTCTTTATCTTCTTCTGTTATGGATGCTATTTTAGCTACTGTGGATTTTCTAAAAAATTTCTTCCAAAAGCTTGAAAAAGGGAATAAAGATGAAGGTGACCCTTCCCAGGTTATTTTTAATTTAAAGAAAAGTTTGAACCCTAATCCCCAAAAATACCAGTCTTCTTTGCAAATTCTCAAAGAAGAAAAAGAGCAGGTCCCCGACACAAAAGTTTCAGCAAAAAAGATGCAAGAAAAGCCTTCTGCCATGGCAGAGCAAAGCATCAGAGTCGAGACTCCAAGGCTGGATAAAATGATGAATCTTGTAGGAGAGCTTGTTCTAGGAAGAAATCGGCTGAGCCAGGTAGTGAGAGGTCTTGTGGAAAAATTAGGGGATGACAGATCTTGTCAGGAATTGCTATCTGCTGTGGATTTTATTGACTTTGTCACTTCGGATCTACAAAGGGCTGTATTGAAGACAAGAATGCAGCCAGTGGGAAAGGTCTTCAACCGATTCAACCGAACTGTACGCGATTTAGCAAAGGACTTAGGAAAAGAAGTGCGTCTGGTTATACAAGGCGTAGAAACAGAACTCGACAAATCTGTGATCGATGAAATTGGCGATCCTCTGGTTCATCTCCTGCGGAATTCAGTAGACCATGGAATCGAGATTCCAGAAGAGAGAAAAAAGAAAGGGAAAAACCCAACAGGGACAGTGGTTCTTTGTGCTGCCCATGAAGGAAACCATATAGTCATTACCATCCAGGATGATGGAAAGGGAATACAGCCTGATGCTATCAAACAAAAAGCCATAAAACAAGGACTTATCAGCCAGCCAGAAGCAGAACGCTTGCCTATCAAAGAGATTTTAGAATTTATCTTTTTGCCAGGTTTTTCTACAGCAGAAAAGGTTACAAACGTTTCTGGAAGAGGGGTTGGTCTGGATGTGGTGAAGAGTTGCATACAAAAGCTGAATGGCTCTGTCGATATTTCGTCGGAATTGAACAAAGGCACAGTCTTTACGATTCGTTTGCCCTTAACTTTGGCTATTATCCATGCTTTGCATGTTCAGGTTGCAGAAGAAATTTTTGCTATTCCTATCACTTCTGTTATGCAAACTGCCAGATTGAGCCAGCATCAGATAAAAAGCATTTCAGGCAAAGAAGTCATGCGGTTTCGAGATACGATTGTCCCCATAGTGAGGCTGCATCATATATTTGGATTAAAATCGCAAAAGGAAAACCATTCCGAAAACATATATGTTGTTATTGCTGGTATGGCTGATAAAAAAATTGCTCTTGTCGTGGACAAAATCGTAGGGCAGGAAGAAGTTGTTGTCAAACCCATGGGCAAAGTCTTGGAAAACACGACAGGCTTCTCAGGTGCTTGCATTGGAGGCGATGGAAAAGTTACTTTAATTCTGGACATCATGGGAATTCTGCGCCTTTTGCCTCACAGCACTGGCATCATCTTGAGCAGCACAGAAGAAAAGACATCTAAGCCAAGAAAGGCAGAAAAAGAAGGCCCTGTTTGTATTCTCTTGGTAGAGGATTCTCGTAGCGAAAGAAAAAGAACAAGGCTGGCTATCGAATCCAGAGGAGGGTATAAAATTCTGGAGGCCATGGACGGGAAGGAAGCTCTGTCTAAATTGAATGACTATCCTGTAGATTTAGTCATTACAGATATTGAAATGCCAGAATTGAATGGTTATCAACTCACAGCAAAGATTCGCGAGCAAAGAAAATTTCACAATCTTCCTGTAATAGCCATTAGCTCTCACAAAGAAATGGTAGACCGAATTAAAGGCATGGAAGCAGGGATCAACACCCATCTTCCCAAGCCTTTTGATGAAGAAGAACTTTTTATAGCAATCAAAAATCTACTTTCATAATGCAAAGGTGAATGGTATGCGAATTACCTTGGGTATTAAAATAATTGTTGCCTGTATTTTATCTGCAATTTGTTCTAAAGGCATACTTATGGCTTTGCCAAAAGAAGACATGGGCATGTCTATTTTGCTGTGCCTGGTAACAGGAACTTTGGTTGGAATGTTTTTAGCATGGCGAGTCCAGATTCGCATGCAAAAATTTTCTCAGATGCTTATGCAACTTCATGAAGAAAAAATAGAAAATTGGGAAAATCCTTTTTCTACACAAGAAGACTTTGGCATCTGGGCAGGCAAGATCAGCGATTTTGTAAAGGAAAACTCTCTTAGAAAATCAGATCAAATAAACAGCATAAAGACTCTTTCCAAGCTAGTTTCTGAAAATTTTAACCGTATTGTAGAAATCATGAAAAATATTGGAACTCAAAATTCTACAATCCGCCAGGTTGTGACTCATATTGTAGAAATGAATTCTTCGGTTCAGACAATATACGAAAAAGTGGATGACCTTTCCTCTTCTATTACTGCCAGTTCAACAGAAGTGGGTTCTTTAAATGAAGATATAAAAGACGAAGCCACTAAAATAGATTCTGCATCCAACATCTCTCAAGAAGCTGTAAGTGCGGCAAGAGAAGGTACTGGAGTAATCCACGAAATGGAAGACGGCATGAATAAGATTGCCAAGCATGTAAAAACCGCAACACAGACAATAGATAAACTGCGTAAAAGCTCTAATGAAATCGAGGAAATCAGTAGCGTGATCGATGATATTGCAGACCAAACCAATCTTTTGGCTCTGAATGCTTCCATTGAGGCTGCAAGAGCAGGAGAACAAGGAAGAGGTTTTGCTGTAGTCGCTGAATCTGTCCGCAATCTCGCAGAAAAAACCCAAAAAGCAACCAAAGAAATTGTCGGCATGATTAAAAATCTGCAAGAAGAAACATCAGGAGCTGTTCATTCCATGGAAGGCGGAAGCAAAGAAGTGGAAACAGGCGTAGGAATGGCAGCCAAAGCAGGTATGACACTCAAAAGAATCGCTTCTTCTATAGAAAAACTCAATGAACTGATGTCTCAGATTCGTATCCATGCTGTTGAACAAGGCCAGATCCGACATAAGATAACTACAGCAACAGGAGAGATCCATAAATTCACAAAATCTCTTTTCCTTAGCATAAACGAGCAGCAGAAAAAATGCTATTCTCTAAAAAAAGAAATGGAAGATCTGGAACTTCTGGCTATGAAAAACCAGCAGTCTTTGACTGAAATACGGCGTGACTCTGAAGAAATTATAGGGCAAATCGCTATTATAAAAAGCATGGATATACTGCACGAAAAAAAGGAAATAAGCCCATCTCCAGAGCCAAAGAATCAACAAGAGGAAAAAGATTCCTCTTCTAATGAGGTGAAGCAATAGTATGGATACAGAAGATGAAAAGTATCTCCAGGTTGTTACTTTCATGTTAGGAGAAGAAGAATTTGCTTTTGAAATTTCGCATGTAAAAGAGGTAATCCGACTTCCCGTTATGACTAAAGTCCCAAAAGCAAAAGACTTTATTGAAGGTGTCATTAACCTGAGAGGGAATGTTATTCCTATTATTGATTTGCGTAAACGCTTTCACTTTGAATCCCACTTTGATCCCAGGACGACCAGGATCATCATCTTAGAAATAGAATCTATCATGGTTGGCGGGATCGTCGATGCTGTTTTAGAAACAAAAACATTAGAATCTTCTTGCATAGAGCCACCGCCGACAGCCGTTATGGGAGGAATGGAAAGCGAATACATTTATGGTGTAGCAAAATTGGAAGACCGTTTAATTAGCCTTTTAAACATAGACAAGCTTCTAGACTTTGACAGGCCGACTCTAAAGGATAGATAGATGTTTTCTCGAACTATGCTCTCGATAAAACAGTTTTTTTTAGGGCCAAGGATAAGAATTGCATTGTCCTTGCTTCTCTTTTTTTGCGTTGTTTCAGGACTGATGTTCTTTGGCTTTTCGCTGAAAGAAGAAAACCCTGCGATCTTGTTTCTATGCTGGATTTTTTCAGGGTGTGCATGTATCTTTCTTTTTACCTGGATGATAGGTGATCTTTTCTTTCCTTCCCTGGAAAATACAAAAGATAGAATCGCTGTAGAAATTTCCTGCATGGAAAGATTCCACCAGAATTTTGAAAAAATGTGGCAGGATTTTTTGGAGAAAAAAAAGCACAAAGCTTATGAATTCACAGGTGCAATGAATGAAACAACTCTATTGCATGAAAGCTTTTGCAGCCATTTAAAAGAAGTTGTCATCCAACTAGAAAGAGTTTTAGAATTTCTGCAAGACCAAAATGCAAAAACGCAAAAAACAAGTTCTGCCCTCGCTGAGATGTCTACTTCCATCAAATCTGTATCTAGCCAGGCAGAGGCTTGTGTTGATACTTCTAAATCCTCAGAAGAAGATGCTAAAAAAGGAGGTGAAGTTGTAAGCCAGATTATTCGCCACATGAACAAAATCACACAAACTGTTTCTAAATCTGCTGTGGTGATTCAGGAATTAGGCAAAAGTGCGGAAACTATAGTGGATATTATCAGCGTTATTGAGGACATCGCAGACCAAACCAATCTGCTTGCTTTAAATGCTGCCATTGAAGCAGCAAGAGCAGGACAGCAAGGAAGAGGGTTTGGCGTTGTCGCAGACCAGATTCGTAGTTTGGCAGAAAAAACAACACACGCGACCAAAGAAATCGCCTCTACGCTTTCATCAATCCAGGAAAAAACAGCTCGTGCCGTAGAGTCTATGGATGAAGGAATCAAAGAAATCGACAAAGGAGCTGGTTTTGCTGTTCAGGCAGGTGTTAGCTTAAGAAAAATCGTAGCAGGGGCAAAAAAAGTAACAGAAATGATTTCCAACATTGCCAGTTCTACTGAAAAGCAGTCAAAAACAGCTACATTGAGCCTGAATTTAGTCACAGAAATTTCCCAAGGCGTGGAATCTACATGCCAGGGAGGAAAAACAGCTTCGACATCCATAATCGACATAGAAAACAAAAGAAAAAAACTATATGATTTGATGATAGCATTCCTCAAACTATGGACAGAAAATATTCTGGACCAAGAAATTGTTTCCCTGGGAATCGCAAACAATAAAGAAATTTTTTTCCATACACAAAGGCTTCAGAAAATCCATGATGAATTGAAAAAAAGTCTTATTGACGAATGCTATTCCAGGAATAATTTCAACAAAAATTGAAAACAATAGAAAAGCGATAAATTTTACCTTGAAATATATAAGGAAAAAGTTAGAATGGCATTAGGGATTTATAAAAAATAAGGAATCGGAATTAAATAAGTATTAAATAAGTTCCCCATTTAGACGATAAAGATAACGATTAAGATAACGATTAAGATTAAGAATCGTAGTCCGATTCGTTATCATTATCTTAATCTTAACCTTAATCGTTATCGAAATTTTTGTGATTTCCCTTTAATTTAGGGATACACAGAAGTAAAATTTACATAACAAGCTGTCTTGTATTCGATTAAAAATGGGGAAGTTATTTAATTCTCATCGCTAAATAACTCAATGCTAGATTGTTGGTGTAAACGTGAGATTGTTAAAAGACTATTTGTATGGATAGGGACAAAAATTCCCTGATTTATGATTATAATTCCTTAAATGGAAAGTCATTGGCCTAATGAGCCAATTTGTTTTTACGAAGGGAGCTAATATGTCTGAAGGAGGCAAGCTCAAAATTCTTGCAGTAGATGATTCTTTAGTAACCTTAAAAATCCTAAAAAAGACTCTCAAAGACACAGAATTTGAAGTTGTTGGCGAAGTCACTTCTGGCCAGGAAGCTTTGACAAAATATGATGAATTGAAGCCTGATCTGGTACTTATGGATATTATTATGCCAGAAATGGATGGAATCGAAACCCTCGAAAGACTAATCAAAAAAGATGCAAACGCAAAAGTAGTAATGGTTTCTTCGATGGGAGCAAAAGAAAAAGTCATGGAATCTCTGGAAAAAGGTGCTAAAAATTTTGTTATGAAACCCTATGAAAAAAGCACCTTGGTAGAAGTCTTGAAAAAAGTCTGCGAAGGCTAACTATTTATACAATGTCATATTAGAACAGGTTGAAAGCACCTCTGGCTGTTGCGGATGCTATTTTTATCATCGATCATCCAGTACAAATCTCGAAAAAAAGCATTTTATAAAAGAGTGCGTGCTTTTAGAGGCAAAATGTGACATTGTCAAGGTATCTCATTTTTCCGCGTACGAACATGCTTGGGAAACCAAGTAATGATAATTACTTTCTTGTTTGACTACTTTTGACAATATTTTGAAAGGCAGAGAGGAGATGTCTGTCAAATTTTTCGGCCAATTTCTTTTGGAACGGGGAAAAATCATAAAAGAAGAACTCCTGGACGCTTTGGAATTCCAAAAGACAATCAATGTAAAACTGGGAACAATCGCCTTGGATGCAGGTTATCTCAATGCAGAACAGGTGGAGCGCATTCGTAGTCAGCAAATAACTACAGATAAATTATTTGGCGAAATTGCCATAGACATGCAATACCTTACGCCAGAACAACTAGAGGAACTTTTGGTCATTCAAAAGAATGAACGTATTTCTCTAGGGGATGCTTTGCTGCAAAAAGGCTATTTGAATTTAAGCGAATTGGAAGAAGAGCTAAAGGTATATAAATCGCAGCAAAATGTTTATGAAGCCAAGGGACAATATGCAATTGTAAAATCCTTAAATCCAGAAATTCCACAAACCTTTATTGATTTGACAATTAAATTTTTGAGACGTCTGGTGGATATAGACGTGGATGTTTTAGAATCGCATAACAATCCTGAAAAAATCGCCCCTTATCTGTGGAATGTTTGCCAGCAATTCTATGGCAATACAAAAGGTATGTATATACTTTCTTTAAGCGAAAAACCTCTTTTAAAAATTGCCTCTAATATTGCCCAGGAAAACTTAAAGGAAATAGACGATCTGGCTAAAGACGGCTCTAAAGAATTCGTCAACACGCTTGTAGGTAACACAGTTGCCAAACTTAGCCAAAAGAATATTAAGCTATCCTTAAAGCCACCTGAACTTTATCCTTCTTTGGGTCAAATCCATATTGACCCTCATTGGACGCAAACTACATCTGTAAGGCTAAGTTCTTCTGAATATGAAATACAATTAAGCATAGTGTATTCCCCGCTTTCTTAAAATTAACGACTTATTTTTTAACTAGCTGCTTAGAGAGAAGTCAAGACAAAAGCGGAGTGTAAGCCTTCTGTAAGGAAGTAAAAATAGCACCGCCTGGCGCATCAAAGAATTTTATTCTACACCTAAGCCTGGCAAAAAGAAAAACTGGATACCTGTTTTTTTACTCCTGAAAAGAAGGCTTACGCTGAGCGGCTATCTCATTTAAGTTCACAGCGTTATAGAAACTAAGAAGTTAGATGTTTGCTGAAAAAGCAAAGATTTTATCACGAATGATCGAATGGAATGGCACGAATAGCTTTTATAAAAATTTCATTCGCGTAATTTGTATATTCGTCTCATTCGCGATTCATACCTTTTTGGTTTCGGCTTGTCCGAGATAGGTAAAAATTAGTAGGAGCTTTTTTATCGTATATTCCTTGTTGCTTGTTTTTCTTGGATGGCTTATCCCAGGGCTGGGGCATTGCTTTTTAGGAAAAAAATGGAAAGGGATTCTTCTCTTTGGTTTAATTTTTTTATCCTATTGCACAGGAATGTTTCTTCTCCATTCTGAGGGGTATTCTGCTTCCAAGATTTTTTTTTGGATACAGCTTTGTTCTGGCCTCTTTATCATAAGCAGTATTGTATTTTCTTCTTTTGTTCCAGCATTACCAGATGAATGTTTTTTCTTTCATTTGGGCTATGTGTATATTTATACAGCATCGTTGCTGAATCTTTTTGTTTTAGTACATTTGTTAGAGCAGCATTTTAAGGAAACAGAAAATCCTTTACAGTAGATCAGAGTTTCTTCTATTTTTTTATGCTTTATGCTATGTGATTTGTATGGTATATTTTATAATAGAAGAAAACACACCTCTAAAAGCAATGCGCTTAGGAATCCAATATTCCCTTATTATGGCTCTTTGCTTTTTCTTTTTAGGAATCATTCTCTCTCTCTTATAAACCATCATTCCGTTTTTGGAATGGCATGAAGTGGGGATTTTACGCTATGTCTATTTTGAAACAAATCCTTTTTGCTTTACTGGTATGCACCCTTTTACGTTGCTCCTCTTCTGGGAAAGATGCCAATATTATAACAACGCCTGATGAGTTCGCCACTTATGATACTATACCTCAACAATATGCTACAAATATCATAGAAAGCAATGTCTCTAGTTCTAACTTTTCCAATAATATAATGCCAATATACGGAAATACAGAAGCCGACACATTAGAGCAAGAATACCAAAGCCTTTCCAGAGAAATAGAAGCATTGCAGGCAGAGTTCAAAGCAACGATCAACACCCAAATGGTAGCCCAAGATTATCTTGTCAACCCCAGCGATTCCACAGCCCGCAGATTATATGAAAAAAAAATGGGGGTTCTTCTAAAAATTCGACGTGAGAACCAAGAAAAGGGCCTTCCTTCTGGTCCATACATTGGCGATAACCATGATATATCCTGGGTAGTAGAAACGCTAAAGAAGAACTACGATATTCTTTCGGATCAAATCAGCGATCTGAAAAAAAAGAAAGGAAAAGTAGCAACAAAGCAACTGCTTCTCAAAGCAAAAGGAAAATAACCTGGCATTTCAAGAACAGAATGCCAGAACGAAAAATTTTATGGAGGATTTGTCTTGAAATTATTATCTGTCATACTTGCCCTTGTGTGCTTTCTTTTGTCCTGCGCAGAACAAAATACGAAATCGCTTTACATAGTAGATCAACAACCCAAAAAAGTAGCAAGCTACCAGATACAGGAAGGTTCTCAGACCTTGGGCTATGCCCATAAATATGAATGGGAAAGCCAGGATGGAGATATAAACTACCACCATCTTGTTTATAATAAAGTGGGGGACATCATAGGATATGTGGGAGAAACAGGAACAACAGAGGTGTATTCCCCCCTGGGAGAATCAACCTATTTAGGCGAATATACACTAGAAGAAGCGGCTTCCAAGATATTTGAATCCAGCGGCAAAATACGAGTTCTCAGCGTTCGGTATGAAGATGTCAAAGAAAATAAAGCCATCTTTATTTCCTCTCAAGGGGATTCTTTTTCCCCTTCCCGCCCTAGAACTTCTAAAACTAAAATTTATAAAGACTACGACGAAGAAGAGAAAACTTCTCAAAAAAAAGAAAAAGACACAAAAGAGCAAGAAGAATCCTTGGAAGAATGGCCTGATTCAACAGAAAAATGGCCTGGAGAAAACTAAGGTGCTTTAAACTTCTATCTTGCAATGATTGCAAAAATTACAAAAAGGATAAAATTATGATTCCGAAATTATTGAATGAAGAGTTAAAAAAACTATTCTCTTACGAAGAGCTAGAAAAAAAGAAAATAGTAGACGGCTGCTATTCTTTTGTAGAACTAAACGGAGAAGAAGATAAGGCTCTTATAGAAAAACTAGGAATCCAGGTAGATGCCCTTGGCCCTAAAAAAGTCATTTTTTTATGGGAACATGCGGATGATTTAGAAATGGGTGGATACCTTGTTGTAGATAACCTTTCCATGGGAAAGCCATCTTTAGGCGGGACACGTTTTACAAAAACTGTCAGTCCAAGAGAAGTCGCCAGCCTTGCAAGAGGCATGACATTGAAAAATGCTGCTGCTGATTTACCCTTTGGTGGAGGAAAGAGCGGAATCATTGGAATCCCTAACATAACCCCAGAGCAAAGAGCCAAAGTAATTGAAAATTTTGCTAAAATGCTGAGCCGCTATATTGAAATATACAATCCAGGGCCTGATGTTGGGACAAACGATGAAGACATGAAAACCTTCGCCATTTATAATGGCCTCAACAATGTTGTTTCCAAAACAGTAGACATGGGTGGCAACAGAATTGATCTTGTAGGGGCTGCTGCTGGTGGAACGGTAGTAGCCATGGATCAAATCTTTTCTTTACTCTATAAGCTCAGAGAACTACCACAATTTAAAAAATATCCTTTGCTTTCCTTAGACCAGGCAACTCTTCTAATCCAAGGGTTTGGAGCAGTAGGCGCAAATTTTGCAAGGCTTTTGCTGGAGGGAAACCTTTTGAGCAAATGCCAGAATCCGCCTAAGCTGACAGGCGTTAGCGATGAGGATGGTTATATATATTCTCAGGATGGCCTGGATGTTTATGAGTTGCTCAGACTTAAGACTCCAAAACACGTAGTAACATCTTGCTACTATCAAGCCAAAAAAGACAATAAAAATTTCAAATTTTGCAATGTTTCTAATGATCTTTTGAAAGAATCTGCGGATATTTTGCTCACAGCAACGCCTATCCCAAACTATGTTGGAATAGACGAAAAATTTCATCCTTGCGTGACAGCCGATAAAGCTGGTGCATGGATGATTGTAATCGAAGCAGCAAACACACTTTCTCTGGAAAAAGAAAGGATCGAAGAGCGGCATAAAATAGAAAAGATTCTTTTCCAGAAACGAGGCGTATTCATTGCAACAGACTATCTTGTCAATTCAGGCGGAGTGATTTTCGCTGCTTATGAAAAGCTTTTGCCAACACCAAAAGAGCTGGACATCCCTGAAAGCATCAGAGGGGACAAAGCCAAAGTCCAAGAATGGCTAGAAAAACACAAAGAACAATTTGCAGAGCTTGCTAAAGAGCGCAGAAAACAAGCCGAGCAAAAGCGCGACCAGGTGATTCGTGAAAACATCACGCTCTTTATTCGCAACCTTGTTGCTGATCCAGATTTACTGCCTTACCAGGTCGCAGAAAAAATCAGCCTGGAAAGAATCATCCACCAGGATCGCTTTGTGAAAGATGTCATGATTACCCAATTTACATGCTGCACACCAGACATGACTATCCCAGAAGCAGCCAAAATTCTTGTTGCAGAAAAAATGGACTTCCTGCCTGTTGTTGATAATGACAAAATACTGCTTGGCGTTATAAGCGATTGGGATGTAACAAGATTTGTAAACTATAACCTCCCAAGAGATACCAAAGTCAAAGAACTCATGACCCCAGGCGAAAAAAGCATCACTATTTCTCCTACAGATGCGATTATCCACGCAGTGAAACTCTTGCAAAACAACCTTGTTTCTGCTGTGCCTGTTGTGGATGAAAAAAAGAAAGTTGTTGGAATAGTAACCAGCGATCTCCTGGTGCATAGAACGCTCTTGAAGCTGTTGGAAAGATAAAAATTGCTCCTGCCGAGCAGGAGGGTATGGCTCGGCAGTAGCCTCGCCCTCCATTTGCCATCACGAAACCACGAGGCTAACCCAATAAATCCAAAAATCATCGTAAGT
>JABWCH010000194.1 GCA_013359215.1 Candidatus Brocadiia bacterium | reverse complement strand
AAAACTAAATAGAGTCAAGATTTTAATCGTTTGCAAGATAGATATATATTGTATTTCAATATGTTAAGAATACCTGCGTAACTCCTATTATTTAATTCTCATCGCTAAATGGAAATTTTTTTTAAAACAAAAAAAAGTTGCAAAAATTCTCCAGGATAGTATATTGGAAATAACCTTCCCAACAAGCACAAGATATATTCTTTTATAGTCATTGTTCTTTTGGGAAACTATGGATTTTATAAAAAATCAATTTGTTTTTATGGATAAACGGTGTATTATGAAAATCTTATCCTTTTTGCTTTTGTTATTTCTTTTTTGCGCCCATAGCCAGGAGCAATCCAGGCCAATGGATCCTTTTTTGAAGGATCTTCAGTATAAGTCTTTCCTTTATTTCTGGGAACTTACCAACCCCCAAAATGGTCTCACACCAGACCGCTATCCGACAAAATCTTTTAGTAGCATTGCTGCTGTAGGCTTTGCTCTTTCATCCTATCTTGTAGGCATAGAAAAAAAGTTTATTAGCCGAGAAGAAGCAGCCCAAAGAGTCTTTGCTACCCTAAAATTCTTTTGGGAAGCACCGCAAGGCACAGACCCAGAAAAATGCACTGGCTATAAAGGATTTTTCTACCATTTTTTAGATATGGAAACAGGTCTTCGATATAAAGATGTAGAACTCTCTTCCATTGATACTACTTTGCTCCTTGCTGGAATACTTTCTTGCCAGGTATATTTCGACCAGGACAACCCTCTCGAAAACCAGATCAGAGACTATGCAGACAAAATTTACTTGCGTATAGACTGGAAATGGATGCAGGCAAGGCCGCCGCTCGTATCTATGGGCTGGTGTCCAGAAAAAGGTTTTTTAGAATCGGACTGGAAAGGCTATAATGAAGCTATGATTCTGTATATCCTGGCACTAGCTTCTCCTACTCATCCAGTAAGCCATCTTTCATGGGAAGCATGGACAAAAACATACCTTTGGGCCGAATTCTATGGGCAGACACATGTCAATTTTTCTCCGCTTTTTGGTCATCAATACTCTCATGTCTGGATCGATTTTCAGGGAATACAAGACGAATATATGAAAAGCAAAGGAATCGACTATTTTATCAATTCCAGAAAGGCTGTCTATTCCAACAGAGCCTATTGCATGGCTAATCCCTCTGGATTTAAGGGCTATAGTGCCGAAATCTGGGGATTGACTGCCTGCGATGGGCCTGAAAATGCTGAATATGTCTTGGATGGCAAAAAACAAAATTTCCAAACCTATTGGGCAAGAGGAGCAAGCCTTGTAGAAATACAAGACGATGGCACTATTGCTCCAACAGCCGTTGGGGGATCCATTCCTTTTGCCCCTGAAATCTGCATTCCTGCACTGAAAAAAATGAATGAGATCCATAGCGGAAAAATTATGGGAAAATATGGATTTTATGATGCTTTCAATGAAACCTATCCAAAAACTAAGGGAAATGCATGGATTGGCCCTGATTGGCTAGGGATAGACAATGGCCCTATTGTTTTAATGATTGAAAACTACCATAGCGGCCTTCTATGGAAATGGATGAAAAAGTGTCCCTATATTGTATCGGGCTTAAAGAAAGCTTCGTTCCACGGTGGATGGTTAGATAAAAATTGATTTTTTACACTACCAATGTTTAATGTTTTAAAGGAATATAAAAATGAAAAAAATTCTCATTGTTGATGATGATTTTGATATTGTGGATGCTGTAAAAATGGTATTAGAAAACCATGGATTTCATGTGGTTTCGCATAAAAATACTAAAAATGCAGTAGAAAAAATAAAGGCAGAATCTCCTGATTTGCTTATTTTAGATGTGATGTTTCCAGAAAATGTTTGTGGTGGGTTTGAAATAGCACAAGATGTCCGTAAAGAGGAAAGCTTAAAGCAGCTTCCTATATTGATTTTCTCTGCTATCAATGAGCAATTTAAACTTGGTTTCATGAGATTTAGCCAGGAAACAGTAAGCGATTCGCTTGCAGAAATCAACGATTTCCTGGAAAAGCCTTTTGAATGCGATCTTTTGCTGGAAAAAATCCATAAACTCTTGGGAAAAAAAAGCTGCTGTTAATAGTCAAAATAATCCTGTGCAATTAAATTTTTGCAGAAAAAATAAAGATTTCTATCGCGAATAAGACGAATGGTCGAATAGCACGAATATTTTTTATAGAAATTTCATTCGTGTAATTTGTATTCGTCTTATTCGCGATTCATACCTTTTGGTTTTGGCTTGTCCGAGATAGCATCTCTTGAAATATCTTCAACAGCATTTTGACCAGAATAAAAATTGAAATTTTTCCCCAAATACAAAATCTCTTTGTTGTTGCACTAATTTGCAGGCAAGGTAATATAGGCAAGAATCAAGAGAAAAAGCAAGGCTATAGCTAATGTTAGCAGGGTAACTTGCTGGCAACTCAAGCTTGGTGCAGGGGAAAATGCCAGGATTTTGGTTTCAAATGTGCCTTCGATTTCTTCCTGGTTCATAATCTCGATCTGGATTTTGCTGTCTCCAATCCTGATTTTATCACCCGATTTCAGCAAAGCCTTTTCTCGTATCATATTCCCATTTACATAAGTTCCATTCCTGCTTTGCATGTCTTCTAAAAGGATGCTGCTCCCTTCTCTGGTAAGACAGCAATGAGGGCGTGACACAAGGGAATCGCGAACCATAAAAAGATTTTCTGTTGCCGAAGTGTCTCTCCCCAGGACAAGAGGATATTGGTCTAAGAGTAAAAAATCTCTTGCCTTATCACAAGTGATAATTTCCAATATAACCACTTTCTCTTCATTTTTAGCAATTTCATGGAAAAGGTATTTGGCTAAATCTGTGTTATTTCCCAAAACTCTGCCAAGCTCGAAAAGTGTGGAGTGATAGCCTTTTAATCGTAATAGACTCTGATAGATTTCCGCTGCCAGACTAATGCTTTCTTTGGTTTTCCTTAGCAGTATATTCTGAATATTAGAGTTTAAAAATTTTAAATCTTCCTCTCGTTGCTTGAGCTTTTTTTTGCGGTAGTCTATCTGGCAAGGCGCAGGAAGAAGTTCATAGATCGATTTTAAATTTCTTTTAAATTCAGACAGACTTTGAGTTATGGGAGGTGTCTTGCTCGTTCTATAAGCATTATAGAATAAGATAAGACCATCCAACAGATGTCCTAAAGGAATCATGGGAATGCCTTTAAAGTAATGGAAGAGATTTTATTTTTAAGAAAATTTTGAGTGACTTACAGCAGCTCTCCGTTATATTGCATACAAAAATCACCTATAAAATAATCCGCAGATTACGCAGATTACGCAGATTACGCAGATAAAATCTGTGTAATCTATTTTAACATTGTCAAATTATCACGAATAAGACGAATGCTCGAATGACACGAATAGTTTGTATAAAAATTTTATTCGCGTAATTTGTATATTCGTGTCATTCGTGATTAGCGATAAGAATTAAATAACTTCCCCATAAGAATTTCGTAGTATAATTTTAATCTTCTCTTCTCTGCGATCTCTGTGCCTCTGCGGTAAATTTTTTTCCGAAATGGGGAAGTTATTTAATTCTGATTCCTTAATACCTCTTTGCTTTCGGCTTGTCCGAGATAGATAAAGCAGCCGCTTTAATTATCTTAATTTTACGAAATCAATGCTTGTTTCATTGTCTTCCCTATTTCTGCGGGGCTTACGACAACATGGACTCCATGGGATTTGAGAAATTGCATTTTGTAAGCTGCGGTTTCTTCTCCCTGTTGGATAATCGCTCCAGCATGCCCCATTCTTTTTCCTGGAGGTGCGGTTTGTCCTGCAATAAAGGATACTACAGGCTTTGTAAAGTGTTTTTGTATATACTCTGCTGCCTGCAATTCCATGTCACCACCAATTTCTCCAATCAGCACAACACCTTTTGTTTCTGGATCTTCCTGGAATCTTTGTAGAATATCCACAAAAGTAGAACCAATGATTTGATCGCCTCCTATTCCAACGCAGGTAGATTGCCCTAATCCGAGTTCTGTGAGTTGCCACACTGTTTCGTACGTTAGAGTTCCACTTCGGGAGATGACTCCAATGTTGCCTGGTTTATGGATATAGCCAGGCATGATGCCGATTTTGGCTTGGCCAGGGGTTATGATTCCAGGGCAGTTTGGGCCGATCAAACAAGATTTTTTGCCTTTCATGAATGCTTTAACTCGGATCATATCTAAGATAGGAATCCCTTCTGTAATACAGATTACAAGGGAAATACCAGCATCCACAGCTTCCATGATAGCATCAGCAGCAGAAGGGGCAGGGACAAAAATAAGAGAAGTATTAGCACCATGTTTTTTTACAGCAGACTCTACCGTATTGAAATAGGGGAATTTCTGAGGAGAGTCAGGAAAAGAAAAAAGGCTACCTTCTTGCCCAGGTTTTACAGCACCAACAAATTGAGTTCCATACTCTACGCATTTGCTGCAATGAAACATGCCAGCTTTTCCAAGCCCCTGGCAAACCAGGCGAGTTTCTTTATTTACCAAGATACTCATGAATGCTCTCCTTATAATTTACCAGAAGTGGCAGCTACGATTTTTTCTGCTGCTTCTTTCATGGTAGAAGCTGTTAGAATATTCCATTTAGAATTTTCCAGAAGGGATTTCCCTATCTCTACATTTGTGCCCTCAAGCCTTACGACTAAAGGAATTTTGATTCCGATTTCTTCTACAGCACCAAGAACGCCTTTAGCTACAAGATCGCAGTGGACAATTCCTCCGAAAATATTAACAAGAACACCTTTGACCCTAGGGTCAGAAAGTATGATCTTGAAGGCTTCTGTTACTTGATTCTGGCTAACTCCGCCTCCCACATCCAGAAAGTTTGCTGGATTTCCTCCTGCATATTTGATGATGTCCATAGTCGCCATTGCCAGACCAGCCCCATTTACCATACAGCCAATGTTTCCATCCAGGCTGATATAAGAGAGTTTGCTCTTGTGCGCACGTTCTTCTGATTCAGAGAGTTCAGATGATTCTTTCATATCATCGTATTCAGGATGTCTGAACATGGCTACAGGGTCAAAAGAAATCTTGGCATCCAGGGCAAGAAATTTTCCACCTTTGATTCTAGCAAAAGGATTGATCTCAATCATCAGGCAATCGGAAGAAACATAGGCTTTTGCCATTTGTATCAAAATCTGGCTTACTGCTTCTGCTTCTTCTGCTGAAAAACCAAGCTGGAAAGCAACTCGCTTAGCCTGAAAAGGCAAAAGGCCGAAGCGGATATCTATGGATTCTTTCAGGATTTTTTCAGGGTGCTTGCGGGCAACCTCTTCAATGTCCATACCACCTTCTGTCGAAGCAATCAAAACAAGGCTTTCCTTGCTTCTATCCATAACAATCCCCAGATAATACTCTTTTTCTATATCAACAGCAGGGCATACAAAAACCTTTTTTACAGCTACGCCTTCTGGGCCAGTTTGAGGCGTAACCAGAGGTTTGGACATCATTTTTTGCGTTACTTCTTGTGCTTCTTGCGCTGACCGTACCAGCTTTACTCCGCCGCCTTTCCCTCTTCCGCCAGCATACACCTGTGCTTTGATTACAGCAACAGACACGCCGAGCTGGATAAAGGCAGCTTGGGCTTCATGCGGGTTGTCAGCAGTAATGCCATCATGGACAGGAACTCCGAATTTAGCCAAGACTTTTTTCGCCTGATATTCATGGATTTTCATATTTTCTCCGTTTTGAAAAAAACTATGATTTGGATGCTTTGAAGAGACTGCAACGAGCATATAAATAAACAAGTTCTGCAATGATAAAAAAATGCTACGATTTAACCCATGGGCTAGTATATAAAGCCCTTTCAGGGTAAAAAGTTGCATCGGAAATTTAATGCAAATTTGATAGTGTTATGAGCAAGATCCGCGCTTATGATACAAAGCCTTGTAAAATAGACAAAACATCTTTTGCCATAGGTCGGCTGGATGGATCAATTTCTGTCATGGACAAAATTAAATCTTTCATTTCCTGAGGGCAGGAAATAGGCTCTAAGAGAGCGAAAAATTCTTCTGTTCTTTGTATGACCCATTTATTAGAAAACTTTGCTTTTGTGAGCATATAAAAAAACACAAGGCCCATAGAATATATATCGGATTGAGGTGTTAGTTTTGTACTGTCTTCTATTTCTTCAGGGGAAATATAGTTGCGCTTTTGGGCAACGATTTCTGTATGATTTTGCTCCTGTAAAATAAGAAGATCTTCCCATGTCGCGCTCCAGGTATCGCCAAGTTTCACCTGTAAAGCATCGTTTTCCTGTAGCAAAAAAATATTATAGGGATGGATATTTTTATGGATGGTATATCGCCGTTTTATCAGCTCATTCCTGATTTCTTCGTCTTCAATGATTTCTATACCTATGCGAGGGAATTCATGGATGTATTGAAGTCCTTCTGTGAGTTTGTACATAACATAAAGAAGAATATCCCATGTCAATTCTTCTTGTAAAAATGCTTCCAATGTAAGCCCATAGATATATTCCATAACGATCAGTGGTCTTGTGATTTCTTCTCTAGCCAGCAACAATGGTCTGAAATCCCATAAGGCAGCTTCATGAACTTTAACGATGTTGGGATGTGAAAAACGTTCTGATTGAACACTTTCGAGAATAAAACGCTTTTGCAGGCTCTTCCAGGAAGATTCTTTGATAATTTTTTCATCAGGGTCAAAAATTTTTACTGCAACAATCTGACCGTCTCGGATTCTCTGGGCCTCATAAACAACACCTGTTGTTCCTGTAGCAATCATTTTGTTTATTTTGTATTCATCGCGAGGAGCTGTGATGTTCTCGATTTTTTCAAAAGGATTCCTCGCAAGGCGTGCTTTTTTGATATACAGATCTCTCAGGTTTTTCTGGGTGTCTGTCAGGTAAAAAGTCAGCTCTTCTATATCTGCCAGATTTTGGCATTCTATTGTATGCTTGCCGCTTTGTGGCCCAATTTCTAAAAACTGGCAAATGACATTCTGGGCTTCCTTAGCTTGTCCAATGATGCCATAAAATAAAGTTCCATTTAGGTTTGTCTGATTCAATTTTGTAGAGGTGAAGTTAGCCTGATAGAGGTTAGCTCCTGCCAGGTTAGCACCTGTAAGGTCAGCTTCTTGCAAATTCGCATCCCTGAGTTTCGTGTCTCTTAAGTCAGCATAGCTGAGATTAGCACCAGATAAGTCCACATTTCTTAAGTCAGCACCGCGGAGGTTAGCACCAGAGAGGTTGGCCTGCTTCATTTTTGAACCACGCAGATAGGCTAAATTGAGGTTGGCTTCTCTTAAATCAGCGTCGCTTAAATTGGCTTCTCTTAGATAAGCGTCTTTGAGGTTGGCACGGTATAAGTTCGCTCTTCTCAAGGAAATTTCGATCATTGATGTTTTGTGAAAATTGGTTTCTACGCATATAGCTTCATTCAGATAGCATTTATTCATAACGCTTAAACGCATATCTGCCTTGCTTAGATCACATCGGTTCAGATAAGCAAAAGTTAGATCTGCTTGCCTGAAATCCGCTTCTTTTAAAGATGAGCCACTCAATTCTGATTCTATGAGATCAGCACTTTTAAAGTTGATACCATCTAAATTGCAGTTACTAATGTTTCCACCATTCAGGTTTATCGCAATGTCCGTTCTTTCGCTTCTCCATTCATTCCAGAATTTGCATCCATTATTTTTGCTTATAGAGCGTCGCAGCCTCTGCATTTGTTGAATATTCGCCATGACATTTCCTTTTCTACCTTTTCCTTCTTGGCTTAGGAATTATGGAAAGAGATTTTGATTTGAGGGAAAATTTTTGTAAAAATTTTCCCCAAAGCCCCCTTTAAAAACTTTTATTTTGGCTCGTACTAACCTGGATAAACAGGAAAAGAATTTTATCACCGAATGGCACGAATGGATAATTTTATCTTTATTTCTTTATTCGTCTTATTCGTATCATTTGCACCATTCGTGATTTCAATATTTTTCTTTTTCGTCCGTGAAAAATCTTTACACTTTTACACGAGATTTAGCTCGTAAGTGACTATTGGCCTAGAAATTTATGCCTGTACTGTGGTCTATTCTTCTAAAAGTTTTCTTTTGAGTTTGATTTTTTTGATTTCTTCTAGTGTTTGTTGATACGAATCGATATTTTGAGAAGAAAGCGATTGTAGCTCATGAAGCCTTTTTTCCAACGCATTTTTTTGGAGATCAGAGGGTTTCAAGATGGTATGGCTAAGGATAACAATCTCGTTTTCTTTATTTTCCAAAAGCCCCTCTTCCAGATAAAAAGCATCAGTGCTACTATCGCTTTTGTTCACCTTCATGATACCTGTTCCCAAAACGCATACAAAAGGAATGTGCTGAGGGAAAATGGCACGCTGGCCTTCCTGGTCGGGAAAAACGATAGACATCGCCAAGGTTTCATAGAATAGCCCATCAGGACGGAGTATTTTTACATGAATTTTTTTGGAATTTTCCATGGTTGGTTTCTTTGTTTTATTTTGTTTTTTCTATATGCTTTGCTTTTTCTATGACTTCCTGGATGTTCCCAACATACATGAAAGCTGCCTCTGGAAGATGATCTAGCTCCCCATCCACAAGCATCTTAAAGCTATCTATAGTTTCATGGAGGGGAACATACTTGCCTGATATGCCTGTAAAGGGTTCAGCAACAAAGAAAGGCTGAGAAAGGAATTTTTCAATTCTGCGTGCTCTGTGAACCAGCACTTTATCGTCTTCGCTGAGTTCATCCATTCCCAAGATTGCAATGATGTCTTGCAATTCTTTATATCTTTGTATGATTTTTTGCACCTTTCTTGCTGTCTGATAGTGTTTTTCTCCTACATACTGAGGCTCTAAGATTCTGGAAGTAGAAGCAAGAGGATCTATAGCAGGATAGATTCCCTTTTCTGCAATAGAGCGAGAGAGGTTGCTGGTTGCATCCAAATGGGTAAAGGCCGTTGCTGGGGCAGGATCGGTATAATCATCAGCAGGAACATAGATCGCCTGGATAGAGGTGATTGATCCTCTTTGCGTTGAGGTGATTCTTTCTTGCAGTTCGCCCATTTCTGTTGCCAGAGTTGGCTGATAACCAACGGCAGAAGGCATTCTTCCTAGCAAGGCAGAAACCTCAGAGCCTGCTTGTGTAAAGCGGAAAATATTGTCGATAAACAAAAGCACATCTTGACCAACATCGTCACGGAAGTATTCTGCCATTGTGATTGCACTTAAGGCTACTCTTAGCCTTGCTCCTGGTGGCTCATTCATCTGCCCAAAGCAAAGCACTGCCTTGTCGATAACTTTAGATTCTTGCATTTCCAGCCAGAGGTCATTGCCTTCACGGGTTCTTTCTCCAACCCCTGCAAATACAGATACACCGCCATGCTGTGTTGCTATATTATGAATGAGCTCCTGGATAATAACTGTTTTCCCTACGCCTGCGCCACCAAAAAGGCCAATCTTGCCGCCTCTGACATAAGGTGCGAGAAGATCGATAACTTTAATCCCTGTTTCAAAAATCTCTGTTTTTAAATCTAAGGATGAAAACTGTGGCGGCGGCTGGTGGATCGCCTTTTTCTGGCTTGTTGTGCAAGGGCCTTTTTTATCGATAGGCTCGCCAAAAAGATTGAAGACTCTGCCTAGAATTTCCATGCCTATGGGAACTTCCAGAGCTTTGCCTGTATCCATGACTTCCATACCACGAATGACTCCGTCTGTTGGCCCTAAGGCTACAGCGCGTATTTGATGTCCCCCTAAATGCTGATGGACTTCCAATACTAAGCGAAAAGACTCGCCGTTGTTTTGATTTTGGATAACCAAAGCATGGTTTACTTCAGGCAACTTTCCTGTAGTGAATTCCACATCTATAGTAGAACCAAGAACCTGGACTACTCTTCCTTTATTGTTTATCATTTTGTTTCTCTTATCGATATAAAAATGTCACTCTAGTTTGAATTTTAGATGTCTTTTGCTTCAACACCTGCTAAAATTTCCAACATTTCTCTTGTGATTTGCGCCTGACGGGCGCGATTATATTGTTTTGTCAATTCTTTTATCATACTATCTGCATTTTCTGATGCCTGTTTCATGGCAAGCATACGAGCAGTCTGCTCGCTAACTATAGCATACAATAGACAAGAGTACAACTGAATCTGGATGGAATGAGGCACAAGATTTTCCAGAATTTTTTCTCGGACAGGAGCAAAAAGAAGATATTCTTGTTCTTCTTTTTGTTCTAAAGATAAAGAAACAGGCAGCAAGAGTTCTTTTGTGATTCGCATCTTATTTGTATACAAGATCCAAACTTCATCATAGTGGTTTTTTTGGAAAAGATCTATGAAGTTATTGGCAACAGGAACGATGGAGGAAAAAGAAGGAGTATCGTGTAAAATAGGATATTGTTCTTTAACAGGAATTTTTTTAAAGGAAAAGGCGGAAAAAGCCTTTTTGCCAATGATATGAATATCCACTTCCTTTTCTTCGGAAAGGAACTTTTCCCTGAACTGGATTGTTTCTTCGACAATCTGGGCATTGTAACTTCCGCAAAGCCCTCTATCCCCTGCAATGACTAAAAAAGCTACGCGAGCTACTTTTTCTCTTTTCGAGAGCAAATCATGAGAAAAAGTAGAACAATAGCTTGCCTGGAGTATATGGAAGAATTTTTCTCTATATTCCTGAAATTGGTTAGCAAAGCGCATGGCTTTCTGAAACTTTACTTTTGATACCAATTCCATAGTTTTCGTAATTTTGAAAATATTCTTTGTATTTTTTCTTCTTTGTTGTATTCTTCTGCTAAAGCCCATAGAATTTCTGTATCCTGTTTGATAACAAAGGAAATTATCGTTTATATGACATAGTCAAAGTATATTAGCTTTGAAAATACCATTCTTTTCTAAGCTTTGCAAGAAAAAATTTTTGTCTATTTTAACCTCCATACAGGTCTTATTCCAATATCGCCCTGATAGTTTTCGCGGAAAAAATGGCGGTACGCGCTTCTGCACAAATGGCAGTCCATCTGGTAGCTTCCGCCTCGGACAGCTCTGCTGTTCTGGAAAGGTTTTGGTGCTGGGCCTGATGGGTTCACTTTATCTTGCGATGTATACCTTCCCCATACATCTTTACACCATTCAGCGACGTTCCCAGACATATCATATAAACCAAAAGCATTGGGCAATTTCAGCCCTATATTTTGCAATCTTCTTCTGGAATTTTGTTCGCACCATAGATATTCATTATCATAGTCATTTCCCCAATAAAAAAGACTTGATGACCCAGCGCGGCACGCATATTCCCATTCTGCTTCTGTGGGAAAATCCAGATCGTATTTCTGGCAAAAAACATTGGCCTGATCCCAGGAAAGATTATGAGCAGGGAGGTTTTCCCCTGGAAACCAGTAATTCAGATGCAATACTTTGTTTGAGGCTTTTTGGCTTACTTCGAATTTTGCTATCATAAAAGAATCCAGAGTAACTTGATGCTGAGGGCTTTCCAACTCTGTTCTTATGAACTGCTCTTTGGGTGACCCCATAGCAAAAGTCCCTCCTGGCAACAACACGAAAAGAAGCTCGCTTTTTTTGTGCTTATATTCCAGATATCCTTGAGGGTTAATGCCCTCTAAAACAAATTCTTTGCTTTCCTGGACTTTGGCAACTGTAATTTCCTGGTATTTGTCTTTTACCTTAGACCAGATCTCCTGGCTCAAGCCAGTAGAAAGGTAAAGACTTTTTAAAATGTCTAAAATTTTCTTTTGATAAAAGCTGTCCTGCCCAAATGTGTCTTCCTGGGCTATTTTTTGGAGAGAAAGGCCAAGATCCTTGTCTTTTTTTAGAATATTCTGGATTTTGGCATCAGAAACCAGTCTGTGCATAAAATCCCAGACAAAGGAATTGCCTTTTTCTTTTTGAAGCAAACGCAAGTAGACCTCAAGATAGTCTTTGCGAATTTCCGACCATTCTAAAATGGGTTGGGACTTTTGGGAAAGCTCGATTTCTGCACTCAAGAACTCGTGTATCACGGTAAAATTTTTCCCAGAGAAAGGCAAATACACAACACAATTTGCAATAGAAGCTTCTTTTCTATAGTCTGCATGATACGAGGGGATTCTTTTCTTGTCTATAAAAAACAGGAAAGATTCTGAGAAAAAAGGGCTTTGTAAAGAAAATCGGAAAGACTCCAAAGCCTCTAAGTCGTGCTGTATTACAAAAGGTGCTTTTCCAACAGGAATGAAAAAAAACTTTTCAATACTCTTATACTCTTTAAAATAAATTTCCAAAGATATTCTCCCTGGCCTTACTTTGATTTCTTCTCCTGAAGCGAACCGTTTTTTTAGGTATCGAATTTCCACTGGCTGAACTTTTTTATTGCTATTTGTATCCACAATAAAAGGAGACAAAACCCGATAGGAAGGAACAAGAGTACAGATTTTTTTTCTTCCTTCTGTATCCAACGAAAAAATGATGGATTCGCTTTCAAATCCTTCCTGCGCGATTTTGATTTTTTGGGTATGCATGGGAAGGGAAAAGATATAGGCATCCTTTTCTTTTCTATAAAGAAGAAGCCTTTCCTGGTTTTTTTCCAAAGCAAAAAATTCAGGTGGTTTTGTTCCTGATGCTATAGGAGATTCATATTTCAAATATAGGGTATACTCTATTTCCTTTGCCTTGCACTTTAAAGGAACAGTATAGACTTCTTCCCCAGGGGGAATTTCTTGCTCAAGCGTTTCTTCAAAATAGCCACTGGGAATGATTTTGAAGTGGTATTTACCAGGAGTAAGCAAAGCACCATTAGAAAAAGGAATCGGCTTTTCTTCCTGTGTTACCATGATCTCCAAGTCTACTTTTTCAAAAGGAGGGGCATCATATTCTATTGCGAAAAAAACAGAGCGAGGCTTGGGATACAGGATTTCTTTATGGGTAAAAACCCCAGGGCCTTTGGGAATAATAATCTGCTTTTGAATAGGAAAATAGCCTGGATGCTCTATTTTGAGATCGTATGTTCCTTCTTTTAGAATCGTGTCTTTCCATGGACTGTTGTTCAAGGTTGCTGTATAGGATTTCAAAAGAGTCTGAGGTGGGTATAGACCTTCCACCTTTAGCAAAACAAGCGATCCCTGTATAATGGCTTGGTTTTCTTCTGCTTTGGTGTTTGGATCTTTCTTTTCCTCATCTGGTTTAACAACAGGAGGATCTTTCTTTTCCTCATCTGGTTTAACAACAGGAGGATCTTTCTTTTCCTCATCTGGTTTAACAACAGGGGCATCTTTCTTTGCTAAAGTTTTTTGGTATTTCCAAAGAAAGGAAGATAGCATTTCCCTTGCTGTCTGGATCTTTTCCCATCCTTCCGATTCCTGGATTTCGAAATTCCATAATTCCCATTTTTTCATGGTATATAAAACAGGCCAGAAAGAACTCAGCAAAAGAGAGATAAAGATAAAAAAATATACAAAATGGACAAAGCTAGATGCTTTAGTTTCGCTACGGTTGTTTTCTTTCAGATAGATGGATGTATGTTCGCCTTGCGCTAGTTTTGTAAGCTTATCGACTACCTCTATAGCACTGGAAATACGCGCTTCTGGCTTTTGCTCTATCATCTGGTGTACAATCCTTGCCATAGCAGAAGGAACGCCAGGATTGTATTTTGTGATGGGGGTTGCAGGCTTTTTAAAGCGTGCCAGAAGAAGGCTATATATATCGTCCCCTTCAAAAGGCAACCTTTGGGTAAGCATTTGATAAAAGGTTATACCTAGAGAATAAATATCGGCTCGGCCATCGATCTGGCTTGATTCGATTTGCTCTGGTGCAATATAAAAAGGCGTTCCTAAAATCTGCCCAGAATAGGAGATTCCACCCAAAGAAGAAGCGGATACCATTTTGGCAAGCCCAAAGTCCGTTACCTTTGCCAGACCATTTTTATGAAGCAAAATGTTCGCAGGCTTAATGTCCCTGTGGACAATTTTCAGGGAGTGCGCAGCATGCAATGCCTGGGCTACCTGCCTTGTTATCTCTATGGATTCAGAAAAAGACAAAGGCCCTCTTTCTTTGATAATTTCAGCCAGAGAACTGCCATCCACATACTCCATCACAAGATAAAAATTTTCTTGTTCTAGCTGGCCTATATCATAAACAGCTACAATATTGGGATGGCTAAGGCTTGCCGTTGCCTGGGCTTCTATCAAAAATCTTTTGGTTTGTATTGTGGTTGCTGCATCATATTGCAAAAGCACTTTAATCGCTACGGCTCTTTTGAGTAGTTCATCTTCCGCCTTATAAACAACGCCCATGCCTCCTTTTCCCAATTGTTTTACAATTTTATAGCGGCCTATATTTTGCAATTTCTTTAAAAATTGGGAGGAAACGGTTTGGGTGTGTTCGCTGGCATCTTTTGCATCAGGAGAGGCAGCAACAGACAATGCATCCTGGGATGCAAGCATGGTGTTCTCTTTGGACATCATGACAACCTCTGTTCGGGAAGAAACTTCCTCGCTCAGTTGTTTGTATATTTCTTCTAATTTCTGTTTGGTAAGCAGCCCACGTTCAAGAAAGATTTCCTCCAAAGAAAGATTGCGGCCTTGTTTTTCGTATTCCAACTGCAATCTTTTACATTCCTCTACCTGATCAAAAAACAAATATTCTTTCTGAAGAGAGAGCTGTACAATTAAATTATCTTTAAAATTCACGGCAAACCCCAATTCTTCCAAATTTCTTTGGACATGATGGAAAAATCATAGCATTGTCTAATGCTTTCTATATCTTCTATGCTACACAAAGTGTTAGAATAGGAAAAATTTTATTGTTCTTTCTTCTATTATGATTATAATAAGAAAGCTTTTCAATGGCAAAACATAACAATATTTTTCTTTTTTTATTTATAAACCAAAGAGCCAGTATGTCTATTCTTTTAAGCAGATCATGCGAATACGCTATCCAGTCCATTTTGTATATTGCTTCTATGGGAAACGATACACCAGTGCAGCAACGGGAAATTTCTAAAACGCTCAATATCCCATCCCCTTTTTTAGGAAAAATACTGCAATCTCTTGTCCACAGCAAAATTTTGGTTTCCCAAAAAGGGAAATCAGGAGGGTTTCTCCTTGTAAAACCTGCTAAAGAAATCTATCTATATGAAATTATGAAAATCGTAGAAGGAGACAATTTCTTAGAAGGCTGTTTTTTAGGCTTTCCTGGATGCAACGATGACGCGCCATGTCCTTTGCATAACCATTGGAAAAAAGCCAAAGAAAATATATTGGAGCTTTTAAAAAAAAGCAATTTAGAAGAGCTATCGAAGGGTTTAGAGTCTAAAATTCGCGAAATCGCAAAACTTTGCAATATTTCTGGTGAAAAATGAAAAGTAAAAATAATACCCTGGTATTTTTTTTCCTTTGCTTCTTTTTTTGGTCAGCAGCAAAATGCCAGCTTTTTTTAGAAATTTCCTCTGTGGATACTTTGCACAAGGATAAGAAAATTGCATGGAAAGTTCAAGGAAAAACATCCTATCCCAAGGGAACTTTACTGCAAATTTCTTTTGTGAAGAACAACCCTGTTGCCATGAGAACGATTCTGACAAATAGCTTCATAGTGCAAGGAAAAGATTGGGAGTTCCTTTTAGGCGACTTTGAAAAAGAACTACCTCCTGGCAAATACAGCATCACTGTATTTTTCTCTCCCCAATATCAGGAAGAAAAAACGCAATTCACTTTCCAAAAAAGTAAATACGATTTTTTTTGGAAAGAAGAAAATTATGCTGAAGCCTTTAAGCTCCAAAGACTAGCCATAAAAAAACTATATACCCAGATCCATGAATTTTACCAGATTATGGTAAGAGATTCTGAAAGTGCCAAAAAGATGTCTATGCTATCCATTTGGGAAGCTGGCAGTATCCAGCGCAAAAGGCAACTGGAACATCTTAAAAATCAAAAAGAGTCATACAATACAAAATACCTTGTTCCTTTTTTTCACTTCCCTTTTTGGGATACGCACGCTTTGTTGAATTTGTTGGAAGATATAGAAGACGAAATGATCTCTTATCTCCATGGATCGGAAGAATCTCGTATTCCAGAACTCCAAAGCCGATTCTGCAAACGATGGGAGCAGGCTAGAATTTCTTTTGTATATGAATCTCTTAAGCTAGATGAGGGTAATTCTTCTCTGCTACAAGAAGAATTGGCCCAGTTGTATGCCAGCACCCAAGACAAAAGGAGCTTTTCTTCCTCTGAAAAAACACCCGATGAACTGCGTACCCTCTCTGTCTATCTTTGTAGAACAAAAGAAATCAAAGAAAAGTTTCTACAGCCTGATATGCTATCCCAGGCTTCTGAATTTTTCTGGGAAATTTCCAGACAAATCCAGGAGATAGAAGACCAAAACCTCTCCATCTCTTCCCTGGATCTTTTTTATGAACTATCACAATCGCTTATCAGAGAATGGGTAAAATCGTTCTATCAAGATTCTGCACTCCTTTCCCAATGGCAGAAACAAGATTTTGATACTATAATGAAAAAAATAACACAGTCTTACTCTTCCCCGAAAATTTTTATAAAGCTTCTGCTAACAGACTTAAAGGATATGGAAGACAAAGTATTTTCTTTGCATCAGATGTGTAGCGGTGAATGGGAAGGAGATCGCGAAGAAACTCTCCATATATGGACAGCAGAGACTCTAAGAAAGCAGCAAAACAACCATTATTTTTTTTCTTTTACACAAGATCGCAAAATACAGTCCTCCTTTCGGGAATATAACAAACTATGCGTATTTTTGAATCATCTATGCTATCTGCTTTCTGTGAGCGATCCTAATGCAAAACAAGAAATTGCTTCTTTTTTAGAAAAGATAAAAAATTTCCAAAAAATCCTGGAATGAAAATTCCTTGACAGGTATCTTGGTGTATAGGAAATTATAGTTTTAGTGATAAATGCACTTTAAGCTATATTCCAAATCTTAGCCCCGAAGGGGCGAAATATAATAGCCAGGGGCAACGCCCCTGGTAATTTAACATTTTTTGCGTTCTTTTACGTGTTTTTTGTGCTTATTTTCTAAAATTTAACATTGTCAAATTAAGAAAGGGAAAGAATATGCTAGGAAAAAAAGTAATATATCTTATTTTATTTTCAGCAATTTTGTTCTGCCAGTTTAGCAGTGCTGCCATTATTGGCGCGCCTGGATGGGTTGCCTTTAGTGGCACGCTATCGGATTCAAACCAGACATGGGCATCAGAACAAGGGCCAATCAATTCTTATTCTTCTGCTGTGTTGGGTTATACTTTTGCAGCAGGAGAAGAGTTCAATGTCACTGCTTCCTGGGGGCATGATTACCGAGGCGTTGGAATGGTATATGGCACAAACGTAAGCCATACAAATTTTGGAACCTATTCTGCTGATGGATATGGCCCTTACTTTGGTGCAATGAACACAACAGGCTTTGCCTCAAACTATGCGTCTACAAACGGAGCAAACTATTATGGACAGTATATGTACGATGGCAGCACAGCAATTCGCTATTTCCAATGGAATCGTACAGGAAATGTATTGTCTATCTCCTACCGCGATAGTCTGGCATCAAGCTGGACAAACGTAATCGCCCCGATTACCATAGCTTCTAACCAAAAAGTAGTGATTGGTATTGGTGAAGCCAATCCCAATGAAACATCCCCCTTAAAACTCCTTTCCTTTTACAGCAGCAACATGAACCAGGTACCAGAGCCAGGCACACTTATTTCCTTCTTAATAGCAGCTTTGCTTGGCTTGGGATTGCATAAAAAAACACGCAGATAAAAAAAAAGATTTTTATTTGGGGAAATTTTTACAAAAATTTTCCCCAAAATAAAAATCTCTTTGCATGGCTTCTATTGCCAAATTATTATTAGGAGTTACGCAGGTATTCTTAACATATTGAAATACAATATATATCTATCTTGCAAACGATTAAAATCTTGACTCTATTTAGTTTTGAAAGCTCTT
>JABWCH010000193.1 GCA_013359215.1 Candidatus Brocadiia bacterium | reverse complement strand
AAGATAACGATTACGATTAAGATTACGATAAGGATTAAGATTACAGCTTCCACACGGGAAAGATTGCCTCCGAAGGAGGCTAATTTATCATAAGCGAATGTCTATTGCCTTGCAAAAGCATACAGATTCACCAAGAGGGCGTCCTTGATCAGGACTATTTTTAGTTATGACCTCTACAAAGTTAGTCATCATGCTCAGATGCTTATCCTGGAACGGTTTTAAAGATTTTGGAATCCCGTTAGTCATCATGCGATTTAAGGCTGCCTGATTCATATCAAGAAGGTCAGCAGTTCCTCTTTCGCTCATGACTGTTTGATTGTCGTCCAACACATATCCATCGCAAACAATACCAGGAATCAACTTAACCTAACCATAATAAATCGCTTTTTTTTCTGACATAACAGACTCCTTAATCCTTAATTTATAGTTAAAAAGAAATGATAAAATAAAAAAAGTCACAAATTCTATTTTATCCTTGATTTTGCTTCGTCTTTGCTGTATACAATGGCTTATAATTAAAATAATTGGGCATGTTTTCTTTTGGGAAACATGCTTTTTTTATGGACAAAGGCAATTATAGACATTTTCCTCGGCTTTGTCCATAAAAAATTTCCCCTATCGCTGCTATAGGCATGGCAATAATTTTTTGGTAATCTTTTCTGCAAGAGAAGTTTTATAAAAAAAATCAGAATCCAATAGAAAATCACTGGATTTTTTTGACAAAAGCGTTATCATTTCATAAAATAAAACTCCCTGTAACCAGAATAGAATGTTGGGCTTTTTATATAATAGCAGAAGGAGAGGCTTATGGGATTTGATATTGAGGTAGAAAAATACCAAAGACAAGGAATAGGAGAAATCGTTCTCCTGAAACTCAAAGGAGATTTAAAACAGGATTATTTGCCTTTATTAGATAATGTTTTTCAGAATCTATCAGAGCAAGGCATTGGCAGGATCATTTTGGATTGCACTGATTTTAATTCTATCACAAGCAGTGGACTTGGGCTTTTGATCAATATGACCCAGAGCCCTAGCATAAAACAAGGCATAAGATTGATTCATGTTCAGAAAAAAATTAAAAGCCTTTTGGATTTGCTAGGCTTAGGGGATCGCCTTAAAATTATGGAAGACAAAGAAAAGGCTTTGGCATCCTGGGGATAGAAAAGCTTCAAAAAGAAATGCTGCTTCCTATAGAAAATCGGTGGTTATCGTAATCCCGATCAAACCTATCAGAGAGGCGGCTTGTAAAATTATATCTTCCATTGAGATAAATCCATCTTGTAATGGGAAAACCAAAGGAAAGACTAAAATCCATACTTTCTAATATTTCATCTGTTTCATATTCGTACCGCTGGTAAGAAAACTGGATTTGAGTACGCAATTCATGAAAAATATGGGCAATGCCAAAAGCTACAGATGTTTGGTACTGCTGCTGGCTAGAAAGATAAGAAAAATCCAGTTTTCTGCTGGCGTTTAAAGACCATGTCGTCTTTTGTGTAATATAGCCTGACGCAATAATATTAAAATCAATGGGATTGCGAAAAGAGCGATTGCTGATGCTTGTGCTGATGCTTAAGCTAAGATTTTGCAACCATTGTAAATTGTCCAATTCAGATTCTACTGCTTGCTTTAAAAGGATTTGCATGCCTAAAGGGATGCTGTAATAATTTTCATCCTCTAATTCCGTACGATTTAAAAATGTATATTCTATGCCTGTATAGAGAGAAAGGCTTTGAAAAAGCTGGTAGGATATATTTCCTTTCATAACGGTAGATATGCTTTCGCTATCGCTTCCTGTAAACCACGATTTCAATTCTTCATAATTAGCAATCAATGTAAATTTATCCGCAAATTGATAAGAAGCGGAAACAATATAGTTAAAACGCTTGCTATTGGAAAGCGGAATTTCAACATATTCCTGGGTATCGTATTGTGTTGAAAAGTTCATTTTAAAGCTATCGTTGAACCTATATTCCCCGCGAATATTCGTTATATTGGATGTAGTGCGGTTAAAAGCATCGAATTCTATGCTTCTGGGATCTGAGCTGATGCTGAACTGGTTGCTTATATCAATGCTATAAAAAGGTCTTTGTATAGAAATCTGAGCATTTAAAGAGTGAGAATCGTCGTTTAGCTCTGTGTATTTAAAAAAATTGCGGTAGCTCAAAGAATAGGCAATCTGGTATATAAAATAAGGTCTTTCATCGCTATGAGATATGGATAGGCCATGATTTATGGATGTATCTTTTTGAGAATTGAACTCGTTTTGCAATACATTGGTATCGTATAATATGCTTTCAGAATAGTTGAAATGAAAAAGACGCGAAATTTTGTAAGGCGGCCAGCTTTCTTGAGCCATAGCAACAAAACACAATGCAAACAAAATGAAAAGAGAATATATTTTCATATCAAATAACTCAGCAATATGTAAAAGGGTATAGGAATCTCGAAAGACAATTTTTCAATATTATAGCAAGTTTTTCTTTTTTTGAGCAAAAAAAGTACATATTTTTTCAGTTTCTTGGTTTCTTAACGAAAGAAGGTCAGTATGAAAACAACAATGGTCTATCGGGAATCTTTGGAAGTACAAAGATTAGAAAGCGGGGTATTGGAAGTCAAGGCACAAAATGAAGAAGATCTGTACTTTGGTCAAGGCTATGGCAATGCCATGGACAGAGGGATGCAGATGATCTTGACCAGGATTCTTGCGCAAGGGCGTGCCACGGAGCTTCTTCAAGACGATGAAGATATGCTTGGAATCGATATTTTCTTTCGAAAGATGAATTGGAAAGGTAAGGTAAAAGAGCAGATAGAAAAGTTGTCCGTAGAAACGCTGAAAAAGCTCCAGGCATGGTGTGATGGGGTAAATTGCTATTTTAAACAGCATATTCCCTGGGAAATGCGAGCATTAAGAATCCCTGTAGATCCCTGGTGTCCAGAAGATTGCTTGCTTTTTTTAAGGGTCATCAGCTATATCAGCCTGCAACAAACCCAGGCAGAAATGGAACGAGTTCTGGTGCAGCTTGTGCAAGCTCAAGTTCCTTTGGAATACCTCAAAGAGCTTTTTCCTGGCTCTTTGCTGGATGGCATACCTATGGATCTAATCCAAAAGGTCACTGTATCCGAAAAAGTCATTCCTGATATGATTCCCTGGAAGGAAGGTTTCTATTCCTCCAACAATTGGGCCTTAAGCCCATTCCGTACAGAATCAGGAAAGGCTTTGCTTTCCAATGACCCACATCTGGAAGGCAACCGTTTTCCTAATGTATGGCAAGAGTTTTCCCTGCGATGCAAGGATCGCTATGCGATTGGGTCTACTATTCCAGGATTGCCTGGTATTCTGGTTGGACGAAACAACGATGTTGCCTGGGGTGCGACTTATGCTTGCATGGATTCCTGCGATTCCTGGATAGAAGAATGCAAAGAAAAAAAGTATTTCAAAGACGAAAAGTGGCATAGCTTTCAGGAAAGAACAGAAATCATCAAAAGGAAAAAACATCCAGACCACAGTATAACCTTTTATGAGAATGAACACGGCATTTTAGATGGAAACCCGCAGGAAGAGGGTTTTTATCTTAGCACACTCTGGAGTGGTGCGAATGCTGGAGCTGAATCCTTTGAAAATCTTTTTAAAACACTCCACATCAAAAACGTATCCGATATGATGGAAGCTTTGGGCAAAGGAGAATTTCCTTTTAGCTGGGCAATTGCAGATGCTTTTGGGAATATTGGCTACCAAATGTCTGGTCTTCTGCCCAAAAGGCATTCTGGATCTAGTGGTCTGATTCCTTTGGATGGAAGGAAAAGCGAGATGGATTGGAAAGGCTTCTATGAATATACTGAATTGCCTAGAACATACAATCCTCCTTGCGGCTACGTGATTAGCTCCAACAACGATCTGAATTCCCTTTCCCAAACGCCAGCAATCAATCTGCCTATAGATCATTACCGTATTCTAAGAATACAAGAATTGATCGAAAAAAAGCAAAAGCACTCTCCTACCACAACAAAAGAACTCCATTATGACACTTATTCCTACCAGGCAAAAGCCTATATGGAAAAATTGTTGCCTGTCTTAGACGATAGCCCTGCGGCAAAAATTTTAAAAGAATGGAATCTATGCTATGACCCTGAGCAAAAAGGCCCATGGGTATTTGAAAAATTTTATAAATCTTTAATAAGAGAAGTCTTTTATAAAATTTCTCCTGACAAGAAAGCCTTGGAATTCCTTCTTCAAAAAAGCTCTATCTTCATTGTTTTTTATGGTCAGTTCGATCACATTCTCTTGCAGGAAAAATCTCTTTGGTTCGATGGAAAGAGCAGAGAAGAGATCTTTGCTTTGGTTTGGAAGCGAGACGTTTCTCCCTTTACTGAATCGGAAATTTTGCCCTGGAAGGCGCAAAACCACTTCACAATGAAAAATATCCTTTTCCAGGGTAAAATTCCCAAATGCTTTGGCTTTGACTATGGCGATTTTGCTTTGCCAGGAGGCAGAGCAAGCATATTCCAGGGACAGGTTTTTGAAATTGGCAATCGTTTATGTTCCTATCTTCCCTCCATGAGATTTATAGTCGATTTTAGCAAGGATGGTCTTGAGAGCCACCTTCTGGGAGGGCCAAGCGACAGAAGGTTTAGCAAATGGTATAAATCCGAAATCGAGCTTTGGAAAAATAAAATTTACAAACAACTATGAAAGGAACTATCATGTTCAAAAAAGCCAGTATCGTGCTTATGCTTTTCTTTTGGGCAGCCTTTCTTTTGGCTCAGGACAGCAAAGAAAGAGAATGGCCTTCTGAGATTTCTATGGAAATACGCGACGAAATGTTCTTGAAATTCCACGAAACTTTGGAAGGCATAAAAAATAAAAAAGAAAAAATCAGCCTTGCTCTTGTAGATGGCAAGCTTCCCCACGGCTTGGTTCAAAGCTTGGAAAAAGAACAATGCACGCTGCTCGACTACCAAAATAAATCGCATAGAATCTCTTTCGAAAAAATCAAAGCCCGCAGCCTCGCTAAGTTCATACCTTCAGAAGGACAAAACGAAAAAATTCTCTATGCGCTAGGCGTACTTTTCTTCTATGATAAAGAATGGAAAGCAGCCGAGATCTATTTCCAAAAATCTGCTGCCAAAGGCTATCAGGAAGCGTTGTCTTGGGTTGCCAAAACCAAGGAAAAGCAAGATATTGTCTTAAAAAACACAGAGACAGAGACAGAGCCACCAAAAAAAGTTGAGACTAAGAAAGAAGAGCCGAAAAAGGAAGAGCCTAAAGCCGTATTTGCAGAAAAAATAGTCTTCATCCGCGGCGGTAAAAAACTAGATGTAAACTCTCAATTAGTAGCAGGAAAATACACTGTGTTGCAGTTTACAGCAGATTGGTGCGGCCCTTGCAAAATGATAACTCCCCAAGTAGAAGCTATGGTAAAACAAAGCGATGCTTTGTACTTACGAAAAATAGATATTGTCAACTGGTCAACCCCTGTTGCCAAACAATTCAATATAAAAAGCATCCCTTACTTTATGATTTATGATCCCCAAGGAAAGATGGCAAAAGAAGGCGGAGCCAATATTCTCCAGGATTTTATGAAAAAATAATTTCTTTCTATCTTGGATAAGCCGAAACCACGAATGGCCGATATGTTACGCTTCTCGTAACTTTTTTTATAAGGATCTATTTTTCGATCTTGGAAGAAAAACAAGGTTTATGTTAATTGGAAAATAAAAATATAAAAGTTTTTAAAGGGGGTTTGGGGGAAAATTTTTACAAAAATTTTCCCCCAAATAAAAATCTCTTTGCGTAACTCCTATATACAAATTACGCGAATGGAACTTTTATAAAAACTATTCGTGCCATTCGACCATTCGTCTTATTCGTGATAAAAATCTTCGCTTTTTTGGCAAACATTAAACTTCTTAATTTCTATATCTCAAATAGATTTAATATGTAGCACTAAGTACTCTTTCTTTGAGATCTTTCCATTTTTTTTCTAATTCTGTTGCTCTAGTCTGTAATGCCATGGCTTTTTTATATTCTTCTTGCAGACGGGTGTCTTCAGGGTTGGATTTGCTAAGGTCGGTTGCCAGATATTCAGGGAAAGCCGTTTGGGCTATTGTCCATTGCTGCAAGGATTTGAGCAAAGACTGGATTTCTTGCATACAGTAAAGGGAATAGCCCCAGATTTTTGTGCAGGCCACAAGATTGTCGGGTGCAATCCATCTAAGGAAATGGGCTTTCTTCAAAGAAACAAAGCTGGCAAGGGTTGTGCAGCTTTGCAGATAAGATGGCAATTGGTGGATAGGCTTTTCTGAAACAAGCTCCTCTAATCTCAGCCGAATTAGATGGGGATGCAGGCTAACTAGGAATTGGATCTGATCGAGAGTATTTTTTAAAAAGGGAACAGGAGATGAAGCTCTCTTTACCGAATCAATAATGGGCATCATCTGCCTTACTACAACAGTAAGCTTTTCCTGGTAAGGTTGAACCAAAAGCCTATCTGTTGTTATTCTAAGAACTTCTAAAAGATGAGAATGGATTTCCTTATAAAGATCCATTTTAGGACGAGCCCAAAGGTCATTGCTGGATATATTCCATTTTTCTATTTCATTTTTCAAGGTTTCATAGAATTTATCCAGGGGAACTAAATAATCGCGCACGGACAATATGGATGCATCTATATTCTTGAGTGCTTCCTGGATAGGCGCAAGCAGGTTTTGGCGTATTTGTAAAATATCGAGCTGATCGCGGCTTTGCCATTTTTGGATAGACTCCTGGCATACAGGCGCAAAGACCTGGTTGATGTCTTTCCAGAATCCTTCTATCATCTGTAAGAAAAACCTTTTTTTGAGCTTTAGGCTGACATTTTGGAGATATTCTTCGATTTCCTTGCGAATTTGGGGGATGCCGCCAAAGTTGTTGTCTTCAAAGAGCCTTTTGATCTGGGTATCGATATTGCTGTCGCCCGATAGATTGGGATTTTCCTTCATAGCCAAAAAGGCTTTGAGCTTTGCCTGATTGCTTGCCTCCAGCGCGTTTTCTTTTTCTCTTCGGTAGAATTGGGACATCAGGGCAGAGGCTACGAAAATTTGCAGCTTTGTATCACCCAAAACATAGCGTATGTTGTTTCGGATGTGGTTGACCGTGTGCTTAAAACTTTCAAGATCGCTGCCCTCTTTGACAGAAGCTGCATTGATAGTATCGTATTTGTTGATGGCAATAAAAAGGCATTCGTCCAGGTCAGTTTTTTGTCGGTTTCCACGTAGGGTTCTTAGAATTTCTTGGCCTGAAAGAGTAAGAGATTTTTGTGTATCAGTAAGTAGCATCAAGGCATCGACTTCTTTTAAAAAAAACAAAGAGGCATGCCTTACTCGGATGGTGATGGCATCGATTCCTGGCAAATCCACGAATTCCAGATACGACATTCTGGACATGGCTTTTTCACTATAGCGGACAGTCTGATAGATATGGTGAATCAGGTAGATTTCATAGAAATCTTTTTTATTTCTGTCGTATTCAGGGAATAGGCTTTCGTTTTCTACGGATTTTAAGAGGGAGCTTCTGCGTTTGATTTCCTGAAAGCTTGTGGGTGTAGTAAGCCTGTTATCTGTAGTGCTTAACTTTGCATACAGTCCTGGGTTCTGGATAGCATAAACAAGATGGATAAAATCTTTGGCAATCTTAGCATCTTTCGTAACTTCATGAAGGCAATAGTAGAGAGCCTTCAAAACATCTGGGTCTAAAGATTTTAAGCTATTGCAATCTTTAATGGAAAGGAAGTAATCGCGGTTTAGCTTTGGGTTATAGACAGATTGCCTCTTGTAGTTGTCCAGATGTATCTCGATTTCAGGACGTGTATAATATTCATAATAGGGAGCAATCGCCGCCTCTATTTCTTTTTGCGTATAGTAATGAAAAGAAAAAGTGTCTTCATCGCAAAGGGAAATGACTGTAGGCACAAAAGTAACTTCAGCCGCTCCTGATAGTACAATGTCTTTTTGGACAAGCTCATTGATAAAAATGCTTTTCCCGCAGCTCTGCTCTCCTACAAAACCAATACGAAAAGAAGGGCGACAATCATAGGATTGGAATTTTTCTATTTTGCTGACTTCCTGGTTATATAAACTCTGGCTGACAATGCTTTTCCATGATCTCCATAGCTCATCCCAAAAGCTTTTTAAATCATCACTATAGGATATTAATTCCTGACAAACTTCTTTCAGATTTGCCATTTTCAGATCCTTCTTTCTTTAATTATTAATATCAGTTAAGCAAAGAGATTTTTATTTGGGGGAAAATTTTTGTAAAAATTTTCCCCAAACCCCCTTTAAAAACTTTTATATATTTATTTTTCAATAGGTTATGCTAAAAATTAACATAAACCTTGTTTTTCTTCCAAGACCAAAACATAGATTCTTCTTAACGTAACTCATTCATTGCTAGTGAGATCTTCTAAAGATGCGATAATAGCGTCTTTGATTCTATCATCATTCACGCTATGAACCAAATTTTGCAGAATTTGTATAATATTTTTCTTTTCATGATTCCCGCGTGCGTGGCTGGCAAGGGCCTCCAAAGATTGAAAGCGGAGGTCAATGCTATAGCCAGGATTGCGTAAAATTTCCCCTAAGAAGAGGGAAATATTGCTTACTTTCATATTTGCCACAACGAGAAGAATCAAAGATCTTAGACTCTGCGATTCGGTTTCATGAAACTTGTTGACAAGCTTTTGGTATATCCCTTCGTCTTGAGATCCCAGTTTAACAAGGGCTGTAACGCATGCAATGGTTACATTCTCGTGGGTTTCATTTTTAAAGATTTCTAAAATATCCTCTTTGGCTTTTTGGTCCTGGAATTTTTCTAAAGCTTCCACAGCAGAAATTTTTTCTACACTAGAGCTGCTCTGGTTTGCTATCTTTAAAATCCATTCTCTTGCCTCCTCGCCTTTAATATACCCTGCTGCCCAAATACATAAAGAACGAAGCTGCGAATTGTCAGGATAGTCCTGATAAATCTTCTGTAAAGAAGGTATATCATCCTTTGTAAGCTGCTGGCTGTTGACCAGGCTAATCAAAGAAGAAGAAATTTTGTCTTCGTCTGGGGAATCGCCCAAGATTTTTTTCAAAGGCGTTTCTATAATATTCTTTTCTATTTTTGGCGTTTCTTCGGGCAGAGAAACAGGATTTTCTACAACAGGCTGCTTTACAGGCTCTACTGCAATTTCTGTATCTGGTTTTTGTTCTGGCTTTGTGTTTGTAGCCGTCTGTTTTGCTTCCTCTTTTGTTATATTCTTTTTAGGCTGCTCTTGGGTTTTTTCTATGCTATTGCCAGTATCTTTGTCCCAGATTCCCAAGAAAAATAAAGAGAAAAAGGACAAGAGGAAAAAAACAATTAAAACTATAGGCCATATCTGCATAGAAGGAGAAGACATGCTTTCATAAGGCATGATGCTATGGAAAGCTCCTTTTTTGCTTTTTTTTTCTATAATTTCGCCCTGGTTTTCTATTTCCTGGATGTACTTTTTCTCAACATGCACTCCTTTCATGGGCTGCACAGGATTTTCTGTGTCTTTGGCCTGATCTTTTTCTCCTGCTTGTGCATATCGGTCATAGATTGCCTCATCGTTTGCTTTGCCCGCCTGTTCCAAGGAGCGCATAAGCATATCGACTTCCTGGCTGACATTGAGCATGTCTTCCTCGAAGATGTTCTTTTTTTCTTTTGTTTCTCTTTTAAGGCTTTTTTCTTCTTTGTCTGAGATAGCTTTAAGCTCCTGGCTCAAGTCTGCAATTCCAAAAATGTCTACAACTTCTTCTTTTTCCTGCGGTTGAGGAAGGGACTTTTTTTCAGGAAGTGGTTTAGGCAAAGGTGGTAAAACTTCTTTTCCTAAAAATGCCTCAGAAAGGATTAAAGAATCTTCCTGGTGCGTTTCCAGGATAAAATCGAATTCTGGTGTCTTTTTTTCCTGGCATGACTCCCATGCCTTTTGGACTTCTTCCTGGGTGAGGCAAAACTGGGGTTTATAGTTTTCTTTTGCTTTGAAAAAAGAGAAAGAGGAATATTCTTTTTCTACTCCCAAAGGGATGGGAAGATTAAAAAAAATGCTTCTTAAAAAATTGAACCATTTCGACTCCAGATTGTTTGCCGCTAAATCATGCTGGCAAACGCAGCAAGAAAGATCTTTTTTTTGGCTAAAAATGCCAGCAAAAGTCAGATTGCAGCCCTGGCAATAGTAAAGCCCATATCCCATAGAAGAAAGGATCTCTATGATTTGCTCTTCTTCAAGCAAACCTTTCTTTTGTAAGATTTCCGCTATATGCAGATTTTGTCCTTCATGAAAAGCATTTACCTGGTCTTTCCAGGCATGGGCCATTTGCTTTGCCGAAAGATAGCCTTTTTTCTGTGCAAACTCTGTGAAAATCTTTTGGCAAAAATACCAAAAAAGCTCGTAGAGGTTTTCCAGGTATCCTGAAAAAACAGAAAAAGTATGCAGATTTTGCTTTTCTCCTTCTTTTTCCTTTTCTGAAGATTCCAGGAAAAGGTGCTTGCTCATGGCTTTTGTAATCGCAAGAGAATTCTTATCAGCATAGACTGGACTTACCGCCTTTTCCATGCCAGGCAAAGAATTTTCTATACTATCGATCCAAAACTCCAAAGACTTTAAGACAAGATGGATTTCTTCTTCTATTTGCAGCAGGCTATAGGTGCTATGCTCTTCCATGTCTAAAAAAATCAAAGGCGTTTCCAGATCAGAAAAGGCTACAAGTCTGGGAGAGCAAAAATTGCCGTGAAATGAATTCCATAAAGAAGACTTTTCGAATCTTTCTTCCAGGAGATTACCACAACAAGTGCATTTCTGTGGATTTCCAGACAGATTTAAAGCACTTTGGAAATGTATGTTGCAGGATGGGCATATAAAAAAGCCCTTTCCCATTTTTTCCAAAGCCTCTTTGCTTTGAAGAAAGGAAAGAAATTTGCTTTGAACCAGAAGTTCCACCAAAGAAGCCTGGCTTCCTTCCAGCATATCCTGCTTATGCTTTTCCAGCAATTCCTGGAACAAATCTTCCTGGCCTTCATTGAGCCTCTGAGCATAGTTAGCCAAAAATTTTTGCTCTAAAAGCCAAAGGGATTCCTGAAAATAAGGAAGATATATACGAAAGCTCTGGCAAAGATTTTCCAGAGAACTTTGGGAGCTACTGTATTTTGCAAAAAAAATTCCTTGCTGGTCTCCATGATTTTCCTTGTCAACCATGTCTTCCCTCATAGATGTTTACTCCTCATCTTCTTTTTTGTTTTTTTGTCTTGCTTGTTGCATAAGCTTTTGCTGGCGATTCATAGCTTCTTGCTGCTTTTTTACCCTGTCATCAACAGCATTGAGAGAAAGCACGCTTTCCTGTGTCTGGCTAAGATAATGAGCCAGAGAGCGAATGGTTGGATACTCGAAAAGTTCTGTCATGGTGAAGGGCCGCTTTATTATAGGCTTAAGCTGGCTATACACCCTGACCAACAGGAGCGAATGTCCTCCCAGATCAAAGAAATTATCGTCGATTCCGATCTCTTTTATTTGAAGAACTTGCTCCCATAAGGCTGCAATTTTCTGCTCCATCTCCGATTGTGGAGCGATCCATTTTTCCATTCCTAAACGTGTTTTTTCTGGTGTCAGAAGTGCATCCCGATCCAGCTTTCCATTTACGGTAAGAGGGAAAGAATCTAAAAGGACAAAGGCTGATGGAATCATGTGTTCAGGCAGCCCCTTTTTGGCAAAACTTCTCAAATCGCCAATGAGATGCCCTGGGCTTTTCCATTCTATCTTCTCTGCCTCTGGGAGAACCTCTCTCTTTGCTCGCCATGCGTATATATTATACAAATTTGTGGCTTGCAGGGAAGTTTCTTTTTCTATGGCAATTTCAAAGCCTTGCTGGACAAGAATACCCTGGATTTTTTCCAAAATCCCTTCCACATCATGCACTTCAATGACGATTTGCTGGATTTTTTGCCAATCTTCCTTTTCTATGCCCATCAACACAGCCAATTCGCTTTTTTCAACATCCACCTTTAAAAGATCTATCTTTTCTATCTGGTTTTCCTTGATGATTTTAGAAAGTGGATAGAAAGAACAGGTGATCTCCTCGCTTTTTAGACGCGCGTTCAAAAGCTCTTCTATTTGCTCTGGAGTCATTTCACTGCCTTCTTCTTTTTGCTGGTTGAGTACAAAATTTTTTACGACCTCTCTTACTTCTTTTGGATCAGCCGATTGGCCTGATAAGATAGAAACATAAGGATAAGAAATAAAGCGGTCGCTCTTCTCTTTGTCCGATATGCCACAGCAAAAAACCTTTGCATCCAGACCATAAAGTTCCATATTGAGCTTGAGAATATCGCAGACAGAAGGAATTGGCTCAAAGGCATAGATTCTGACATCCGAAGAGATTTGGGAAACCATCAGCGAAAACAAGCCGATGTTCGCTCCAATGTCCACAATGGTATCGCCTTTTTGTACGCTAATCCCATGTTTAAGATAGCTTTGCTCTCCAAAAATTTCCGTATATAAAAAGTCGGTTTCATTTTTGTTTTTGTGGAACAACAGCATACCATTTGGCAATTCATAATGCTGTTTTTCTTTGGTTTTTCCTTGTTTTGTCATGGCTAAGAATTGCCAGACAACAGGGGCTTTCTGCGAATCAGGGATAATATACGCTACAACGCGGTTGTCTCCTGGTGCATATTCTTTTAATAGCACGACAGACTCGCGGACAGCAGCATGCTCTTTTAGGATGCTTTCTATTTCTCCTGGCTCAATGCGGAATCCTCGGACTTTAAACTGGTTGTCGCCTCTACCCAAAAAATCCAGTTCCCCATTATCGAGACAGCGTGCCATATCCCCGCTTTTGTAAAGACGTGCATTGGGATTGCCAATAATAAAAGGATCAACAATGAACCTCTCCTGGGTTAGCTCTTTCCGATTCCAGTATCCTCTGGCAACTCCTGCCCCGCCTACATAGATTTCTCCAGGGACACCCATAGGAACAAACTGCCTGGAGGCATTCAGGAGATAGACATACAGATCAGGTATAGGGACTCCAATCACGCTGGCGGAATCGCTTTCCAGATCGCTTTTGCTAATAGGTCTGTAAGTAACATGCACTGTTGTTTCTGTAATGCCATACATATTGACGAGCTTTGGCTTCTCATCCCCATGTAAGGCGAGCCAGGGTTTGAGATTTTCCATTTTCAATGCCTCACCCCCAAAAATCACATAGCGCAAAGACAGATTGCCTTTTGTGCCTTTGGCTTCCTCTGCCAGGATCAATTGATAGAAAGCAGAGGGTGTTTGGTTTAGCACTGTGACTCTTTCCTGAACCAGGAGATCATAAAAAAGATCAAAAGAACGCCTTACAGAATGAGGAACAATCACGAGCTTCCCACCATAAAGGAGTGCGCCCCACATTTCCCAGACAGTGAAATCAAAAGCATAAGAATGGAAAAGAGTCCAGACATCGCTGGAATCGAAGCCATACCAGGGATGAGTTGCTTCCATGAGCCTGGCAACATTGTGATGGGTAACCAAAACCCCTTTGGGCTTTCCTGTAGACCCTGATGTATAGATAATATAAATCAGATTCTCTGGCTTTGCTTTGCTGCATACACTGTCTTTGCTATATTTTTCCAGGGTTTTTCGGGATTCATCAACGCATACTATCTTTGCTTTGTTGGCAGGAAGCGTATCAGCAAGATGAGATTGTGTTACTAAAACGTCAATCATGGTGTCTTCTATCATGAAATGGAGTCTTTCCGATGGATAATGGGGATCCATAGCAACATAAGCTCCGCCTGCCTTGAGGATTCCGAGGATTCCGATCATAAGTTCAAAAGACGGCTCCATAGCAAGCCCAACTAAAACCTCTGGGCCTACGCCGTTTTCTTGTAGCGCATGGGCGAGTTGGTTGGAAGCTTCATTCAGCTCTCTGTAGCTCATGCCTTTCCCTTCAAAGGCAAGGGCTGTTGCCTCTGGTGTTTTGCGTACCTGATCTTCAAAGAGTTCATGCAGGCATTTGGTTTGTGGATATTGCTTGCACGAATTCCATGTGTTTTGGATTTTTTCTTTTTCTGCCTGGGTTATAGCAGAAATTTCGCAAACCTTGCTTTCTGCCCTGGATGGCATTTGCTGGAGAATATTCTGATAATGGTTTAGCAGTCTCTCGATAGCTTTATGGTTAAATCGCTGGCGGTTGTATGTAAGGCGGATCATGATTTCTTCGCCTGGCTCTATGACAACAGTAAGAGGGTAGTTGGTTCTTTGGAAAACCTTGAGGTTTTTCATTCTTGCGAGTTGTCCATAAGATTGTACAGGATAGCTTTCTACAACCACGATGCTGTGGAATAATGGCAGCCCTCTATGGACATTGCTCCAGCCCTGGATTTGGATCAGGGGTGTACTTTCGTATTGGCGCATTTCTGCTTGCTGCTTCTGGAATTCTTTGATCCATTGCAAGAGAGGGGACTGTGGTTCAATTTTAGCTCGAACAGGAAGCGTATTGATAAAAACTCCAATCATGGTTTCTACACCAGGCAATCCTGGGGGGCGGCCAGCAACTGTAGAACCAAATATAATGTCTTCCTGGCTGCTGTAATGGCCTAGCAATAAAGCCCAGGCTGCCTGCAAGAGTGTACTCAGGGTAAGTCGGTTCTCTCTACAGAAAGTTTGTAATCCCTTGGAGAAAGAAGGAGGGAGAATAACCTGAATTTCTTGGTATTCTTCTTCTTTTTGAACCATCAAGGATTCTGGATTTTTGTCTATTCCTAGCACATTAGGATTGCTAAAGCCATGCAGATATTTACGCCAATAGCTTTCTGCCTGGGACATGTCTTGCTGGCGTATGAAGGAAACATAGTTCCGATAGGGCAAGGCAGGAGGAAAAACAGGCTCTTGTTTTTCGGATATTGCCTTGGAGGCAGCGATGAATTCTTCGAACAAAAGGTAAAAAGACCAGCCGTCCAGCAGAAGATGGTGGTGACTCCATAGAATGCGGTATGTCTCTTGCTCTAATTGGATCAAAGTTACTCGTAGCAAAGGAGGCTGCCTGAGATCGAATCCTCTTTGTCGATCCTGGCTCATCAAAATTTCTAATTCCTTTTCCTGTGCTTCTGGGCTGAGGTTTCTCCAGTCTTTATGTTCTATATTGATTTTTACATTTTTATGGACTACTTGCAGAGGCTGCTCTGCCTCTTCCCAGTAAAAAGCAGTTCTTAAAATAGTGTGTCGCTCCAGCATTTTTTGCAAGGCTTCCTGGAAGATATGAGGAGATAGGACAGGAAAAGGCCAGACTCTGCTGAACTGCTCAAAATACATGCCTGACTCTGGTGATGCCAGGATATGGAATAGTATCCCTTGCTGGATAGGGGAAAGAGAATAGATGCTTTCAATATCTTCTTTTTTCATGAAAAACCTTTCTTTCTAAATAAACGACTATTTCATGCAAATCATGATTTCTTGATGGCTTGATAATGTCCACCCCAATAAATAAAAAAAGCATTTTATCGCGAATTTCACGAATAAGCGAATGGGACGAGAGCAGCTAACTTGCTGTATAGGAAATTATAGTTTTAGCACTAAATATACTTTAGCGATAAGAATTAAATAATTAAATAACTTCCCCATAAGAATTCACCGCAGAGGCGCAGAGAAGAGAGGGAGGGCGTTGCACGATAATATAGAAGACCAAAAATAAAAAATCCGCAGATTGCACAGATTACGCAGATTAAAAAAACAATTCTAAAATAGGATTGCTTCTG
>JABWCH010000560.1 GCA_013359215.1 Candidatus Brocadiia bacterium | reverse complement strand
TTGGAAAATAAAAATATAAAAGTTTTTAAAGGGGGTTTGGGGGAAAATTTTTACAAAAATTTTCCCCCAAATAAAAATCTCTTTGCGTAACTCCTATTCTTGATTAAAATAAGGTCTATATTGGGAAGAAATTTGGTAATAGATTCCTTTTCCTTGTGTTTGTTTTTTTACATATCCTGATGCCAAAAGATCTTCCAATATATTTCGCAGTTGCACTCTTTTCACTTTAGCATGTTGTTGAAAATCTAAATTCGATGCAGATACAAGGTCATGCTTTCCTAAATATTGTAGAACTCGAATGTGCGTTTCCTTCAAAGCAGAGGAAACTTTGTCTTCTACCGTAGAAAGCACTTGAGAGATATGTTCAACAGTGACTCTTGGACAGCCTCTATTTGCTGCTATATCTAAAGCATTTTCTGCTAACCTTAAAAAACTTTTCCGAACCCCATGTGTTTTTTGAAAAAGAATTTCTACTACATCATGTTCAAAAATATTTGAAATACCTAAGCAAGGCGCAAGCATTTTAATCCGTCTGTCTAGTATATCGGCAATAGTGATATAATTGGCAGGTGGAATAAAAATTAATTTATCAAAAATCGTACCGAGAGATTCTGTATATTTGGCTATTTCTACAGAACCAGCAACAAAAAAAGTATATCCAGAAGCAAATAGAACTTCCCTGGCTCTGGTAAGCATGTTGAGAAAAAGATCGAGTCGGTTTAAATGGTCTGCCTCATCTATATACACAATAATATCTTGAAAGCCTAACTGTTGTACAATATGGCTGAAGTCTTCAAGATATTCTGCCACTTGGCGCATAGAAAGAATTTCTACATAAGATTGAATGCTCTTGCGAACAGCAAGCTCTTCTGAAAAGCTATAATTTCCTTCGATTATCCCTAGTGATCCTTTTAGTCCTTCTTGCTTTTTAGATGTTTTGACTTGCTCTTGGCTTTCTGTATAATTTCCCATCAATTTTAGAATATTTTCCATAATAAAATCAGAACGTTTATACTTAACAAGCCATTTTTTGATAGCTATGATAGGATGCAATAAGGATTGTGAAGATATTTCGGATAAAATTTCAAAACATACAGTGAGAAGCATTTCCTGGATGGCTCTTTCTACATTATCTTCTGTAATAACTACTCTGAGACACATTCTTTTATGGAAGTTATATGCCAGATAAAGGATGAAATCCACCAGCGATGTTTTACCTACACCATAAAGTCCATAAATTAAAGCTCTCCTGTCTTGCATGCGAAGCAGAGTTTGAATTTCCCCTTTTAAATCTTGAGGTATTACAAAAAGTTTTTCCTCTTCTTCACATTTTCTGATATTTTTAAAAGAACGGAATAACGGTGCAATGCTAAAGGGATTACCTGGTAAACCTAGCGGTTCATATTGGTTAAAATTTTTCTTAAAGTCTTCATATTCCTTCATGATAGTATACCTGTTAATATTGTTAATGACAATAAGTTGACAATAGATTGACAATATTAACAGATATAGGGTTTAGAATCAAAAGGAAAATTTCCGTCACACTCTAAAAAAATTTTCATCCTAGTAAAAGAATGGTCAGACACCGCTAGAATTCTATCAGCGGGTGACACTAATAACAGCTTACTTTAGAGAAAGAGAGAAGAATAACGAAAAATATTGTCTCTGCTTTTGCGTGTTCTTCATATTCTTCGTAGTATAATTTTAATCTTCTCTTCTCTGCGATCTC
>JABWCH010000192.1 GCA_013359215.1 Candidatus Brocadiia bacterium | reverse complement strand
ATCCTTACCATTGAGAAAAATTAAATTTTTTTTAATAGGATACCATAATTCAATATATTCTTTTAAGATTATTAATGTCAGATAATTAAATTTTTTTTCAACTAGCACAAGTCGTAAAATAAACATTTCGCATGGTTGCTGATTGAGCCTAAGCTTTTCAAGAAAAGCAGCCATGCTTTGCAATCAATCCTTAAAAAAAGATTGGAAATTTGGCAAAATATTGGTAGAATACGCACAAAATAAAGATTACCTGTGGCCTTTTCCAATGATTTTCATCAGGCTAATTCGATATAGACTGTTGGTGTTATGGAAATTTTATTTTTTATTCATGAAGGACTTTATTTATGAAGGCATTTGACATTTTAGTGGCAGGTGCTGGGCATGCTGGAGTGGAAGCTGCTGTAGCAGCAGCTCGTATGGGATGCGATGTTGCGTTACTTACGATGGATAAAAATGCACTTGCTCGAATGTCTTGCAATCCTGCAATTGGTGGAACAGCCAAAGGACATCTGGTTCACGAAATCGATGCTTTAGGCGGAGTTATGGGGGAGATTGCTGACCGCACTGGGATTCAATTTAAAATTTTAAATCAGTCCAAAGGGCCTGCTATATGGTCTTCTCGCTGCCAGTCAGACCGTGACCTCTATTCTCAGAAGGCATTGAGGGTTGTAGAAAATCAGAAGAATCTTACTTTAATAGAAGGTATGGCAATAGAGGCAATCGAAGAAGATAAGAAGATTAAAGGGATCATTACATCACAAGGCGAGACAATTCTTTGCAAGGCTTTAGTCCTTACTTGTGGTACATTTTTAAATGGAATTTTATTTGCTGGTTTAAAAACGTGGGAGGGAGGAAGGTATGGAGAGCCTCCTGCGGTAGGTTTGTCTCAGTCTCTTGTAAAGATGGGGATTGAAATAGGAAGGCTTAAGACAGGAACGCCGCCTCGCCTTAATGGCAAAAGCATTGATTTTGCTGCTACGAAAGTTCAAAAAGGGGATGAAATCCCTGTGCCTTTTTCGGTCAGGACAGACCGATCTTCTTTTCCTGTTTTGCCACAAAGGGATTGCTATCTTACTTATACAAGTACGAAGACACATGAGATTTTAAAAAAAGGCTTTGATGAATCGCCTCTTTTTACAGGGAGAATCAAAGGCGTTGGGCCAAGGTATTGTCCCTCTATTGAAACCAAAATCGTCCGATTCACGGATAAAGAAAAGCACCAGATCTTTCTTGAACCAGAAGGTCTTAGCACAGATTTGTACTATGTTAATGGCTTTTCCACTTCTTTACCAGAAGACATACAGTTGGAAGCTTTGCACACAATCCCTGGACTGGAAAAAGCGGAAATGGTAAGAGCAGGGTATGCTATAGACTATGATTTTTTCCCTGCACACCAGCTTGAAATGACTTTGGAAAGCAAGATTATTTCCAGCCTATACTTTGCAGGTCAGATCAATGGTACATCGGGCTATGAAGAAGCAGGCGCACAAGGGATCATCGCAGGGATCAATGCTGCTCTGAAAATTCAGGGAAGAGAAGAATTTATTCTTAAGCGAAACGAAGCCTATATTGGGGTTTTAATTGATGATTTGATCCATAAGCCGACTTTAGAGCCATATCGTATTTTTACATCTCGTGCAGAATACAGGCTTCTGCTTAGGGAAGACAATGCAGACAGAAGGCTGAGCAGCTATGGTTACGAATTTGGCCTGATTTCTTCGGAAGAGTATGAGAATCTGGAAAAACTAGAAGAAAGAATCGAGAAAGGCCATGAAATTTTGCCTTCCATAAGGCTTTATGCAAAAGATGTAAATGAGTATTTGCAACAAGCACAGACCACGCCTATAGAAAGCACAGAATCCATTGTGACTCTTTGCAAGCGTCCTCTGGTTTCCCTGAGGTGTCTTTTGGAGCTGACCAATAAAGAAAAATACCCTGTTGCTGAGGAAATTATAGGATGTGAAAAGACCATCCAACAGCTTGAAATCGAGTTGAAGTATGAAGGGTATATTAAGCGGCAGGATTTGAATATAAAGCGGTTTGCAAAACTGGAAAACCATAAGATTCCTGCTTTTTTTGATTATTCTAAAATCAAAGCTCTTTCTAACGAAGGAAGAGAAAAGCTTATGAAAATGAAACCCAGGACACTTGGTCAGGCTTCTCGTATATCTGGTGTAAGCCCTGCGGATATATCTGTTCTCATGGTTCTTTTAAAGTAGTTTTTTTACTTAAATCTTAGAGCTTATCCGAAAAATTCTTTTGGCTGCAATTTCGATGCATCTCGGATAGCTTCGTCGAAAGTGACAAAATTGTCCGTCCTCAGAGTAGCTACGGCTACACTTGCGGCAATTTTGTCACTTTCTCCTCGCTCTCCGAGTGCCTCAAAATTTTCGCCTAAAATTATTTTTCGGATATGCTCTTAGCCCCAAAGGGGCGAAAAATGAAACGTCCCTGATACATTAGGTGTTTATCATGAAATACTTTCTTGCGCCTCTTGGATGCCAGATGAATAAATCTGATTCCGAAAGGATAGCTTCTGTTCTCGAAGAAATGGGATTCCTTGCAACAGAGTCAGAAGAAGAAGCGGATATTTTAGGAATTGTCGCTTGCTCTGTTCGCCAAAAATCCATCAATAAAGTCTATAGTAGAATCCAAAAATGGAATGGATGGAAAAAAAACAAAAGTCTGCTTACTTTTTTATCTGGATGCATTTTACCAGCAGATGAAGTGAAGTTTGTAGAGATGTTTGATCTGGTTTTCAAAATCAATGAGCTGCCTACCCTGCCTCAGATGATAACCCAATATGGTGTCAATACTGCTTTTTCCAGGGAAATCATGTTGGCTCAGGAAGAAAAAAAAGACTTTGACACACTCTTTTGGAAAATACAGCCAAAATACAGCTCTCTTTTCCAGGCATATATTCCTATCCAAAATGGCTGCAATAAATTTTGTAGCTTTTGTGCTGTTCCTTACACGCGGGGGAAAGAGGTTTCCAGGCCATCTCACGAAATTTTAAAGGAGATGGAACGACTTGTACAAGAAGGATATAAGACAATCACGCTCTTGGGTCAAAACGTCAATTCATACGGACTAGACCGCCCTTCAGAGGAATGGAATTTTGCCCAACTCCTGGAAAAAATCGGCCAAATCGGAGAAAAAAGCGGCAAAGAATTTTGGGTATACTATACCTCTCCTCACCCTTCTGATATGAAGACAGATGTATTGGAAATGATGGCAAAATATCCGTGTCTTGCCAGGCATGTTCATTTGCCTATACAATCGGGTGATGATGATATTTTGAAAAAAATGAACCGAACTTATGATATGGCGATTTACAGAAATATTGTCCAGAATATACGTAAGATCTTGCCAGAAGCCACTCTTTTCACGGACATCATCGTTGGGTTTAGCTCAGAAACACAGGAACAATTCAACAACACGCTCAAGGCTGTAGAAGAGTTCGAATATGATATGGCTTATATCGCTCAATATTCGCCCAGGCCAGGAGCGGCGAGCTACCAATGGCCTGACGATGTTCCTTTTGAAGAAAAGAAGAATCGCTTTCATAAGCTCACAGAGTGCCTTAAAAAAATTACTTTCCAAAACAACCAGAAGATGATAGGCAAATCATACCGATGCCTTGTAGAAGGGAAAGACAGAAAAGAAGGGTTGCTCTGCGCGAGAACACAGGGCTTGATACCTATCCATTTCCCTTCTTTGGATCTTTCTTTGATAGGAAATTTTGTAGACATTCTCATTGAAAGTACCACTGCCTTTGCTGCGGCAGGAAAGAAGCTGGGATAAGAGCCTATCCGAAAAATAATTTTAGGCGAAAATTTTGAGGCACTCGGAGAGCGAGAAGAAAGTGACAAAATTGCCGCAAGTGTAGCCGTAGCTACTCTGAGGACAATTTTGTCACTTTCGACAAAGCTATCCGAGATGCATCGAAATTTGCAGCCAAAAGAATTTTTCGGATAGGCTCTAAGCCAATAAAAAATCCTTGACATCAATCTTAAAAATTTTAGAATAGCAAAAACAGATTGACCTGCCTCTTTTTGTGTAGGTTCAGATAATGCTGGACACTATGCACTTAACACACTGCGTCAATAGTAGTATTCAGCAGGTGGGCCATCACAAATTTATCTATTATTTGCAGGGACAAAAAATGCAAAATTTTTCTAAAACCAACTCCAAGTTTTATGGTGATCTTGATATTCACATGACACTCTCTGATGTTTTTGAAACATTAGGCAGCAAAAAAAGAAATGGATGGCTTGTCATCGCGCATGAAGAGCAAGAAGCATGTTTTTATTTCGATGGAAATAGCGTTGGATTGATTGATATTCCTGATACGGAAATTTCTTTTATTCCTGAAAAGCTTTATTATAGCAGTAAAATTTCTTCAGAAATTTACCAGAAAATCCAAAAACAAAAAACATCCTTCCATTTTTTAGAAAACTATGTGGATAAAAAAGAAATTGCAAAACTATTGGATACAATTGCGTTTGATGAAATCTGCAAATTTTTTCGATGGAAAAAGGGATATTTCTATTTTATTGAAGAAAGCAGCATGGAAGGCAGTGCCAAAAAATATCCAGTTTCCAGCATGTTCGATGCCAGGGATCTCTTGATGGAAGCTACAAGAAGATGGGATGAATGGGCAGAAATAGAAAAAAAAATACCTCGCTATGAAGAAATATTCCAGCATAACATTATGCCTCAGAAAGAGCAGCCAAAAGATGAGCCATTAGGAAATATCTGGTATATAGCCAAGGAGCATACCTTAGAAGAAATTATCCATTTTTCTTACTTTTCTAGCTTCACAGCTTACAAAATTTTTTCTTCTCTTTTTTCAAACAAGCAATTGCGGGTTATGACAGAGGAAGAACTATTGGAATATGCTAAAAAAGAGAAAATAAATGGCAATTTTTACAAAGAAACTGTTGCTTATCGTATACTGTACAGGAAAACGCCTTCTAATATTAATATATATGATCTTCTGATAGAGTCATACAAAAAGCAAAATAGACTAGAAGAATTGAAAGCTTTTTACCAAGAAATTTTCAATTTCCTTTTTACAAAGAATGTTCCTGAGTATAGAATAAAAGCTGCAAAATATTTAAAAAATTGGAAAGATATTTTGTCTGCTAATTCCCAAGAAGCCTTTCAAAAACGTCTTTTATTATTAGAAATGGTTCTCTCTAAAGAGATAGATGCTTCTGTAATAGGAATAGAAGCAGTTTCAGAAGGTCTTTCCTTGATAGAACAGTGTTTAAGAGAAAAACAAGATTGCATGGCATTAGAGACTCTAAAAAAACTCATACAATATGCGCCTGAAGACATTTCTTTACGAGAAAGAATGGTTAAAATTGCTTTAGAAAATAAAGATAGTGATGAACTCATACAGCAATATGAAGCAATAGCTAAAATTTACGAAAAACAAAACAATTTGGGGAAAACAGAAGAATTTTATCGAAAGCTTCTTGCTTTATCACCAGCCAGAATCGACATTTTACCTAAAATAAAATCTCTTTCTGCCAGAAAAATGAATTCCGTTGAACAAAAGAGAAAATTAATTTATATTGTTGCTATTAGCGTTATAGCTATTTTCCTATATATATGCTATAGTAGTTATCAGTCGAATATAAAAGAAGAGATGGAGGCTTATAAAAAAGAAGTCTTTCTAGCCATAGAAAGAGGCGACCTGGATCGAGCTTCTTCTTTGCTCCAATATTTAGAGGAAGAAGAAAGAGAAAAAATCGCAGAAAAAATCAATGCAAAATGGGAAGATGCTGAGCAGCAAATAAACTATATATTAGGACAGGCAGACAGGTTGCAGGAACAAGGAGATATGAAAGCTGCATTGAAGACGCTAACGCAAGCTTTAAAGCCTTCCATGCCAGAAAGATTCCGACAGAAAATTTTGCTGCGTCAGGGAAATATTCAGGAGAGTTTGTCTAGCTTTGAAAAAGCTCTGAGTAAGGCCCAGTCTTTAGAGCAAAAAAAGGATTTAGAAAATGCTTTGCAATGCTATTTAGAAATATGGAAGGATTTTAAGTTTAAAAAAATCAGAGAAAGAAATCAAATCAAAGTACCTGTTATACTTTATATAAATCTTCCTGAAGTTAATGTTGCCATGGATAACGAGCCATCGCTTCTCTATCAATCAGGAAATGTTCTTTACTGTTCTCCTGGTTTTCAAAAAATGACTCTTAGTATGACAGGCTATCATAATGCTATAGTTTACAATGCTTTTTTTTCTGCACCTGAAACATGGATATCTCAGGAAAAAAATGTCTATTTTCTTCCTGGTGCAACAAAAGAAGTTTCTCTCTCTAAAGATATTTTTGCAAGCTTCCCCCTAGGAGGACAATCAGAAGGAGAGCTTTGCTATGCTGACAATAAAGTCTTTATGGCCTGTAAAGACGACTATGTGTATGCTTTTGAAAATTTGCAAAGCCAGCCATCTTTAAAATGGAAAAAAAAGATTGGGACTTCTGTTTCTTTATCATCTAGCCCTTGCTATTATGAAAAAATATTGTATATTAAAGGCAATGATGGATATTTTTATGCTTTAGACACAGCCCAGGAAGAGATTCCTGTTGTTGGGAAGCTGCCCATCGAATGGTCGGCTATGACCAATTCTTTTGCTACTGCATCTCTAGCTTACAAGACTCTTCTTTTTGGATCAAATACAAAGTTATTTGCTTTGCCTTTATTCCACAAAGAGATTCGTGCCTGGGAACCAAAATGGAGCTTTTCTGCTTCTTATCCTATAAAAGCTCCGCCTGCGATCTTTCAGGATAAAGCGATTGTAGGGGGTATGGACGGATTTTTATATTGCTTTCATATTCTTTCAGGCTCTTTGCTTTGGAAGTATAGAATTGGATTTCCTATTCTATCTTATGCGGCTATTTCGGAAAACGTAGCCTATATTGGAGTCTATGGAACACTGTATGCTTTTGAAATCAATAGAGGAACTGTTTTATGGACAAAAGAAATCGGAGGGATTGTTGAAGGTGCAGTAGAAATAGGGAACAATATGGTTTTTGTTGCAACTTACAATCGTACTCTATATGCTTTTTCCACCAAAGGAGAGCCAGTTTGGGATTTCAAAGCCAATGGAGTCCTAAAAACCAAACCCTCAGCAAACGAAAAATCTGTATTTATCTGCTGTGAACAGGGTTGGCTTTATACACTTGATATAAAAACGGGAAGACTGATCTGGAAATATTACATAGGCGATGAATATCTTTCTTCTCCCATGATTATAGAGAATAAAATTCTTATTGGCGGCAAAAGACTATATACCTTTCTTAACAACTGAGGTTATTCATGGGATTATTTGATACTTTACGATATAAAAAAGATTTAGAACGTTTAGAAAAATCAGCAAGAGAAGAACCTTCCACGGAAAATTTTCTTTCCTTGATAAAAAAATACATTAGCTTGGGTGACCAGGACAATGCACTTCGTGTAGCGAAGCAAGCTGTAGATCAATTTGCCGATGCAGACGATGTTTTTGAAATCTATTGTAAATTGAGAAGGCAGCAAGCCCAGGAAGAAATCGAAACCTTGAAGAAAAACTTAAAGCAGCGGCCTACACCCTCTGCTTTTGCACAGCTCGCAGAAATATATAAAGATTTGCGAGAAGATGAGACAGCAATGAAATACTGTCGTCAATCCATAGAAACATTCCCTAATGATGATAGATCTTATTGCATTCTTGGAGAATTGCGTTTGCGTCGTTTTTACAGCGATTTTTTAAGAAAAGATGCCCAGCTTGCCATAACGCATTTGGAAAAAGCTTATGAGCTTAACATACGCAACTATCGTTCATTAATTGCATTATCTAAAATCTATCTTCAGATAGGTATGGTTCAAAAAGCAAGGCAAAGGCTCAAAAGCATTCTTCTTTTTGCACCAGAAGATGAGAATGTAAAAAAGCTTTTGGATATTAGTGCTAATGTTCCTAAGCCTCCTCATGAAGATGTAGATGCTTTGCTGCATCAGGTAGAGAGCCAAAGACGTTTGCATTACAGCCTGGATAGAGAAAATGCACCTGTAGCTTTATCAATTTTGAGCCATGAAATTTTTCAAGAAGCATTAGAAAGCATCAAAGGCGCAGAAGGTCTTCTTTCCCTTCTTATTTGCGATGAAGATGGAAATCTGATTGCCAGATATGCTAAAGAAAACATTGATGCTCACACGTATTTTGAAGTTACTGTTGCTATTTACCAGACAGTACAAGATTCATCAAGGCAAATGGATGTTGGCAGGTTTCAAAAAGCAGAGCTAGAAGGGCCTTTTGGGAATATACATATTGTATCATCTGATGGTGTTGTTTATATGGCAGTTGGAGAATTTTCCGTTAAAAGTGAAATATTGAGAAAGCATCTACAGCAATTACTTAAAGCTGTTTCTATCAATGCTGCCAAAAACACTACAAAAAATCGTTAAAATTTTGCTTGAACATTCTAGCAACAGATATTACAATCTTTCGTGCTATTTAATTTTAGACTATCGATATTTTTAATTGTTTTCATTGGTTAACATTGAGGCGATCTTTCATGCGTAGAATTCTTCAACAGCTAAACAGGGAAGTCGGGGTAAAAGGTAGCATGGTAGTAAGTCCTGATGGTTTAGTCGTTATGGCAGAGCTAGGGGAAGGAATAGATCAAGAAGTTGTAGCAGCAATGGCTTCCAGCACTATTGTATCTACAAAACGTGCTTTAAGTTTATGCGGCTCTGAAAAGTTTGATCGTTTGATCCTTACGGCTGCTCATGGCAAAATTGTTTTTGTAGACATTGAGCTTGCTTATCTTTTGGTTCTTACAGATAAAAACATCAATATTGATTTTACACTTTTAGAAATTGATGGAGCAGCTCATAGAATCAGGAATACATGGAAAATAGAATAACTTAACAATGTCATAAGAAAAAAATATTATTGTCATTAGATATTTTATAAGAATAACTTAATACTATATAGCGTTTTTATCCAAAAATTTTATTATAATATTTTGTAATGAATGTGGCATTGTAAAAATAATCATCATAATGAATAGGGGGTGAGCTGGATATGGTCCAATTCAATTTTTTTCGACGTGAAGTAAACTGCAAAATTGTTTATTACGGACCTGGACTCTCTGGTAAGACAACCAATCTAGAAATGGTTTTCAAACGAACTCCTTCCACAAGTAGAGGGGAATTGACTTCTATTGCAACAGAACAAGATCGTACTTTGTTTTTTGATTTTATGCCTATCGACTTAGGGAATGTTGCAGGAATGAAAACCAAGCTTAGGCTATTCACTGTGCCTGGGCAGGTTTTTTACAACTCTACTCGAAAGCTCGTTCTCCAGGGGGCTGATGGTGTAATCTTTATTGCAGACAGCCAAAAAAGTAAATTGCAGGAAAATTTAGAATCATTAAAAAACTTAGAAGAAAATCTTAAAATTCATAAAATGGACATACGCACTACACCACTTGTAATACAATGGAATAAAAGAGATTTGCCAAATATTTTAAGCCTGGAAGAACTGGAAAAAAAAATCAATTATCTTAATGTTCCTACTTTTGAAGGTGTAGCCATGACTGGGGAAGGGGTATTCCCTACTCTTAAAAAATGCGCAGCTTTAGTGTTGGAATTTGTTTCCAAACAAGCCAACATGACAGGGCAGCCTGCTTATAATCCAGGAATGACAGGCACTATGCCATCAGCCGCATCTGTACAAGGGGCTTCTCAGCCAAATGCAGCTATGCAAAATATTCCTCAATCAAATGTACCAATACAAAGTATTCCACAGCCAAATGCGCCTATGCAAGCCCAGGCTAGTACTCCGCCATCTTTTGGAATACCAAATGCACCTACTGTTCCCCAGGCAGCCTTTCCTGTGAATCCAATAGCAGGGAATTACGCACCTTCTTTTTCTGCGCAAATTCCACAGCAGCCGCAAATGCCGAAAATTCCACAAATGCCACAAATGCCTCAAATGCCACAAATGCCTCAAATGCCTCAGACACCTATGTCTCAGCCAATACAATCGCCACAGCCTCAGCAAATTCCAGGCAAAATGGCTAATTTCCAAAACCCTATTTTTAAAAAAGCAAGCTCTACTGTATTGCCACCAAGAACACAAGGCATAGAGCCTCAGGAAGATTTTAATATGGGACAGAGGGAAGATGAAGCCCTACAATCGCAAGAAGTTGCAGCCAAACCTGGCATGCCTTCTGGAGAAAAGCCTCTTTTTAAGAAGTTTAAGAAATTTCTGGATGAAAAAAATAAAGGATAGGGTCTTTATCAAAATGATTTATTAGGGGAAATCCATGAAAGACGATGATCGCTTAAAATTGCAACGGCTTGTCTTTTATAAAGAAGACATTTTGCTTATAGATAAGCTACTCAATACTTTTTTAAAAAGAAGCCAGGCAAAATGTGCCATCTTGATAGACAAAGAAGGACACATGATTACAGTACATGGTGACACAAAAACTTACGATATGGATACCATCTGTACACTTTTAGCCAGTACTTTTGCTGCTACAAGAGAATGGGCAAGGCTGCTAGGAGAAGAAGAATTTTCTGTGCTTTTTCACCAGGGGAAAAAGGACAGCATTCAAGTCGCGCTAGTAGGAGATCGAACCCTCTTGGCTGTTATTTTTGACGAGAGAACACAACTGGGTTTGGTGAGGCTTATGAGCAATGAAACTGCGAGAAAACTGGATGAAGTTTTCCAACAGGCAGAAAAGCGTCGCGTCAATCCAGTAGAAACAGAATTTTTAGGCGAAGGATTTAGCGATAGTGCCAATAAACTCTTAGACGATCTCTTTGGTGAAAATTCTTAAAAAAAATAAATTTGCTTACGGCTGTTGCGACCCCTGAAAATAGAGATATAAAAGTTTTGAAAGGGGGGTAGGGGGAAAATTTTTACAAAAATTTTCCCCCAAATAAAATTTCCTTAAAATCCATCGCCGCTTCGTATGAATTTATAGCCTACGCCACGAGCAGTGACAATGAATTCCTTTTGTTTGTCTTCCTGTTCGAGTTTATGCCTTAATTTTGTAATAAAATTATCCACTGTGCGTGCAGTGCCAAAGTAATCCATTCCCCAAACTCGGTTTAAAATCTCATCTCTGGACAAAACTTTTCCTTCATTCTCTATCAAAAACCGCAAAAGATCAAATTCTTTTGGCGACATTTCTAAAAGCTTATTATCAAAAGATACAGTTCTGCCCACAAAATCCACCTCAAATCTGCCAAAAGAATACTGCGTCATATTCGGTTCAAAATAATTTTTTCGCCTTAGCAAAGCCTTAACTCTGGCTATGAGTTCCCGTATAGAGAAAGGTTTCGTCAAATAGTCGTCTGACCCTATATCTAATCCCATAATTTTATCGATTTCCTTATCCCGCGCTGTTAGCATAAGGATTAAAATAGGAAGCTTTTTTTGGCGTATGGTTTTGCATATATCAAAACCACTGATTGTCGGCAGCATAATATCTAAAATTAAAAGGTCAGGCAATTTATTAAAAGCCAACTCCAGCCCTTTTTCTCCATCCTGAGCAGTAAGAACCTGGTATCCTTCAAATTTAAGATTTTTTTCCAATCCTATTAGAATCGAAGGCTCATCTTCTACAATCAATATAGATTCCATAGAGATTCCATAAAAAGAAGTTTTTGTATGGCAAATTGAGAAATTTTTTATACAAAAAAAATTCGCCATGGGAAGAAAAATAGTTTTTTTCTGTATAAAAATTTATACATTTAATAAAATAAATTTTAATTCTTTGCAAATCAATATATTACAAAATAAATAAAATATAAAATAATTGGTATTGCTTTTGCTTATTGCATACATAACAAAGCTTCTAGCTATAAATCTTATTCCTAAAGATGCGAAATACAATAGCCAGAAGCAACACAATTGATAATTTAGTACAGAACTACAAATTTTTATCCAACAACCAATATGGAGGCAAGTTATGTTGTGCAAAAAAATTTTTCAATCTTTGCTGGTTTTATGGGTTCTTTTTACTGGCAGTTCTTTTGCTGAGGCTAAAAAAGTAGAAAAAAAAGCTACAGAAACGACTAAAAAACAGAAGAATACCATTTCGAAAAAAATCGTTAGGTCAACTGGCAGGATTCACTGGCATAGTGATCGCTATATTTTTAAAGATGACAAAAATGAAAAAGTTTATATCTTACTGGAAAATGATGTATTAGGAAAATGGATACAAAATGTCAATCCTCTTGCTATATACGAAATAGAAGGAAATGTATATAGTTTCCAGCAAAACCGCTATCTTAGCCCTACAAAATATGAATGCAAAAAGACAGTAGCTGCCCAAACATTACCCATGGGAGAAGTTTCTGAGAAAAAATTGCTAAGAACAAAAAATATAAAGAACTTAGCCTCCCAGAAGAAAAAGAATGCCAAGAAAGAAGTAGACAAATCCAAAGATAAGTCCAAGAAAGA
>JABWCH010000191.1 GCA_013359215.1 Candidatus Brocadiia bacterium | reverse complement strand
CCAATAAATTATATCATTAAATTTTAACACAAAAAACACAAAATATCTCAAAAGGCACAAAAATATAACTATATATCAGATAATAGCTTATATTTTTTTTGTTCTTTTTTTGTGTTTTTTGTGCAAAAATCTGCAAAAGTATAGTGAGTGATATATGCTTGTAAAAATTTCTTTGCCTGGTTTCTATATTTCGAATTTAATGCCTTGGGCCAGAGGTAGTTTAGTACCGTAATTAATGGTGTTGGTTTGTCTTCTCATGTATACTTTCCAGGCATCAGAACCAGATTCTCTTCCGCCGCCAGTTTCTTTTTCACCGCCAAAAGCACCGCCGATTTCTGCTCCTGAAGTGCCAATATTAACATTGGCAATTCCACAATCCGAGCCTTCGGAAGATAAAAATAGTTCGGCTTCTCTCATATTGTTTGTGAAGATGGCAGAAGACAAGCCTTGGGCAACTCCATTTTGCAGCTCAATTGCATTCTTCACATCACCAGAGTATTTTATCAAATACAAAATAGGAGCAAAAGTCTCTTCTTGTACAATTTTATAGTGATTTTTTGCTTCTACAATCGCGGGCATGACGTAAGATCCAGATTTATATTCTGTGCCTTCCAATACCTGGCCGCCAAAAATGACCTTGCCGCCTTCTTCTACAACCTGCTTCAAGGCATTTTTGAAGTCTTCTACTGCACTTTTATCCACAAGAGGCCCAACATGGTTTTTTTCGTCCAGAGGATTTCCGATTTTCAATCCACTATAAGCTTTGACCAGGGACTCTTTGACTTTTTCATAGATGGATTCATGGACAATCAGCCTTCTGGTGGTTGTGCATCTCTGGCCTGCTGTTCCTACTGCGCCAAAAACAACCGCAGGCATTGCCATCTTGAGGTCTGCATCGGGTGTCATGATAATGGCATTGTTGCCGCCGAGTTCGAGAATCGTTCTGCCAAATCTTTTAGCAACAACTTCCGAGGCATGCCTGCCGACTTTGGTAGAGCCTGTCACGGAAACCAGAGGTATTCTGTTGTCGTTTAGAATCTTTTCGCCTATGGTCGAACCTTTGCCAACCACAAGGGTAAAAATACCTTCAGGGAGATTGTTTTCAACAAGCACTTCCTGGATTATATTCTGGCATGCAATGGCAGATAAAGGAGTTTTAGAAGATGGCTTCCAAAGGTTTACATCCCCGCAAACAGCCGCGAGCATAGCGTTCCATGACCAAACAGCAACGGGAAAATTGAAGGCAGAAATGGTACAAACGATTCCTAATGGATGATACTGGTCATACATCCTGTGCATGGGTCTTTCGGACTGCATGGTGAAGCCGTAGAGTTGCCTGGATTGGCCTACTACGAAATCACATATATCGATCATTTCCTGAACTTCGCCCATTCCTTCTTGTAAGGATTTTCCCATTTCAAAAGAAACAAGAGAGCCTAGTTCTTTTTTGTATAAGCGGAATCTGTTTCCCATTTGTCGGACGATTTCCCCTCTTTTGGGTGCTGGGATAGTTCTCCAATATTGAAAAGCTTCCTGGGATGTTTTGATTAGCTTTTCTAAATCTTTTTCTGATGCCTGATAAACGCAAGCAATGAATTCTCCTGTAGCAGGGGAATAGATTTTGAGTTCCCCCTGGTCTGTTGTTTCATTCCATTTGGTGCCTGTGCAAGAACCAAAATTTTTTTCTTTGATCCCAAGCTTTTTTAAAAATTCCATCGATAGCTCCTTCTATCAAAAATATGACTTTTTTAGCCCGTAGGGGTTGCATATACCCATGGGTGTTGCCCGGGTGTTGCCCTGGGTAAAATGGTTATAAACCCTGGGTATAAAATTTTGAAATAAAAAAAGGAAATTAGCACGAGCTAATTTCCTTTTTCATCTGTTTAAACTATAAGAAAACAGACAAACTGGCTTTTAGTGGTGTCCACAGAAAGGATCGTAGTGGATATCCATTTTTTGTGGTACATACTCAATGTCTGCCCAAATCTTGATGTCATAAGGAGAGCTTGTGAGCATAACCAGTTTTCCTCTTTCATCCAGAATAAGGGTAGCTTCGTCTGTTTCTTCTTCATTGATCTCAAAACGGGTGATTTTGGATGCATCAGGATCAGATGTAGGATCGAATGGGCCATCTTCACCAGGAGATTCAATAAAGATTTCATAAGTTTCTCGAATAGGCAATGGCTCGCTAATAGCGCATTTGTAACAAGAACCATCAGGATATTCAATCGTATATTCCAGAGGAGTTCCAGCCTGGATTACAGGACGGCGGTCAAAGATTTCCTGGCTTGTAATGGTATGAGTTACGACAAGCTCAGGCAATTCTTTGTCTTTTGCCCTTTGTTCTGCCAGACGTTGCTGTTCATCGGGAACAACTTCATTCTCTGTCTGATCTTCCTCTTCTGTCGATTCTTGCTCTTCTTCGTTTTCTTGAGGTTCTTCTTCATTTTCCTGAGGCTCGTTTCCTTCCATGGAATCATCCATTTCAGGAGCTTCTTCTTCAGGATCCATTTTTTCTTCGTCATCCATCACATCGTCTGCAAACTCATCGTCTTCTTCTTTTTTAGGAACTGCTTTTTTAGGATCTTCCTTTTTGTTGGGTGCTTGAGGTTTTTCTGTTTTCTTCGCAGACTTAGCATTCTTGGAAGAACCGCCACCTGCTGCAACCACTTCAGGGAAGCTTCCGCCTTCTACTGGTTCTTGATAGCTTTTTGCATAAACTGTTTTAGGCCCTCTTGGTAAGAAGAAAGCGCGGACAAAAAGTTCAGCATCAGCTTCAAAACCAACCAGGTATTCTTCGCGGAATTTGCGGAAATCTTCAAATCCATTCTCAATAGCAACGGCTTCTGCATTGATAAGCCCTAAGTATTGAGGTTCAGCCCCTTCAAAATCAATACGATATATCCAGAATTTTTCCTGGACAGGACGCAAATTATGGATCGATGTGCGGGCCACTGGTCTTCTGTCTGTATAAGATCTGAGATTCAGTTCATGGCCTTGATCGAATATGGTCACCATAGCGACCAGAGAGTCATAAGCCAGTCTGCAAGACAAATAGGTAAAGAGGTTTTCGATCACCAGCTCGACCTGGTCATAACCATCTCTTAACATTTGTTTTGTTTTTTCATTGAAGGGATCTATACGGACAGATTCGAGATAACGACCAATACAAGCTCCTAAGGCAACAGAAGTTTTGGCAGAATCGCGGTCGAATCTTACGTTTGCAGGATCATAATCGAAAACGCCATCGCTTTCCCTGAATACTTCATTGGCAACAACCTGAACGCATTGCATGTTGCAGGATTGTCCAGAAAGTATGAGTCTATCGATTCTGTCTCTGTGATCTTGTGTCAGGAGACGAGCTTTAGAGAGACTGACTGCAAGGCTTAGAGATTGCTTGATAGGATCGCGGGAGATCCCTGTCAATTCCTGTTGTGTGAGAGACATGCGTAGATCGTCTTGCTGTATTCTTCCACCCTCTGTAAGCCAGGGATGGTTGTTTTGCAAGAAGTTGAACAATAAACCACTATCCAGTTCGGTTTCTTCTGGCCATTCTGTGGCTATACCAGAAGTTTTGTCGGATTCCACAGGGGTTCCCATGGTTTTTTTGACTTCTTCCACCATTTCCCATAGTGTAAAGAAATTGGATGTTTTGCTGGCATCTGTTGCAAAACGTGTTGGGACAAGGTGGTCAATCAGGGTTTCATTGAGATTGTTGTACTGTCTCATCTGCTGCATAGGATGGGAAGTCCATTCCAAGAGAGAGCCTGGACGATAACGAGGAGGTGCTTCGCTATCGGCTTCGTTCTCAACAAGAGACTCAGGCAGATTCATAATGGCCTGGCTCAAAGGACTATCCATAGGTGCTTCGATATTCTTTTCTGTAATGAGCTTTAGCAGACAATCGGCGAGTTTGGTTTTGATCAATCGGAAAAGCCATAGAGTGATCAAATCGCCTCCGATGTATCTGTGTCCTGTTGTACCTAGCAGTCTTGGAGTTATGCGGAAATAACGGCCACCATTTCCTCTGTCTGCATCTTCATCGAAGATAGGCAATTCTTCATACAGAAGCTGGATAAGAGCGATATCTGTAGTTCCACCGCCTAAATCATAAAGCAGGATGTTTTGATAGGATCTGCCATGGCGATCTTTGCGGCAGCGTGCCATCAAGCCATTCATTGCGCATACAGGATCAGCACCGACTTCGCGCCATACATAGTATACAGCAGCAGCAGTTGCTTCATCAAAACGAGTATCGATTTCTTTGATGTTCAGGTCGGTCAGAATCTCTTTGAGGCTTCTTCTTAAGGAAGCAGGATAGGAAGTAGGGAAGGTTGCTACCATAGAACAAGGCCATTCTGCATCCTGGAATTGACCAGCATCAGAGCGACGGTGTATGTCTGCAATAGCTCTGTGCAGCAGTTCACGATATGCCAGACGGCAAAGAGTATCAGCAGGGAATTGTATGGGCGATCCACTATTTTCTGCTGGAACAACCTCGATAACTTCATCTCTTCCAAAGTAGCGTTTGATAGAGATTACAAACTGGCGGATGTCTGCGCCACCGCTTGCCGCGCTTCTTAACAGAAGACTTACTCTAGCACCCATGTCTACTTTGGTTTCTTCCATGAGTAGATTCAAATCTTCTGTGTTAGGGGCAGAAACGATTTGCAAAGTACTAGGTATAGGGCTTGGGCCAGCGTTTTCATCGAGTTCCAGAACGAAATATCTTTGGGATTCCAAAGTTTTGGAATCGATCACCGATTCAAATCCATACATGATTTCAGGTGCAATGTCTTGCAGGATTTTAGAGGTAGTTCCTTCCTGAGAAAAATTGGACAAACGGCAAAGGGTTTCTCTGAGAATCTGTTCGCGGACAGCATCGTCTACCTTCAAAAGGGATCTGCGAATTTCATCTTCTGGCGTTCCGCAATTGGGTATGCCTGCATTAGGTACAATTCTTGTCAGGTTGTCTACAAATAAATCTGTTTCATTAGGCTCTACTTTAGAAAGATGGGATGTTAGCCATGTATTGATCCATTCGCATAGCGCAGCCCATTGTTCTGTGCTGAGCTGGCCTCTGACTTCTTCTGCGGCGTATCTTGGGTCACGGACAACAATGGCTGAGTTCGTAGTGCCATAATCAATAGCCATCAAACCACTATAAAGACCAGACGTATCTTGTTTTTCTTTTTCAGAATCGGAATCTGCATCTGTTTCTTCATCGCCTTCTTTTTTCTCTTCTTCTTTAGATTTTTTGGCAGATTTTTCTTCTGGGGCTTTCTTTTGGTCTTTAGCAACAACAGGTGCTGCCTTTTCCTTTCCAGCAGGTTTGCTTTCGCCTTCGTCCAAGTTGTCTCCAAAATCAACATCGCCAGCTTCTTCATCATCGCTTTGTTCTTTTTTAGGCTCTGCTGTTTTGGGAACTTCTTTATTTGCCACTGGAGTTTCTTTGGCAACGTCTGTGATCAAAAGGATTTCTTGTGAACATTTTAGCTCTGTACCTGGCTCTGTGCCTTCTTGCTTGACTAATTTAACCAGGATAGGAACTTTGATTGTGCCTTCTTGAGGAAGGAGGGAGGTGTCTGTCAACTGAGAAATAGGAACAATGATGGTGGCTTTGCCTTTAACAGAGCTGACACTAAATTTGGAAATGTCTAAAATATTTACAAGAATATTTCGGACTTTGTCTTTAATCTCTTGGGATGCAGTGCCTAGTTTAGCAGGAAAGGCATATTTCAGGGTAATTTCTTTTTGGCTGATTTTGCCAGCAAAGCCTTCTAAAAAATACCGCAATTCTCCTTTTTTATCAACAGGATTGATGGTCACGGTTTTTTGTTCAGGATAAAATTTTAACTCTTCCGCCATAAATTTCCTCTTTAAAAAGGTATAACCATTTAGGGTAATGTCTTACCAGAGACGGAACTCTATTTGGATTGGAAAAAATGATATTGGTTTACCATTCCTCTAAATCTTTGTCTTCTTTATTCTCATTATCCTCTTTTTTGCCACTTTCTTCGAAGGAAACTTCTTCCATATCGGCCATTTCTTCTGATCCTTCTGGCTCTTCTTCTGATCCACTTTGTGGTACGCTTCTTCTGCTTACATAATTCTCGTCAACCATTCCTTCAGCAGAAATGCCAGCAAGAAATTTGTTGTCATTCAGAGTACTACGCACCAAAGGCAAGATATCTCCTCGGAGAATTTCTCCAACGAAAAATTGCTGAAATGTATTTTCAGCAGCAGCAATAAGGCGGGATATTCTATCTCTTATGGTTCTGACAAGTTGCACCTGGATACGAACGATCAAAGCCAGATTCCAAAAACAAGGCTTTTCTGTGTCATAAGGAAAGCGAATGTTTTTCAGATCTTCTACTTCATCCGAAATTCTTTCCAGGATCTCTGGGACTAATTCTTCGGCTATACGAGAGATTTGCCAGCTATCAACAATAGGCAACCCCTCTTCCATCTGAGATAGTCGATCTACATTGATCACAGATTGTAAAGATCGGGCAGCTTCAACATAGTGAGAATTCGTTTCGAATCTTTGCAAGCTGTAAAGAACTGCTTTTCCAATATTATCGAGTGTAAACTGAGTTACTGTTTCAGCACAGCGAATGAATCTTTCGTTAAAACCTTTGAACTCTGAAGGAACTTCTACTGTACTTTTTTTGATATTGCTATATCTGCTAAACGTTCTTTGGGATTTTTCTGCAGCAGCACTGCGAGAAGGCTTAATAAGCCCTTGGTTCAAAATAGCAAACCATTCGGGCCAACTGCATATCTGTGCAGAAATTTCTTTCTCCACAGTTTCCCATATAGGAATATCTTTATCCAGACTTTTGAGCTTTAAAGACTTATAATTGGTAGTTGCTTCAGGCAAGGCATCTGCTACTGCTAGTTCTAATACACGATAGAATTCCTGTGCTCGAAAAGAAACTTCAGGATGCACTCGAACTCCACCTTCTTCCTCTTCTTCCTTTTCTTCGTTTAATTCTCTAGGTTCAGAGGTTGCAGGAGCTAAATCATCTTCCAACTCATCCTGGATAGGAGGTAAATCGGGTTCTTCTTTTACCCCTCTTTTTTTTATAACATCATCTTTTTTACTCAATCTCTCACCTGTTAGAGTTAAGTGTTATAAAATTCCAATCCAGAAACACTTAAGTTTCGGATTACCAGATACGCCACAAAAACTTACAGTAAAAAAAATTTCCACTGCAAGCATAAAAAAATTCATGAAACTAAACTGGATAATTTTATTTTACCAATCTTTTTTTTAACTGCAATAAAATTTTTTTAACTATTTTGATAATGTTAGATTGTAGCGGTCGCTCCGTAGCCTTATTCTGTTGTTCTTTTGTGCTTGCTTTTTTGGCAAACTCAACGTACAATGGAAAAAAATATTGCTGTTTATAAAGAATTAAAAATAGGGGATAAGAACTATGAAAACAATCATCTTTCTTTTAATTTTTCTTTTCTTTTGTGCATGCAGTAGCTATGAAACAAAAGAATCGAAAATCGAAAAGCTCCCTGTTGCCAGTGAACTGAAAAAAGCAGAAAATAACAATGGGCAACCTTTGCCTAAAGAAAATCCCCCATCTCCAGCGTCTCCTATGGGGCTTGCTGTTCAAAGCATGAAAAAAGCCCAGGATGATATGAGCCAGACTATAAAATTGCTCGAAGAGTTGCGTAGAGGAGACCAAATTTTGGATTTTCGCAATAACCGCACTTCTGCATTCCAAACACTACAGACATTCTTTGGGGTTTCTTTTTTAGGATACGATGAACACCGCTTTTGGTTTTTAGCTCAGAATGATCAAAAGGTAGGTCTTTATGAAGACGATGGTTTCCTGGAAAAAGGGACTATTGGTTTATTTATGAGCTTCAAGCGGTTTATTGCTGTGCAAAGAAAAGGGCAGAAAACAACAGAAACCGAATTTTATGTAGATACAACCAAAAAAGACTTGATGGTACATAGGTATCGCAATCAAAACACCACAAATGAAAATTATGTTCTCTCTGGCAAGTAAAGGGGATTTTTATGCAAAAAAAATGCTTTCTTTATGTTATGATTTTTGCGACTTTGTCAGGCTGCCATGTCTTTAACCCTAATATTGAGCAAAAAGAGATGAAAATCCAGCAGTTGCAAAAAGAAAACGATCAACTCAAAACAGAAAATCAGGAACTCCATCAGCAAAATCAGAAGCTGGCAAACACAGGCACGAAAGTTTTGGACAGGCTATCCAGCTTACAAAAAAAATATCGTGAAGTTAGCGAAGAAAACAGAGATCTTAGCGAGCAGAACCAAGATCTGCATCAAAAGCTTTACCAGGAAAGAATCTATAAGCAAAGAAAATACCAGGAAGAAACACAAAAAGATGCTGAAGATCTCCAGCAAGAAGCAGAAAAACTTTTTAAAAACTATGATGGCATACTGGAAAAAGAATCTATTCCTCAAAAGCAAAATAAACAAGATTTCCTTTTAGAAGAGGATATTCCTGCACTAAAGAAAGAAAAAGCTTTGGAAGAAAAGCAGGAAAAGAAAGCAGCGTCTTCAGAGGAAAAAAACAAAGCAGATATTTCCATTTTAGAACGGCTTGCCCTGAAAAGACAAAATTTGCTAAAAACAAAGCAATGGAGTCTCAACGATGAAAGGATGCTGGAAGATTTTAAAAAAATTTTACAAAGCGATCTTTCTAGCCAGGAAAAGCTAAAAACAATACAGGAAGCGTTAGCATTTGAAAAAGAACTAGAGAGAAAAGAGGCAAAATAATTTTCTTGGAGCGGGTCATGCAGTTAAGTGATGAAAAAAAAGAGCAACTCCTGGCACGGCATTTTACTTTAATGAAGCTTGTAAAATATATAGAGTGCAGTACAGAAAATTTTATTGGCTTTTTAAAAAATACATTTTTATTTGAGAAAAATATCGAAACAGGAAAAGATCCTGCCTATGCCCAGTCCAGCATGTTCCGAGAGCTTCTCAGAAGCGAGTTGCATTTAAAAAAAATCCTTTTAAGCCAGGAATGGCAGCAAGCATCGGAATATTTTGTTGTCCCTCATAATGCCAGCGATCTTTTGGAATTTTTCAGCCAGATAGAATCAGGTGCATTGGTTTGTGAGAGCAAGGCTTTTGAAATCCGCCGAAAGCTGATACAGGAGGCTTTTTTTACAGCAGAAAAAAGCAAAGGAAAAGCCAGATACAATAGAACTCTTTTTCACTTTGTATTCCATGAAGAAACGCCTCCCTGGACAGCCCAAAGCATTGAATGGGAAGTGGAAGAATCTCAGGGAGAGCAATGTTTGGTTGGGCAGCCTGTCATTTCTTTAGGAGTCCCTAAGCCCGATGGCCCTGAAATCTACCGCAATCTTTATGCATTGACAGGCTCAGAGAAAAAAGCCGCCTGCATTTTGATGATACATTCTCTCCTGACTCAGAATCTATCCCTGAAAACAACAGCCGAGGAAATTCTCGATAAAATCGATTTAGGCAGCTCCAGGCTCAAAGATTGGATGGATCAAGCACCTTTTGAATTGAAAAGAGCGTTTGCCAAATGGGCAAAAGAGAATACCATAGAACAAGAACTTTCAACCGAAGGGCTTTGTTTTTTGGCAAATGCCATGGCATACTTAGAACAGAATGAATCTCCAGGCTATGCTTATCTGAAAAATCGCATAGAAGGCTTTGGTCTTGAACTAGAAATCATGGATAAGCCTGTTGGGTATGATTTTTCCAATTTTGTTCCCAAAGGTGGCATTGTTATCGGCCAGGCTAGAATCAAATACTATTGGCCTCAAGAAAATCGATGGGAATTGGTTGTGCCTGGAAAATGCTGTTTGTCTGCTGGCGCAGTTCCTCTCTTTTTGCAAGAAATCGAAAAACTCACTCAACTAGGAGAACTAGAGCCAAGAGAAGAGGACTTCCATGCTGTAAAAGAATTGTTGCTTTATATACAGTTGGGAGATAAAGTCACTAAGCCTCCTATGCTTCCTATATATAATGCCTTACGCAGATGGATGGAAAATCTTGCCAGCAAGGAAAGCTATAAAGCCATAGAAAATTTATGCGAACACGCCAAAGTTTTCCGACCCCATATCCAGATTCCTGCTGTAGGAGAAAAACCTTTTTCTATCTCTAACAGAGAGCATAAGCTCATTTCACGTCTTGCATTAGACCAAAAACCAGG
>JABWCH010000004.1 GCA_013359215.1 Candidatus Brocadiia bacterium | reverse complement strand
GATCGTACACAAGGGGATAAACGCAGAGCAAATTGTCAAAGATCATTTTATTATATGGTATTGTTGTTTTCTTTTCAAGGGAAAAATTTTATTTTTTTGTGAAATCCCCCAAAAAAAGAGTTACGCAGAAAAAAATGCTGTGAAATAAATCACGGCCTTTTTCTACCTACCATACTTCTTTTCAAATTTTTTTTAGGGGAATATCTCCTCTGGACTGGAGGCATCTAGGCTTTTGTCTAGGATGGATTCCAGGTCAGCGATGTCTTGCATTTTTTCCAATTTTTCTTGTATGTCTTGTGGCATATTCTTAAAGCGTTTTTTTATGATTCTGCATATAGATTTTTTTAGGGTTTCTTGTTTGCCTTCTTGTCTGCCTTCTTCAACATATTTCTCTTTACCTTCCTTCAATCCTTCTTTTTTCCAATAGTTTATCAGTCTTTCGCCTAATGTTTCTATCATAGTGAAACTCTCCTTTCTTTTTTCATACTGAATTTCAGAAAGAATTTCTTCGATTTGTGGTGTTTGGAAGCATTTTTTCATAAAATAGGCAAGCCAATTTCTGATGGCTTTCCAGATTTCTTCATCGCTTTCTTGTTCCAGGCCACGAAAGCATTCCAAGATAGAGGAAAAAAGTTTTTCTTCTGAGAGAGGATGCTCTAAAAGGAAGATTTTTGCCAGATTGCCCGCCAGCTTTTGAAGCTTATCTTCTGGATAGTGAGAAATATCCAGGAGATAGTAGGAAAAATCGGGTATAAACCCAGGAAAGAGGTGGCTATCTTCTACTATTTCGCTTAGTTTTTGAAAAGCTGTCCACTTGTGTTCTCCATTGTAAAGAAGGATCGGGAACACGGGTGGCAATCGAAATCCTTTGCTTTTTCTCTTGTTTTCCTCTGTGTTTTTAAAAATGTCTCGCCAGAGTTCTATGATATACACGAGAAAACGAAAGGGCATGGTGAAATCTACACCAGATTTGTGTTCGATAAGGATGTACAGATAGACTTCTTTCTCTTTTTGTTTAAAAGTACCCGATAGATAATATCCGATTCTCTTTCTGCAAAATCTTGCAAAATGAAGCTTTTGTCCATTTTCTCTGCTTTTTCCAAATCCAGCTCTTGTTTCCATTCGCCTTCTATGTAATGCTCTATGACTTCCTGGAAAATTTTTCGGTAAGACAAAAGATGTTTATAGTTTCTATCGTGTGAATAGTCCATTGTTATCCCTCTATTGTTGTCGTTATTTTATAATACGTCTTTTCTTCATGGGTTACAAGTTTTTTTTTAAGGGAGTTTCACGAAAATTATCCATCGTTTTTGTAAAATTGTATCTGGGGAGTTTTTCTTTCCCTTAGTGCTGCTGGTTTTCCTCCTGGATCATTCCAAAGCCCAGGGAGTTTTTTTCTCCTATACCGCATTCGTAGGCTGTATAGATAAGTTCTTCGCTGCCTGAGAGATAAAATGGGGCAAGGAAGGCTTTTATCTGGGTTTCTTGCGTGTTGCTTCCTTCCCTGATTGTGATGAGCTTTGATATTTTTTTGCTCTGGTATCCTCCGTAGTGTTCGATATAGTCTTTATCCCAGGAAAAGGATAGCTCCTGGTTTTCTGGTTCATGACCATATAAAAGAATGAATTTGTGAAGCAAATTTTGTCGTATTGCCTCTGGAAATTCTGGTTCTTCTGGACGTATGTAATGGGGGGCTTTGCCTGGAAACTCTTCTTTTCCTCTGTTAGAGACAACAACAGGAGAAAGGCACAAAAATCTCCCAGGCTGGCATTCTCCATTGCAAAAAGGGAAATCAGGTTTGGGCAATGCCTGAACGCTGGTGATTTCAAAATGCCCTACAGCCTGATGGCTGGCAATGGTTATTTGTTTTTTATTGATGCTGCCGATAACAAAATTTTGTATAAAATCTTCCCAGATCGGGGAAGATATGTAAAATTTGCATGGTTTAAAATTATGGGCAATCAAGGTATTGCCTTTTTGTTCCATTTCGCTAATAAAAAGCCTCGAAAAAACAAAGAATTTTAGTGCCTTTACGCCATCTATGCTATAGCCCTGATTGTGTAGCCAGTTTGCGTATTCAGGAGAGCTATTGGCTAAAATCTGATATATTGCTCCTGATAAGGGATACTGATAATTGATAGGTATTGTGCAATGCTTTTCTAAAGGTGTAAGGTTCAATTCTAATCGCATTTTTAGCCTTTCTAAAATTAATGCAATGTTCTTGTAAAATATAGACAAAAAATAAATTTTCGTTCTTGTGCAAATTGAGTAGTATTTTTTTGATTCCTTGCCATTTCGCTGTAAAAATGTTTAAGTCCATAGCAGAAAAAAATCCAAGTTCGGTAAGTCCTTTTAAATAAAGTTTTCCCCGTTCGATGAAATTGCTGAAATATTGAGAAGTATTTTTTGATCCCTTGCCATTTCGCTGCAAAAAGTTTAAGTCAATAGCAACAAAAAATCCAAAGCCATTCGAACAATTTTCTATTATTTATGATTGGACTAAAGTTCAGTATAGTCTTTTTAAATAAAGTTTTCCCTGTTCGATGAAATTGCTGAAATATTGAGTAGTATTTTTTGATTCCTTGCAGTTTCACTTCAAAAATGTTTAAGTCCATAGCAAAAAATCCAAAGCCATTCGAAAGAATCCCAAGTATTATAAAGGAAAGGAAAATTTCATGAACGAATTTTTAGAAATCCTGAATATAGTATGCAAAGTATTAGCAAAATGCCCCAAACATGCTGTTGCCATGCTTATACCTCTTTATTTTAGTTTGTTTTATATAACCCAGGTTGTGTTGCATGATAAAACTTGGGCAGTTCAAGCACTCTATGCTCTTATGGCAATCTCTATCAGTTCTACTGTCTCTCTAACCTTAGTTATTGCAATAGGTAAATTCTAATACTGTCATATCTAATTATTATTGGGCCAATAGTGAAAGAATTCACTATTGGCCTATTTTTTTGGAAAGGCGAAATATGAAAAATATCAAAATTTTGGAAGTGATTTTAAACGACCTCTTTTCAGGCTCATCAGTATTCCTTATGCTGTTACTGAGCCTGTTGATAAGCTTGAGCTTTGTTGCCAAGATTCTGAAGGTAGCCAGGACAGCCCAACATGACAATGCGTCGAATCTTGGCAAACATGCAGTGCTAGTCGTCACGGCAATTGCTCTCTGCAATGTTGCATGTCTTACTTTTTTGATTTTTTTAAGCAAATTATAAAAGGAAAAAATTATGTCCAACTCAAATGAAATTTTAAACCCATCCTCGCAAGAGAAAGCTATTGTGTTTAGTAATCAAGAACTGCAGAATTGGCCTTTGGAATGTACTACATACGATGTCCCTGTAGTATTTCAAAGCTGCCTCTTTAAGTTTGATCTGCTATACACGAAGTATACATTCAAAAAATTTGTAAGCTTTCGAAACTGCACATTCAATGCCTCTCTCCGTATGATCCTGAGTGAGTTTCAGGCTCCGGTCAGTTTTATTCAATGCCAGTTTTTTGAAAATATCTATTTGATAGAAAGTAGCTTTGATAAAACTGTGCAATTTTCAAATTGTCAGTTCGGCCCTCTGCTCGCCATCTACAGTTCTTTTAAAGAGCGACTTGTTTTCACTCAATGCAATACCCCCCAGACAAAACTTTTACTATCTCGGTCCCATTTCAATCAAGGATTTGAAAGCATGGATTGCAATTTTGCAGAAGTGAATTTTGATCCTAAGCTCAATAAATCCCTGGATATCCTGAATGAGGATGATAATACTGTTACGAATTTTGTTCGAGCCCTAGGGTATCAACAAAAATTTCTTGATGAGTGTAACACAATAGGATTGTCAGTCAGCACTGCCAACCGTAGCTGGAACAAAGATGAGATAGAGAAACGTTTAGTGGAAAAAAGTAATGCTCACAAAATGACGGATGGCATAGTGCAAAATCAAGATTCTTTGTTATCAATCCTAAAGAGAGAAGCAGAAAAATCACAAAAGATCATAGAGGAAATTTTATCTAGTTCTCACTCAGCTTTAGATGATTTATTGCCCGAAAGCACTTGCAAGGATCAAAACAAAGCTAACGAAGCTATCAATTCCTGGTTGGAGAAATTGAGACCAGAGTATTATCATTTTCGCTGGTCTTTATTGGCAGATAGCATCGCCTGTTTAGACTATGCAAAATTTTTAGTTCCTACTGACCCTAAACTCATTCAGGAAGCGATAGAAAGGTGTCAATTGTACGTGAATTATCGAAAATGGAAGAACAATCCTTTAGAAGAAAATTCTGTCAAGCGTCTTCTTGTCTTAGCTAATCTGGCACCTCTGTGTTTCTTTTCTCAAACATATCTGAATAAAATTTCTTATTTGCTCGAAAAAGAGAATAGTGCAACGCCACCGTTCACTTTATCAACGGTGCTCTATACTTTTTGGAACGATAGATATTACGGAAACTTTACAAAGAACGAGAGTATCCAGAATCTATTTAAAGACTTCTATAAAGCATATCCTAAAAAGGATGATTTTCCGAAATCGAATGATTTAAAATATCTGGCTGAATTTATGCCAATCTCGCTAATCTCCTTGCCTGTTATGAAAGAAGAGGAAGTAGACCCGTCAGAACTCATCCGTTTTGCTCTAGGATGCTCTTTGCCAGCTTCCCTTTATACAGCCCTCTTGAAATGGACTGAAGACGTCTGCTTTTTCTCTAATAAATCCAAACTGGATAAAGCTAAAAACTGGCAGGCGGTTATGCGCAATTTCATCGAACAAGGTTTGCTAACATCCCCTTGCCAGAGCATGTTTTTTCTACAAGACTTATTAAGGAATATCAAGGTTAATAAAAATGGCAATCTTTTAATGCAGGCTATACCCAATGACAAGGTAAATGAGACAGCCATGTTCTTCCTCACCCAATGCTATGGCATCGTGTTTGATGGAAAATGCCATAGCGATATAGATAATACCAAAACGATTACGCCTGAATCTGCATGGGAGCAATGGTCGCAGTGTAGTAAGACTTATATTAAGAGCTGTAATCCATTGTATGTACAAGCCCGTGAGCCATACACGATGAGCCTTGGTAAGGTATCGCTGAAAAATCTTACAACCGAACGCTTGATCCTCGACAATCTCCTCACGTTTGCAAGAGTTGAAGTCCAGGGATGCAATATCAATGAGTTGAGTGCCCAACAAAGCTGGTTCTGTCGTGGAACGACTGATGCCTGCGTGAGAGTAGCCGATGCTGAAATCGGGACACTCGATTTTTATAGGAGTCAGAACTTTGTGCCACTATTCATTCAAAATATTAATGCAAAAAGGGATATACAGATAGAAATGGCCAGTCTGAGGCAAGGGCTGAGGATGAAAGATATTAAGAATATCCAGGGATCACTGTTGTTAGCTGGTTCTACATTCCATGGGACGGTAGATATTGCCAATCTTAATATCGAAAAAGTGTTTGATTTGCGCGATACATGGCATCTTATAGATTGTTTCTCTGCCAAACAAGATAAACAGCAATTTTTGCTCAGGGAAGTAACGGTAAAGGGCGAATTCAACGCATCTGGGGCATGTATCTCAGAAGGTATGGAAATGAAAGGATGCACGTTCCATGATAAATTCCGAATGCTCTCTGCCTCACACCTTCAAGATATCTATCTATCGCCAAGCGAGGAAGCGGATAGATATCGTAACTCTTTTCAAGAGGAAGTCGTTTTGGTGTCGACTAATGTATTCGGTCGGCTTTCGTTCTATAAAGCCCTGTTGGAGAAGCCATTACAAGGAAAAAATATCTATTCCCATCACTTTTCTCTTAATAATGCGTGCATGAGGGGTGATGTCTTCTTTAATCCTGCCTATCTAGGTGTAGTTCAAGGCAAAAAATTAGAACTATCCGGAAAACTTGAAGGTTTCAAAATGGTATCCAGGCTAATAGACTTGGAAGAAGCGTGTTGCGCTGACACCTGCAATTTGAACCAGGCAGTCATTGCTCGATTGGAGATGAAGAACGCAACTTTAGGCACAGTGAGCATGGAAAATACCGAAATCGATGAGAAATTAGTATTAACCAACGCCTGTTGTCAAAAAGATATACTAATGAAGCAAAGTAATATAGCAGATTTTGATCTAAGTGGTATTCGCATCGAGGGGAATCTCTGCCTTGACTTTACAACCGTAACAAAAAGAGCCAAGGCTGTTAATATGACAATAAACGGAAAATTGATCGCAAAGAAAGCAAGCTTGACTAATGCAAATTGGAGCGATAGCACTATTAACCAGGCCGAGCTTTTTAAGACTAGCTTCATAGGGCAAGCCCAATTCGACAGATGTAAATTCTTAGATGATGGAGATTTTTCTCATGCCATGTTTCAGGCTTCAGAGGGGAAAGATTCAGCCATAGTCTCCTTTGCAAAGACGCATTGGAAGTCTCAGGCACTGTTTCAATCTACACAATTCGCTCTACCTGTTTCGTTCCAAGACTCTATCTTCGAAAGTCTAGCCTCGTTCAAGGATACCCAATTCCCAACCAAACAAGGAGGCCAGCGACGCACTTTAGCTTACTTTTCCAGTTTACTCCATAAAAAAGAAGCCTCTGCTTATACCGTAGATTTTAGCAAAGCAACATTTTCAACTCTTGCTGATTTTACTCGAGCGCAATTCGATTTTCTATATCTTTCTGATGTCACCTTGCCCAGTACAATTGTACTAAAATGGAAACAGCTTGAGCCACAAACTTATTCCAGACTTGCTCTAGCCAAAAAGCAGATATACCTTAAACCGTTGGAAGTGGAAAAGAAAAAGACTAATGCCACAGAGGAACAACCATGTCCTATCTCTGAGTGCGAAGCATTGGAAAGCGAAATCAACCTCATAGAAGAGATACTTGAAAAGCAAAGAGATCGGACAAATAAGGATCGATTGGTCATGAAATCGAGAAGTCCCTGGCAACGCCTATTTCTGCGTCTTATCCATACTTATACAGGGGTTTTTATCTATTTGTCAATCATGGTAGGATTACTATTCTGTTTAAATTTCCTGTGGTTTAGCCAGATTCAAAACCTGCCAATGGAATCATCTGTCGAAGCGGCATGGGGAAATAGCTGTCCAGTGCTTACTTTTGGTGAAATGACTACAAAGTTGGAAATTCCCTTGCTCCAGAAGGATTCTAATCTAAAGAAAAAAATATCTTCTCGGAGAGGTATTGCCCCATTCCTGAAGAGGCTATTTAGCGATAAAATGAATAAGCCAAATAAGGTTGGTAGTAATGATAATATCTATCATAGCTTGAAGCGGTGGGCAATCGCCCACCAAAACTGGTTACGTACGACTATAAAAATTCTTTATGGCCTGTTTAGGGTTTTAAGCATGCTGTTGATTGTTCCGTTTATTCCCGTCATGCTATTGCGTAAGATAGGCATGTAAGAGCCTTCTAAAACCTATACGCCGCATGTTAAAAAATTTGCTTTGCCATGCGGCAAAAAATAAGGAGAAAAAAATATGATTTTTAATCTTTGCGATGATCAAGAGCAGACAACATCTGCTGAGCGTAGCGATCTTCTTAAAGTATTCATTAACGCAGCTCTCACATTGGACTTAAAAGAGCAGAAACAATTGGATGATTTTACCAGCCAAATGGCTGGCGAAAAAAATGTAAAGACACTCAAACAAATAGCCGATTGGTTTATAAAAACCGCCAGTCTTTCTGATGACCAGAGGGGCATCTTCTGGAAATATTGGGAACATCAATGGTTCATCAACCGTTCTGAAATCCAAAATTGGCGCATGGCACTCGAATCAGAGAAGCAAAAGAATTTTGATGTATTGTCGGAAGGTGTAATCCGAACTCCTGGCCAGGATTATTCCTTCTCTGAACTGGCAAGTTTTATTCAGTCCCCCCTTCCGTCAGATTGGAATGAACCTGAGCCTGGTTCAATCTCTCTTTGGGATATTTTGAATCTACCCAAAAATAATGGGCAGACTGAACGTATTCAACCAGCTAAAATCGCTGAAACTACTCCTATGCAATCCGAAGTTCCTGCTACAGAAGTGTTTTCCCAGGTCAATGCCAGCTTACGCCAGGTATCTAACGATTTGTCCCAAATCGAAAATCAAGCCAACCTTATTGGTAAATCTTGTGCCCGAATCGAGAGATTCCAATCCGAAACAAACAAGTTCTGCGGAGAAATAAAAGGCGGTTTCGATGGCATCAACAGAGATATTGAATCGAAAAAGCAATCCTATGAACAGCTTATGAAATCGCAGATAGAAATGAAAGAAAGCAATTTGCAGACAAAACAATTGTTAGAATCTCTTCAAGAGAAGATCATTTCGCTAGAAAAACAGTGTGCGCAAAGTCAAACAAAGTTAACCCAACAGTATAACCTTCTCTTGCAGCAGAAAAAAGAACCTCAGATACCTGATGGCCTTCTCAGAGACTTTGAGGGCCAGGCAAAAGAAATAATCCAAAGCGACAGCCAAATCCAAAAGGAAATACGATATATATTTCTTATATGGATCATCACATTTTTTATGTTAGTTATTATGATCGCTTCCCATTAGGAAATCATACACCAGTATCGCCCGTAGCTTATTCAATAAAGAAATCAGGCGGTTCATCGGAGAGTTTTGTTATAGAGATACAGCCCTCTTCGATTTTCAAATGGAGATAAACAAACCGACCTTCGGGATGATTTTCTTCTGAATTCAGAAAGCTTGCTATTTCTTTTTCTTTGCATATTGTATTCCATCCTGTTAACCAACCATTCTTTCTATCTGGCCAATACCAGTCATCTGATAGAACTGCCAACAAAGAACAGCCGAGGTGTAATCGAAATGTGCTTTTGCTTTGATCGTATAATAATCTTGCTCCAAATAAGCGTTTATGTATGAATACTTTCATCCTCTCAGGGAAATACTGGTATGTTTCTCGAATCAATAGCAAGTATGTGAATAAAAGACGCCATTGTGGATAAGGCTTTTTGAATCCGTATTTCTTGAATTCGTATTTTTGATCGGTTTGATCCTCTTGATCCTCTTGGTGTTGCATAAAAACAGAAAGGTTTGGCACTTCTCGATAGTTATCGACTATATCCCCATGAGTGATATAAAATATACCTAAGAGAGCTTCGATCAGTGGCGACTTCCCAGGCTGTTTGGTAGAGGGTTGATTCAATTGTCGATAAATAGTTAAAACGCAATAAAGCCCGATGAAACAATCATAGATATGGAAAAATTTTTTCATATTTTCCTCATGAGCAGCCATATTACGCAACAAACGAGGAAATGCCAATAAAAGGCATAATGAATGGTCTGTTGTTCTATCTTGATTCTCCAAATCAAACCATGGTTTAAACATAAATCTTTGATTCACACGATGATCGAATATCTTATCGAATTTCTTAACGTTGAAAATATCTTTTAGCATGCTGAAATTATAGAGAAAATCCACACAATCCTCCATGCGGTTGCAGATGCGTTGCAAATGCCCCCAACAATGTTGGATGTAGTCTACAATTTTTTTATAGTGCTCCAGGCGGATGACATTAGGTTTTTGCTCAATTTCCTTGATATAGTTGCGGTACATCCAGGACAATTCTTGATGTAATTCGCAATCCCAAATCAATTGAAGCAAAAGCCCAAAGTTTTGCTGGCATAGTGTTGGATCATGGAAAACAGACATGCTGCCTTTGAAATAAAAACCAGATGCGCCTTTCTTTTGCAACCGATGGTAGTTAATGGCCTGATCTGCTGCCGAGAAGATAACAACGGGAAGATAGGGATTGTTGCTTCTGATTTCTTTCAGGATATCCATTCCTGTATACGATTCTTCTTCATCTAACAAAGATTTGGCACTGTCTTCCTTTGGTTTTAGCCAAAGATCAAGCAATACCAGGTCTGCATCTTTTAATACGTTATTTTTGATTTTTTCCAAGATATCGTTGTATAATTCTTCCGTGTTAGGGCAGTACACTTCGACTGTTGTTTCTCCAAAAATGGCCTTGAGTACATCCGCCCATTGATGGTCGGCTTCATCGTCAATATATACGATTTTCTGTAGCCTGGGAATTCCTGGAATTGAGGATTTTCGTATCTGGATTGGGTTCAATTTTTCCAAAAAGAACATTGCTTTGCTACGCAGGTCACAGCTAGTGATCAATTTTTCGCACATATTTTCGATTTGCTTATAACTAGAGTGTATACAATCATCTCGTTTCTGAAAAATTTCTTCGATGTTGACTTCTGCTGTTCCTATTGTACCTATATTTGCCAAATAATCTTTGAGCTTCTTGCGGTTAGTCTCTTGCTCGGAAAGCATTTCTTCCCAAGTTTTTTGCTCCTCAAGCTTAGTGCTAACTTTTTCAGGTAGAGCCAGGCAAATTTTTTTTCGGCTTTGTTTCAGTATCTTGAGCTTATTTTGAAGTTCTTTAAGAGTAATATTACAAGCATTTATCATCTCTTCGCATTTATCGTACTTTTTGATTATAGACTCTACCCCTCGAATTGCTTTTTCTATAGCTCGGCTTGAATCCGTAGGAGCCAATACAGGACTTATTGCCTGATAAAAATTTTCCCACGGAGTATATTGAAGAAGCTCTTCTCTGATTTGCTTTATTTCCTGTCTATCAGGCATCCATTTTTCTAAGGCTTCCCAATATCGTTTATCTTCCTCCAGCAGGGCTTCTCTCCTCTTCTCAATATCATCGCTTATTTTTTGTTGAGCATCGCACTGGATTTTTCTTCTCTCTGTAGATGCAGCCTGCCAATCTTTCAACAAAAATCCCTGCAATAGTACCAGCGGCCCAATGCGATTCTTCAACTCGTGAGCGCGAACTTCATCCAGATGGCTGATTTCAGCATGGGCAAAATATTCGAGCTGGCTATCGTCCAGGATTTTCGGCGGATGATCGAGCGCCGATTTTAGTTCCTCCCAAGAAATGCCACGCTGCAAAAGTCTACAGCCAGGAGATAGCAAAAAATAGGCTGAATGGCTATATTCTCGCAATTCTTCGAGGGAGCTATAGGCAAAAAATAAGACAGGAAGACGGCGTATGTCTTGATGAATGGTATTGTCGAAGCGCAGGTGTTTAATCCACTCTATTGGATCGAGGTCATAACCACCCTCTTCCAAGAAAAGGAGCAAACACTCTGGACAATCCTTTTCCCAATCTCGAGCCAACTGAAGAAAATCTGTCAGGGAAAGATTTTGTGCTGAGTGAATTGTGTAAGAATGTTTGGATTCCAATGCTTCTTTCCAATTATCTGGAGCATTGTATATCCATAGCTTTTTAAGCTCGGACTTTTTGTTATTATTGGTCATTCCCTTGATCTTTCCCCAAATTTCATCTCTAAGGATTTGGCTTATCCTTGAGCCTGTATCTTCTTCAGAAGATGAGAATATCTTCGCCAGTTCTTGTTTGATTTGTGGATTTTCTTTTTCCAAATCTGCTAAAATTTCCTGCATGTCTGGCCATGGGGATTTGCCTTGTAAGGCCAGAGATTCTAATTTCTGACCGAATCTATACATCCAATAGCGACTGCGGCGTTCTAAAATGGTAAAAATCGGAGCAGCAGTAGAGTCCAAAGCCAATCGTCTTTCCCAGTCTTCTAATAAAGATTGTAAACCATCTTGAATCTTATAAAAATCCGAGATCCAATAGTAATGGGGATCTTTGGGAAAATCGTCGGGGGCAGAGGCTCCAGTTGTGCTAGAATAGCCAATCCAATAAAAATGGAGAGCATTATATTTAGGCAATAATTCTGATGTTAAGATTGACCTTACATTTGTAAAGTGTACGATGCAAAGCTTGGGAGACGATGGATCATTGTAAAAACTCTCCGATAAATTTTGGTACCACAATCCTTTTTCATATAAAGAAGTGCTCCATCCGCTAAGATCAGATGACAATAAATTCGACGTGGAAGGAACATTTAAAGTATATTTTTTATTTTGAATGTACTGGGAGAGATGAACCAGTTTCATATTTTTACTCCTCGCTTGTTAAATATACAAAAAATGTCACTTTATTTTGTTGTGCTTCCACTTCCAATTTGCTGCCTAGACATTCTGCTGCTTTACGCATTGCTACTCCACCAAGACCATGTAATCTGCCATCATCATCATTATTAGTGGTGGAAAAAGGGTTAAACACTCGCATCCATGGCTTCTCTTGGATATCTTTTTCCGAAACTTCATTTGTGACGGCAAGCCGAAACCTCTTATTATGTTTTTCTATTTTACACTCTACCTCGTAATTGCTTGTATTTTCTATAGCATTTTTTAATAGATTGCGTAACAAAATCAACAACAATCCCAGGTTTAAGTTTTTTTCAAATATTTCGATATTATAAATAATTTTAATCCTATACCTACCCCTTGTAACTTGAAAGCTATTTTGGGCTTGTTCTTGTACTGGAAAATTGCATAGATCAAGCGCTGGCCGCAATATTTTCTCCCCAAATGGGGAGAAATTAGCATTGTAGCATTTATATGTAGACATATTCAACTCATGCAATGACGAGCTTTTTGGTTTCTTTGTCAAATCGCTAATGCCAGCCAGATAGTAACTCAGGATGGGCTGAACGCTATTCTTGATTGTTGCTTCAGTACCACATAAATCGTGGTACAAGGTACTGCTGGCAAAACCTGCGCTCAGGACGAGATCCAAAAATTTTTTACTATTATTAACAGCATTCTGGATTATTTCAAAGACCAAAGGATTTGCCTTTTTTTCTTCCTTAATGACAAAATTTTGTCCTTTCTGAGCAACCTCAAATCTAGAAGAATAAACAGCCTCCCAGTCCGATGGAAAACTAACTACTGGTTCCATGGGAAAATTCTGAGACGATAGCGGCTTGCCTTTATTGGAATGATGAATCGTACCTTGAATCATGCCACTCCAGCCAGCAGTGGATAGAAGACTGACAGGGCAGATATGGGAGTATAATTTATCTTTATGCCTCTTATATTGCTCATGATCTAGTTCTTGTAAATTAAATTTTTTATAAATATTGGACTGAGTGTCTGTGCCTTCCAATAAATCCTCAAGAGCATTATCATTTTTTGTGATTACGTGAAAAATACCATCAGCACCAAAAAACAGATCGGTTTGTTGCAAATTCGATGACATATTTTTCCTGCCACCAGCGATACTGAGATAAACTTTACCCTCTTTTCCCGCAACGGACCTGGCTTTCATGACTGTGCGCAAAATGGTTTCGAGCATAGATTTATTTTCAAGATGAGTATCTAACTCTGTTGTTCCTGGAGCGCAGAAAAGACGAAATTGAAACTTAGGATTTTGTAAGTCAGGATTTTCGAGTTTATACCATTGAGCCAGCAATTGGCAACGATCCAGTAAATTTTTTTTATCCTCCGTCATAATCGCCCAGATTTCATCTATATTGACTCTTTTGTCCTCATTAGTCTGAAGGACAAGGTTTCTTTCGTTAGCGTTATCATCGCCTTTGAAATATGTATCATTTGATAGAAAATCATAGCTTTCTGGGATTACCCAGTAGGATTCGCCAACCGTGCATATCAAAATGCTTGTAGACATGAATACCTCCTGTTTTTTTCCTTGTTACTTCTAACTTGACAATGTTAAATCTGGATTATTGATTAGCAAGAGCTTACGAAAGATTTAGGAATTAATTCGTTATCTTTCTCTTTATCATTATCGTTATCCTTTTCATTATCAAAAAAGATAATGATAGCGATAAAGATAACGATAACGAAAAAGAATTAAATGCAATTTTCGCTATAAGTCATTGCTAGCCAATATGTGGAATTTAACATTGTCAAACTAACCAGGTAGCAACTTATTTGTTTGTTTTGCCTCTACCGCCTTTGGTAAATTTCCGGTAGATGTGTATTTGTAATGTGTATACCAGTGGAAAATTTCTTGGTTCCTTCGTGGGTAACGAATATTGACTTTATGATCTTCCAATGCTGCAAGTGCTTTTAGTGCTATGATGTGAGGTAAACTAGCAAAGTCATTTTGAGATTTGGGGTTGCTGGATAAACTCTCTTGAATTTTTTTTAAGTCTTTTTTCCAACTATCCATGGTGTGAGGCAAGCTAGCAATACCATCTTGAAATTTGAACCTGCTAGATAAACCCTCTTGAAACTTTTCTACAAAGTTCTTTTGCCAGATATTCCTTTGGAAAGAATCGCTATAATCGTCTTGAATCTCTTTATATCGCTTGGGTTTGTCCAGCTCAAGCTGCAAATCGCCAGTTTTTACCGAGCCTAATCCCAAGGGCCGCCCATGACCTAGTTTGTGGGCCAGATTGGGTTCTGGGCCATCCTTTAGGCCAAAGCTCAAGACATACAATAATGCCCCCAATTCCTCATCGTTTAGATTGATAAAATCGACCGTAAACTGGAACTTTTGCTTGGGCGGACATAATGAAACGGTGGCATTTTGATGATCCCTGAGAGGTCTGCCTTCCTGTCGGTTGTCCAGATAATCCTGGCATTTTAGATTAGTATGATGCCAGTACTCTTTGCGGCCTCGTGGAGCCACTTCTGTTGGGGGATAGTCGTTGGTTGGATAAAGATCCTGCACGGGGTCTGTCCATTGTAGATAAAAACCATGGTAAGAAACTTTGGGTGATCCTAATACCTTCAATGTTTGTTCGCTGGGCCAGTTATCAATTTGGGCATTGACAAACCGGCCAAATCCAAACGAGATTCGTCCAGCCAAGGCTACAGACTTATCGTTAGACAATTTTTTTACCATGCCAAACATGCGACAGCCCATACATAACTTTTTCAGGTCAGTGCATGGGGAAGGAGTGTGAGCATCAAAGTAATCAAGGATGGGAAATTTGCCCACCCGTTTGTAACGGTAGTTTTTACCCAAGGATGTCACTATCTGATCATTGTGAGTAAAATAGATAAAATCGCCTGTTTTCAGTTCGGCAAATTCTTTCTTCAGGTTTTCGATCTCGATATACTGATGATATCTATCAATAGTTTCTTGGGGAATTGGATAGGGTTGAGTTTGCAATTCATCATCAGTAATGTTGTTATATTCTCGATTCAGTACTTTATAGAGAAGACTTCCAGCACACAATGCACTATCATCGGTGTTGGCGACAATTCTCATTTTATATCCTTTTTGAGCCTTTCCATTCAATCCTGCCCTGTATTCCATAACCTTGCCTATGATAGAACCATTTTTTCGGAGGTTGCTACCGAGAATAACATAATCATTTTTTGGTTTCGGTCGTTTGTCGCAATTTACCCAATCGCCAACATGTATATCACTATTCATGGCTTGTTGCCATTCTCTTTCCTGTACTAAAATTTCTGCAGCAGGAACTACATACCAATGTTCCTTGTGATGAATCGCTATGCCTGTTTCTACCCAATTTTGATTTAGCCCATCTCTTACATTCTTTTCATCCTTTTCATCTGAAATTTGAGGTAAACGCAATGTATGTTCGTGTTTTCCCAAACGAGCAAAGCAGGAGTTGGTAACAGCCCGTAGACAGTTCTGTATCATGCCTTTGATCGAGGTAGCTGGTATCGCTGGTTGCTGGCCAAGGCAGAAAAATTTCAGCAGGCTATGCCCCTGAACTCCGCGATCCGCCTTAGCTTTTAACCATTGGCTATCCATAATTTCGCCATGGAAGAAAATATTTTCTTGCAAATCTTTGAGAATTTGTAAAGCAGTCTTGTTTTTCAATCCTTCAGGGATAGGAGTCTGCTGTGGTTGTTCCTGCGGAGTCTGCTGTGATTGTTCCTGCCATCTACTCCAGGCAAGGCCAATATGCCCCTGGGACAATAAATCTTGTATGGAAATATCGGCTGGGAATAATGAATATGCCAAATATTTTTGCTGGTGGCCCAATTCTGAAACAAATGTTTCGATGAGCAATTGACGATTTAAGGAACGCTTTTCATGCCATTTGTCCTTTTGGTTTTGAATCTTGGGAATAATCTTTTTGAATTCTTTTAAAGTATTCTGAGACAAATGACAGAAGATTGGCTTTGCCTCTAGATTTTCGGAAAAATAATATTTATAAAGGTTATCTTGATTCATTGCCTTGTTCAAAGTACCCAACAACAACTCGCTTAACTTTGGATCAGGAAATTCGTTTTCCTGGTAATTCTTAAGCCTATTCTCCAACTCAGGATTTAGAGATCGCAGATATTTAACAATTTCATCGTTATTTTGTTTGAATTTTTTCGCTAAACTTTGAATGTTTTCAATATCATCAATATTGAAATTTGCATGATTTTGTTCGGGACGCTCTTCTTTGGAACGCTCTTTTCTTTCTAAAATTTTAAACAATACACTGGTTCCTGGTAGAAATTTATTTTGCTCTTGTGGTTTTATCAGAATCTGTTTGTAGGAATTCTCAGGGTCTGGGATCAGCAAAGGGGTCAATATCTCCATGGTCACTTTGATGGAACCGCTTTTACCAGTGAAACTTGCATGAGAAACCATAGGCTTTATTTCGGTATCTTGCCCTGCAGCCGGTATAAAATTATACGGTAATAAACAAGTCATCCCTTTCTCCTAATTTTTTTTCAATTGTTTTTTGGGGGCCACAAAATCTGAATGCCACAGGTCTGTCGTTCTTGTAGTAAGTTTTCACACAGACGGCCACTTCCTTGCCATTGTCTTTTCCCATTTCTTTAGGATAGCAAAATTCTCTATGTAGGCCAGAATGATGGAAGTTTAGATACCCATCCTGGCTGGGAACTTTTGTTTCTCCCCATAAAGAAATGTTTTGAAACTGGGTCATACACGGAGCAACCGTCGAGATTTTTGGGTTTGCTTCTTTACAAATAATACCTACATGCTTCGTCATGGAGTCTATCCAATCTTTATCCTCGCTGAGTAAGACAACCATAAACCTATCTTCGCCCTGTGATTCGGCATAGCGTCTCCATCGCAGCTCGGCAATGCAGTTCCATACCCTGCCACGATAAAGTCGTTTTATAGGCGTTTTCTGCCAATGGCTACAACCAGAGGCAAAATTATCCAGCACGACTGATCCATAGTATTCAAGATACATCCAATCCCATTCCCATTTATTGATTGATTGTTGATGGTCATCTTTGGTTTTTATAATATCAAGCAATTTGTTGGCTTCTATTCGCCATCCGACCATATAGAGTTGATTCTGCTTGTCTTGGCTCATGCACTATTGTCCTTTCTCTATGCAGGCAGGAAGTATCTCTTTCCAGGGACGAACATTCTTTTGGAATTCCTCCATGACTTTTTTCATTTCTTCAATCTTTATACCTGCATTCGACAAAAATTGCGAAATAGTCTCTTCTTTGATTGTTAGTTTGCCAAACCCTTTACATTTACCAAAGCCAAAGCGGATTCGTCCTTTTTGTATATCGCGTAAAAGTAAATAGAGGATGATATTTTGCCATGGCAAAAATCCGTTGGAGGCTTTCGACCCAAAAAAACACGCCATCCATGTTGTTTCGAATTCTCCTGTATAAATCACTTCGCCGTCGAATTTAGCACCTTCCTCCATGGGCTCCTGGGTGAACTCGTCGAGGGCGACATGGTCCAACCTTTTGGTAGCAATATTTTTACCTATAGCATCGGTGATGATGATTCGAGATTTAAGGTAAGTATTGCCGAACATAGCACAGGCAGGACATACCCGCTTTTCCCATTCTTTCCTGCTTGTGTAGTTTCGTTCTTTTTGTGCCTTGAGCCTGGCGCTACAATTGTCCGATTGGGTAAGATCGCAAACTTTGTCTTCTCCCAGTATATCTTTCAAAATACATTCGGCTTGAAGACGCAGTGGCCCCTTGATAGAGCTGCCCGTTAGCAAATAATGGTATTTACCATCATGGAGCCTGGTCAGCAGAGGTTGGTAATCGGGAATATCGGATAAAAAGCCGGAATGATTCGACTGCAAATTCAATCCATGAATAGGCAAATTTTCTCGAAAGCTATAACGAGAATCTTTGATGACTATCGGTTCTTCTACTGTCAGGACAAAAGACAATTTCAAGAGAGATGGATTTCCCATTTCCTTTTGGTCGTTCCATACCACGCCCTTCCGTTCGAGTAACCAGCCACATAATTCTTCTGGCTGTGCTAAGTCTACCTTTTCACGTTGGCTTATTTCCAAATGAAACCAGCCCAGACCACGAGAGGCTCCTTTGCCGATATGGCAAAAGTCTTTGCACCATGCGTCTATTGCTTTGTTCACATGCCCAATCAATTCTTCGACAGATACATCTTGATCCCCGCTCCAATCTTCCAAATGCAATTGTAAAGAAAATTGAAAGCACGTCCCTTTAGCAACGGTTTCCAGGTCGAATTTAGCTTTATCCTGAGCCACTTTTCGCTCTCTGTTGATGGATACGCCATCCCGTATTTCGGTTGCTGCGTCCTGGATAGGATAGGCATCTTCATAACGAAGCAAAGATCGTTGATTGCAACTACCGCATAATATATCAATTATATTTTTAGGGACTCCCATCATCCGAAAGCAACTCCGAAAGACTCCAGCTAATGAGCTAGCAGGGATGTATGGACGACTCTTCCAGTCCCGCATTACTATAGCATCGGTATTCTCTCCTTCTTCTCCTTTGCCGATATGAAAAGGTGTTTGTGCCTGCAATTTTCCTTTCCATATATAAATTGTGGTAAGCAATTTTTCCTGAGTCATGGCTTCTTTTCCTCCTCTCTACCAGGGTTTACAAGCGATAATTTTTGCCCTAACTCGATTTGCTTTTCTAACAGCTTTAGCCAATCTTTAGATTTTTGTAATCCATCTGGTTGGCCAGAGAAGGAGATCAACTGCAATGCGATTACCTCCCAGAAAAGAACTCTTTCTGACAGTTCCCCTATCTTGATCTTTGTATTGGATGAACATGCACTTGCAGAAGCGATCAAATCATTGGCTTGATCTTGGGAAATTTCCTTTTTCCATATTTTTTGGGCTGCTTCATTTCCCGCACGATGGCGTAAAAATTGGACAACCTGGTTTAAAGAACGCGCATTTTCTGCTACCTGGCATAAAGCCTGGCACTGAGCAGATAAACCGGGATCTTTTAAAAATTGGGTATCCTTTAAAAATTTACGAATTTTAGAAATGCTCATGGTTTCTTCCAATGAATGGGTAGATTGATGGCGATCTGTCCAAAACCTTCAGCTAGACGGAAACCGATGCCATCTTGTTCCAATTGTTTCAGTTTATCATGCAAAAGATTTGGGGCTTCACTGCCCGACGGTTTATAACTATAGAGAAAAGCAGAACCTTTGCTTAAAGCCTGATCCTCTTCTCGAGGCATTTGATGCACGTTGGAAAAACTATGGATTGGCTGGATGCGTGAAAACCAGCTCTCTAGTCTAAGCTCACCCTTTAGACCTGTCCATTCTTTGAGTAAATCAGGTTCCAGACGAGAAGGAGTTCCCAGCCAATCATCAGTAACAATCGTATCTGATAGTAATGTAAGAGAAAAAGATAGTTTGCCATTGCTTGAATTTTTCCATCGTTCCTCAAAGGACTTGCCAACAAACAATTCCGTTTCTTGGCTAAAGCGCAGCTTTATTTTTCCATAAATATCGCGATCAGCCCCGATGTAAAGGCTCTTACCTCCCTTTAATTCTTCTTTGAAAATATCAATAAATTCCTTTCGTTTCTTTTCTTCTTGGAATGAGATGATACCCTTAAAATCATTTTGGGCTGAGATCACCATATCCGTAAATAATCCGCCTTCGCCTGTGGTAAAGCTTTGATACGCCAGATGATTTCTCATCCTTAATTCAGTGAGCGGGTTTTGAATTTTTAAATTATCAATAGGGTTGTCATAGCCCATATACCCGCTCAATGGCTTTAAGGGCAAGCCGCAAATTATCCCATTTTCTTGATTCTGGCACTTCCATATTTCAGGCTGATCTACAAGGCAATCTTGTTTGAAATGTCCATGTTGATGAGAACTGCATTCATAGAGAGAAAGCGGTACTGGAATCGAGTTTTTCAAATAGCAATTCCCGAATCGTACTTTCCCAGATAAGAAAAGATCATAAAAATTTTCGTCCTCATCTAAATTTTTATCTGGATTCTTTTGGCGATAGATAGCAGCAAATGCACCCCATAAATTTCGTCCAGGAATATAATCTTCAGACTCTCGAATATTGGCATCGCTATGGTTTTTTTTAATCAAAAAGGGCGATTTTAAAGAGCAGACGATAGAGATATTAACCATGGGCTTGCTCCTTCATTCCTTCTATTTTTTTCCAGCTTTCGACATTTAGCCATCTGTTTTGCCATACCTCTGCGCTTGTTAGTGTTTCGTTGCTATAGTTGATTTTCTGGATTTGACAGCGTACTGCACCTTGTTTTGATTTTCGTGCGCCCGCATTATTCAACAGGTACAACCCGCCCAACAATAAAGTCATTGCTAAATCGGCAGAGGTTGAAGGCAATGCTCCCTCGATTGTTAATGTATCCTGGTTGTCGTAATCTGGTGGTATCATCTCCTCGAACATCAGCTTTTTTTCTTCCGCTGTCCCAGACGCTGGATTAATTTTTACATAAGCTCGAACGACAGTATTTTTCAAAGGGGCTTGCATGGAGGTAAATCGGAATCCTTCGTAAAAAATCTGGCAAAAGATGCACGGAGTTTTTTGCTGAGAGCAACGCCCGCCAGGCTTTTTATCCTGGGCATTTTTACATAGCCCAAACCCCTGGTAAATGCGCCCCAGCGTCCGACATTGGTCAGCAATCATTCCTTTGAGAGAAGATGCGGGAATTTGAAAATAAGAACGATTGTTACCCCTCAAGATGCCGCTGTCGCATGCCAGCCCTCCATCTCCACTTCCAAAATGAAAAAAGGTTTCAAATTTCAATCGGTATTGAATTTCTACATCAATCATATTAGTCATAACTTACTCCGCTTTTGCAATGATGTCCAGATAATCCAGACAGTCTAGAACCAGAGTTGAATAATTGGCAAACATATCTGGGATATAAAAAGGATCCTCTTTGGCAGATACTGGCTTCTCATGTTGTTTCTCTAAAAATTGCCACAGACTTTTAGCTTGCTCTTTCTCTAAATGCACGAAAAATTCGCGTAATTCTTCCTGAATATCATCAATAGAAAGGTTAGACTGGTCAAAATTTGCCAACATTTCATAGAGATGCTTTCGTTTGTTGCCAGGTAATTTCTGCAATAACTGCGAGTTAGTTTCCATGGACTGAAATTTCGTTATGGTGAATGGACGGCGAGTCAAAGTATAGCCTTTAAGTTCTCTCTCCTTACGCCTTAGAGATAGAGGCATGAGGGAATGATCGCGGTTCAATTCAAAATCAATACAGGATTCTGCTCTGGTTTTATTTTTAGCTGAGGTGACCAGTTCTTTTGCTAAACTGTAAGAAGCATGAAAAGGAAAGCTCTCTTTGACAATAGCAATCCCGATAGCAAAAGAGATATCGGGAAATGTCTCCTTCATTTTGTCTAAAAAAACCGAAACAATGGTAAAAACGTATTTTGCATCCACCAGAAAAAACAGATCGTCTCCAGCCATGATAATAGGGCGAAATGGTAAAAAATAAGCTCCGTCTTCATCTTTGGGTAATTGTTGGCGATGTAAAGCTTGGGCCAGGCCCAAAGTGATTGCCTTATGGCTATTTTCTTCCAGTTCAGCCGATGCCTTGGCAAATTGACTGCAAACCTCGTCGAAATTTTCTCCTTGCAACTTTTGATCGAACCATTTTCCCATATAATTACCATCTATAGCCACTGCTGCAATATAAGGATTGATGCTATCCATATCATCCTTGCTGTCGGGTTTTATGATTCTGGGGACAATATTTTTATAAGCAAATTTTATATTTTTCCATACCAATTCGTCCTGAGACGCAGCCTTGACTAAATCTGTATCATCATTCGGCTTTGTCGCCAGACTTTTCAATGCAGCAATGAAATGCTCTTCTAGCTGATGCATGGCAGTGGTATCCCGTTTGTCGGCTTGTTGCCACTTGGCGTGACAAGCAGAACACAAATGGTAAGTTTTTATTTTACCATCATTCTCTGCTTTGCTCACCTTTCCTATCACTGGATTGCTTCCACAAATGCCGCAAAGACGAAAAAAATTCCAGGAAGGGGGAGAATATATCGGATAGGCATCCGATGGCTCGTTTCCTAAAGCAATGGCTTTAGATTTGGCATTTTGCACTTTTTCTCGACAACGCTGAAATATTTCCGTTGGTTGAAGATTCTTGTTTGCTTCCTCCCATGCAATCGCACAATGCACTCCTGGAGCGAGGTCGGCCAAACGAGAAAGAAACCATGCGGTAAATTGTTTGCAATCCTCTTCCTTTTCAAACCTGCATACCAAATTCCCCCCACGGTTCGAAAGCAGTTGGCTATCGGGATACGCTTTAAGCTCTTTTTGAAGAATTTCTTTATCAGTCGCTTTCACCAGGAGTTCGCTGGCGCCAACGATCGTTTTTAGTAAATAAGTAGAGAAAATGTAAGATTGAATGCCGCTGATATCCGCTATCCAAAGATATTGCATACCTGTAATTCCAATTAAAAAAAATGTGAATTTTATAGTAGCCCCATTTTGTACTTCGTTCTGAAGAAAAACGATTTTAGCTTTTTTAATTTTTTCTGTAAAGAAATTTTTGAACCATAAAGAATTTTTTAAGAAAATTTCTTTGGTAAACATATTGAAAAACAAAATCGTTTAGATTATGATAGACTCTATCTTTATTTTAGGAGAAAGCTATGCCAGGTTTTCTGACACCTGCCAGTCTACACGAATTTTCCAAGAAAATATACGGAAAATTCCATTATCTTAATAAATCGCCTATACTCGAACATAAAGAAAGCATTGAAAATGCAAAAGTTTTTTTGGACGATGCCTTGGGGCAGCTTAAGCAAACAAACAAAAAAGTAATAGCTGAGTATTGTAGTCGCGATTCTTGGAAAGAGTCTTCTCTTGCTGAGTTTTTAGAAGCAAACACAGATGCCAATCCTCCTGACTGGACCAGAAATATTGAGGATGGTGTCCGTCATTGGAATTTAATTCAGGAACACATCAAAAAATTTAAAAAATATTATATTTTTTAAAATAAAACAAGGGAGAGAATATTCTATGATCATTCCATTTTTAGATGATGAATTCGGCAAAGGAAAATTGCTAGAGGAGTTGGTTGACTACCTTAATAAGCATTTGCCTTCCGTAATTCAAGAATATAACAAGCAAGTTCCTGCACAAGATCATTTGGAAGAAGACGTTAAAATAGAACCAAAGTCAGAATGGTTTTCGCTGTATAAAATTAAAGAAATGTCTTCTCAATTCCAAAAGAAAAAATTTTGTCTTATCTTGATGGATATCTGGGATGCTAAGACTGAAGATAACATCGGGCCTAAGATTATAGATGAACTTAGAAAATCTATAGTAGAGAAAGATAAAGATACTACAGAGAAAGTCGAAGATACTACAGAAAAAGCCGAAGATAGTGAAAAGAAAGCCAAAGATACTGAAATGGATAAAGATTGGATAAAAAAGAGGCTAAGGGTAATCTATATCTCCCAAAACTCGAAAAAAAATGATTCCTTTTTGCAAGATCCAGAATGTGATAAAAACAATGTACTTCCTTTTTTTTCATCAGGAGAGAAAAAGAAAGAAAGCTTTCAAAAAAATCTGGATAACCTGTTAAAAACGATTTTAGACCAACTGATTCTAAACAAGGTATTATGCGATATAGAAAATGACCCTTTGCAAGAAATGGCAACTCTATCTATTAAGCTCTTGCAGATCAAGCGAGATGTGCAAAAATTTATTGGGCCGTCTTTTCTACCTGTTTTGATTCGAGGCGAAACAGGCGCAGGAAAAGAGTTGGTAGCCAAGATGATCCATGAGTGTAGTCCCAGAAAGTCTAAAGAGTTGGTAGCCGAGAGTCTGGCAGCAGTCCCATTGGAGGGCAACTTTCTGGAAGTGACCCTTTTTGGCAAAGCAAAAGACCAACCCCAAAAAGGTACGCCTGAAGTAAAGGGCGCTTTTCAAAGGGCATCTTGTAGTACTTTATTCCTGGATGAAGTGGGAGACGCTCCACTGGATATCCAGAGGCATTTGCTGCGTGCCATAGACCCTGGAGAAATCTGTCCATTGGGCGGAGTTCCTGAGCCTGTAGATGTTCGCCTGGTTACTGCTACGAATCGTCCTTTGTGGGATTGGATATTCAGAAGTAAAAAAATGGGGAAAGAATCGCTCTTCCGTGAAGATTTGTATTTCCGTCTTACAGGTCATATCATTGATTTGCCTCCACTCAGGGAACACAAAGAGGATATTCCTATTTTAGCCGAAATCTTTAGAAAAAGGTGGTTAAAAAAACGACAGGAGAATTCCAAACGCATAGGGAAATCAGCCCATTCAGACAAAAAAAAGAATCAAGATAGCCTTCCAAGTATCAAACGTGAGCATATTGAAAAATTCATGGAATATGACTGGCCAGGCAATATTAGAGAGTTGGAAAATATAATATATCGTTGTCTTGATTATAGCGATAAAGGACCAAAAGCCATCTTCAACATAAAACCTTTTGAAGAACATAAAAGAATACATGATAATAATGTCTAAAAGATAGAGAGAGTCAAAAGGAGATAGCCAATGATTTATGAAGCCTTTGATGCCAATATCCATCGCCGTAGCTATGAAATTTTTGTCGAGAAACTTCCCAGCCTTATTTGCGATTGGATCGACTACTGGGTATCGGGACATCAAGATTATTCCTTTCGTCTTTGGGAGGAATGGAAAAAATCATGCGAAAAAAAATATCGGGAGAATAGAGAGTTGTTAGCTCCTGGTGTAGATACTATTTTTTCTCCCAATGGCAATTTAAAGGTTCGCAATGCGAACCTTGGCAAGGTTCGAGAATATACCCCTATAGCCGTCCTTTCCCGCCACAGCGGACCCCATTTTTATACCAGGGAGTGCTCGCAAACGAATAATAAGGAAAAGGTTACTTCCTATTATTGCGAGATGAAGCCTGATGGAACAGACACTTCTGTGGTTAAGCTTGAACTTAAAAAATGCAAAGAAAATTTCTGTTTTATTTTGCATTGGGGGAAGCAAAAGTTTTCTGGTAATTGCTTACAAGAAATCTATCCTAAATTGTCCGAAGAGATTAAGGAAATAGAAGAAGAGGGGTTTAAAAATGGCCCTTACAAAGGGGCAGCAGATAGCAGCAAAGATATAGAAAATCTGGCCAAAGTATTGAAAGTTCCGTATGAAGGGGAGGCAAATATCGAAATATTAGATCGGGCCATATCAGGGGAACTCTTTTTTGACTGTAGCAATCTCCATGCTTTCGAGAGTTTAAAAGAATGTCAAAAGTTTACGGATTGGGATCAATTTGACTATTTCAGGGGTATTTCAACAGAATTATGGAAGTTCATTCTGAAACGACTGCTACTTTTGTCTCAAGGGAAATATTCCCCTCCGCCCCAATATTCTCTTTCCAATATGCGCATTCTTTTGTTGGGAGATTATCTGAGAATATTTATCTACGGCTACCTGCGAAAACTTTGGGCAACGCATTTAAGCAGAGAAATACGCAATATTCAATATAGCCAACTCCGAACATGGCAAGATGCTATGGAAAAATCTTTGAGTAAAAAAATCTCCGATTATATTGAACATTATCCTTATCGTCAGATCACTCCCATAGACAAGCAGATTGCATCTAAGCATCTGTCTCGTCAGGTTAAACTAATTGTGATGCCTTCTCCATCAGGGAAACACGGTTATCGCCACAATCAAATGTTGCGTCAGTTGGACTACAGTCATTTGGGACGCCTGGATCCTATAGATACGCCACAAGGTACGCAGATTGGTCGAACTTTACATCTTGCTGGAACCGCTCAAATTAAATATGGTAGCCTTTGCGCTGGTTATTATCTCTTGAAGCTAGAGGAAGATAAAATCGTTTGCGAAAAGAAACCACTTTATCTGCCGACATTTCAAATAGAGCAAGATGATGTAATTATCGTCTATCCCCTGTCTGGGATCGAAGCAGAGAAGCAAAACGAATGGCAAACAGTACTCAATCAGGAGGATCAGAAATTCCAGTATAGCTGCTGGCAAAAGATCAATGAAGATAAAAACTCGATTCGTTTGGGACGTCGCTATACCTTTCATTATGGAGACAAACAAAAGATTATCTCTTTGCTCAAAGAGAATAAAAGAATGTTGTGGCTACCCTATCCTTCTTGTCTCTTCCATTTGCAATCTCTTCAAGTGCCACATCTCACCAAAGACGATGGCAATCGAGTTTCCATGGCTTGTACCATGATGAATCAAAGCACTAAGATGAAAGACAATCCAGAGGATAGACCTCTGTGTATGCCTGACAAGAAACAGTTCGCTCAAAATCAGGAAATTTATCCTCCAGGACGCAATCTGTTGGCTGCTTATATGTCCTATGGTTTGTGGAATTATGAAGATGCTGTTGTAATTACCGAAGAGGCAGCAAAAAAACTCACTATCCGTAAGACAATTAGCGTTAACGATACGATAGAAAAAACATGGGTAAGCTCGGACAGCGAGGAAGTTGTCTATAAAGCGGAAGAGGGTGTCCTGCTTTTTCCAGGGGATCTGATTTTGTGGAAGAAACTTCCTCTGGATGGTCGAACCTTTCAGGTACAAGGCATGGAAGGAGGAGAGTGGGAACTCATTTCTTCCTCGAATAATGGCAAGCAGATACAATTTCAATTCGATAAGCAGGAAAAACCCTTCTTATACAATCTCTATGAAAATGAATTGGTCAAAGATGATCCTAAGATTCATGAAAAATATAAAGCTGGAGATATCTTATTTACCACAAAATTCGCGTGTATCTGTAGAGAAATCGAACAAGAATATCATTATCCAGAAAGCGGACCAGCGTGTACACTTCAAAAGATTGTATTTTTCGATGAGCAAGGGGCCTGTTTGACAATTGAAGAAGCTCAAAAAAAAATAATATTGATCAGAAAAGTAACCTGCAATTTCAACAATGGTTGTATAGAAGATTTTCTATTGCCCCAAGAGGAATATATCATTTATAACTCGGGCATTTGGTGCAAGGGGCAAAATAACGACCCGCTTTATTGGAATCAAATACTTCTTGAAATTCCTATTCATCCTGGCGAACTTCTATTCAAAACCCAAAAAGTACTTAATGGTCGCCAATATCGGGTGCCGTCAGGCAAATGGGGATATCTTAAATTCAATAAACAGGATGGTACTATCCAGCTTATTCAGGAACGCCGAATGCAAAGAGGCGACAAAATCGCCAATCGTCATGGGAATAAAGGAGTAGTGGGACGCATTTTAGCTGACGATTTGGCACCCAGGGTAGATAGTGAAAAAAAGGAAACAATACAGATCATTCTGAATCCACTAGGAGTGATAGGGAGGCATAATGTAGGGCAATTGGCAGAAACAGAAGAAAATGGTGGTAAAAAAACGTTGGCTTTTCCCTCTAACAAGAATCTGATGCCGTCGCTTCCGCCTCATATTGAAAATGAGGAAAAGATCGAAAATGTGCTTGTCGGAAAGCAATGGATTATGCGTCTCGACCTTGATGCTGTTGATAAAGGGAATGCCCGTTCCATTGGCCCATTCTATTCCCAAGTTACGCAACAACCGCCGAGTGGCAAAAAAGTACAGGGCGGACAACGTTTTGGGGAGTGGGAATTTTGGGCATTGATGGCTTACCCTAATGCAAAAACTTTACTGCAAGAATTTGCTAATTTTAAAGGCGGGGGACCAAAATTCCGTGGACTTTTGCCTCTATTTCTAGAACTGGGAGAAAACCACTCCCTGCCCGCTAAAATACCTTACTCCCTATATCGCATCGCTGCCTGGTGGATGGCTATGGGTATGCAGTGTATGGTAGACGGAGAAAAATCTTTACTCCCGAATAGTAAGGATGCTTTTCCCATCGAAAAATTTTCCGACGAAAATTTTCCCGATTTACGGATGCAAATTGTCGCTACAAATAAAATTGTGGCTACAAATAAAGATAAATCAAAGCCTGACTGGTCTCATGGCGAAGTAAGCCGCTCTCAATACCGTGAAAACGATGTAACCAATGCCCCAGATTCGAAAGGGCTATTTTCTCAGCAAATTTTCGGCCCTTTATTCGACTATCCTGGAGATCGTAGCAAAGGCTGGAAAAAACAGTTAGAAATGAAACCAGGAGATATTAACACCGATGGAATTCCTCATCTGCCATCCGAGAGTCGTGGATGGAGAATGGGACACATCAATTTGCCTATACCCATATTCAATCGTTTATTCCAAAGCATTGTAGAGAAAGAGCTTGAACTTGACAAAGGCTATCTTTCTCATCTTTTCTATGAAGATTCTCGATTATTCATCGAAAAGGATATTCAAGATGCTTCCCAAAAGGAAAGAGATAAACAATTAAAAAAAACGAGCAAATTGCTGAAAGCCTTGATGAATCATAGTGAGCAAGCCCAACGTCGCTTAAATAAAACTTGGGAAGAAATAGAGAAAGAAAGAGATTCAGCAAAACAAAAAAAGAAAATTATTTGCAATTACATTAGTAAGGCGGTTATTGATAAAGAGATGATTCCCTCGTTTTCTGAAGGTGATTTTAAAGGTGATAAATTTGAGAAATTTTTAGAAAAATTGCAAGAATCTCAAGATAAAGCTTCTCAGCACATTGTATCCAAGTTTTCTGCTGAAATACAAAAAAAGATAAAGGAATATAATTCAAAGAAAGCAATATCCCATAAATTGAAGTCTGATCTTATCCAGGCACTCAATGATTTATTGGATAAGGACTTTTATGATGAAAAAATTTTTGAATGCGTCCAACTATCTGAGGAAACGAAAATGCTTTCTCAAAAAGGGGAAGACCAAAAAAAGCAGTTAAATAGATCAAGACTATGCGATATCTATCCAGAAATAATATCTAAGCCGTATTATGTAAAACTCACTTGGTCAGAAATCCTTTACAACGAATTCCCTAAGATCCAACGTTATTTTTTACATCAACTTCCAGTACTGCCACCGCATCATCGTCCCATATATCATGTAGCCACGAATGGCAAACCAGTTTATGGGCCTATCAATGAATTTTATTCGGAGATCCTTTTACTAGCAGGACGCATTGATAACCCTAAAGAAAAAAGGAAACAAGGACAATATCGCTTTCAGCTATTTGATCGCGTTAATCAATTGATATCCGGTCGGTGCTACTATCCTAAAACCGATTTGCGCCAGAAGTCATTATGCAGTCTATCATTCAGATTACAAGGCAAGACAGGTATTTTGCGAAAAGAATTGATGGGACGTCGAGTAGACTTCAGCGCAAGGTCTATCATCGTGCCTGACCCAACTCTTACGATAGATGAATGTGATCTGGGCTTTTACCTGGCCTATGAACTTTTGTCGCCTGCCATATTGCATCGTATGGTCTGTCAAGATAAGGATCAACCATGGAATGGATGGACGATACAAAAATTACAGAGACAGATTGAAAGAATATTGGCACAGAAAGAGGCATTGCAACATTTTAACGAAGAATCACCAGAAAAAGAGCAGATAAAAGCAGAATGGAAACAAACGCATGCTGAGCAAATACTCGAAAAAATACAGAAATATATAAAAGAAGATTTGCTAAAAAAAGATAAAAGGCCAGTATTTATTAACCGTAATCCTTCATTGCATAGAGCCAATGTTCAAGCCTTTTATCTGCGTGATTTGTTACCTGAGCCATATCTTGTAGCACTCCCAGTGACGTGTGTAAAAGGTTTTGGGGCAGATTTCGATGGAGATACTGTAGGCGTACACGTCCCATTATCCCAAAAAGCTTGCGAAGAGGCCAAAACCTTACTGCCATCTTGCAACGCACTTAATCCAGCCAATGGAAAAAGCTTGTATGCTCAGGAGCTAGATTTGCAATTGGGACTATGGTGGAGCAAACAAAAATCTCCTGCAGAGAAACAAGAATTTCCTGAAGCGTCCATCAATAAGTTAGGGTCAGAGCAAATCGAAACCATCCATCGAGCGATTTCAACAGTAGCCAATGTATGCCATAAAGTACCGATTAGTTTTGGTGTACAGGACTTGGAAAAATATCGGGAAAAACTAGAGTCAAAGGGAATCCCAGACAAAGAAGAAAGAGACAAAGAAGGCAAAGAGAAAGAAGACAAAAAAGAAATAGAAGCCGAAAAAAAAAGTTTAGAAGAGAAAATAAGAGAAAACAGCAAAGAAGATTGTAGAACTCTTGACACTGCGTCTCCCCTTAGCGTTTTATTGCAAAGCAAAGCCAAGGGAAAGCCTGGCGATATTGGCCAGATGTCATTTCATTTGGGGAGTCTGTCTTATGAAGCTGATGATGGTGTTCTGTTCACGCCTGATTTGAAAGGATGCCAGTGCAAGGGACTGACCTATGGTGAATATTTTATGGCAGCCTTTGCAGCGCGGTCGTCCATTGTGGAAAAAAAACTCGGAGTAAGCCGCGCTGGTGGTTTCTCTCGTAAGCTTATCCATAGAGCACATGCTTTGCAGGTAGTTAATAGCGATTGCAAGAAAAAAATAGAAGAAAAAGCCATAGAAAAAACCCACGATTATTGCGATTATTGCGATTATTGCGATATGAAGAAACTACCTGGAATGCCCTTTACAACACTGCGGATTATAACGAAAAACAAAGATACAGAAATAAAAAAAATAGAAAAAGCAGCGTGGAGAGAGAGAGAAAATTACGAGAGAAAAGAACTAATAAAAAAATTAAAAGAAACATGGCAGAATCGTGGAGATATAAAAAAATGGCATGAAAATAAACTTGTTACCATAGAAGATGCTAATTATGAAATGGAAATCGAAAATTTATTGAAGGAAGAGGATAAAATTTTCGATTTAAAAGAATCGAACTCCAACAAGCTATCCAAACTCCCCAAAATTTTTTTACCTTCGCCCTTAACCTGTGATGACGAAGAAGGAGTTTGTTCTTCATGTCTGGGGAAATGGGCAGCAGTGGCTCCTGATGTACCAGAAGTTCCTTGCGGAACCCCTATAGGTCTCTTGTCAGCACATTCTATTGGCGAGCCAGGGACTCAACTCAGCATGCAGGTTTTTCATCAAGGTGAAATGAGCCAGATTAAGCCAGATCAGGAACTTAAACAACTATTGCAAGTAAAAAGTGGCAAAAAATATTCCCCCTATGAGCTATGCTCCAGGGCGCTCCATGCTTTCTTTATCATTCTACAAGCAGGCCGTTCCGTAGACATTCGCCATTTCGAAATCATCTTGCGAGCTTCTCTAATGCCTAAGCCGTTTATAGCTAATTCCTGGCTATCAGAATTCTGTTTTGAATGGCCGAACAAAGCCTTATGTGATGCGGTTAAGGATAAAGAAGAAAAGGAAAAGAAGAGTTACAAGGGACTCAAAGACCAGGTCGCTTTTGGAAAATTTTTCTAAGGGAGGAAGACAATGCCTCAGTATGGTGTTGGTATTGGTTATTCTTATAAAAATAAGTATGGTTACTCTAATTCTATACCTTCAGAAAAAAGTGATGAAGAAGCTTTAGCAGAATCAACAACTGATCACCCATCTCGTTATATTTACTGCAGACGTTGTGGAAAAGAGCATAGTTATAAACAACGTTGTCCTTATTGCAATACTAAATCTCAAGGACGTTCTAAATCCCAAGAAAGCGAAGACGAGGACAATATCCCTTTGGAACCATTGGGCAGACCCAATGATTTAGAGATTCTGGAAACGGCTTTTTATTACTATTTGCCTTCAGACAAACTGGCTTCCTCTATGGATAAAGATTGGCAAGAACTAATGCGTCATGCTTTATTGTGCTTTCGATTCCTGGAGGAAGTCAAAGCAAGTAAGGAAAATCAGAACGAATCCGAGAAAGTCAAAGCGAATGAAGAGAACCAGAACACTGATGCAAAATATTTCGAGGCCGAGATGAAAAAGTTGATGGAAAAACTTCCTGAAAGATCCCCTCTAAAAAAACTTCAAGAAGATTTACTTTCTAAGACCTACTTGATCTTTAGTTATTGGATAGAGAATCGCCATCTTTTCAAACAAAATTTTTCTCCCTATACTGTAATCGCCACAATATATTGGAATGAAGAAAAAGATGAACATGAGTATGAATTGGAAAAAACTTTTGAAGAGAGATTAGGTGTTGAAAAAATAAAAGGAGGGAATAAAAATGTTGCTATATTACGAAAAAAAAGGCTACTTCTTGCAGAATATTTATTAAAAACACCTGGTATGAAAGAATTCGTGAAAATACTGAAAGATAAACCACAAAGTCCTGAACAAGAACGATTGGCATTTCATCATTATTTCAGAAAGAATCCAGATGTATATCCCAAGAAGATTTGTTACGATCTCAACCCGAAAGCAAAGGAAGAAGATTTCACTATAGAAGATACATATATTTCTAGGATGAAAGAAGACAAATACCCAGCTTGCTTCATTTTTTCTCATAATAGCATACAACAAGCCAAACCAATACGTAGATTTATAGGAGAACAAGGACAAGATCCATTTTGTAAAGAATATTTAGATGCAGTAGTATGGGAAACATTTGTTGATAAATGTCCTCAAATTTTGGAAGAAAAAGATTTTCTTGTATCTATAGAAGATAAGGTCAAGAAAAAAACCGAGGAAGATATCAAGTTACCCCCAAAAAAACTAAAGATACCTTGGAAAGAAAAAATATCTACAATCCTTTCTGCTGGTATAATTACCATTACAGGTGATCAATTGTCATTTGAGCCAGTAGAAATTGCTCCGATTTTTCAGGATAAAACAAGCCGTCTTCTTCAATGTCTGAATATATCTCAGCGGATTATTAGCGATTGGGTAAATACGGAAAAGGATAAATTGATTAAATACATAAAAAATATTTTTAGTGATAAAAAAGCTACACGAAGGCATATCAAAATAAACGATATAACCCTTGATTCTAAGATAAAGAACGATTTGAATCGAGAGGATAAAAATCTCTTAGATCTCTCACTGGCTAAAATAGTTATAAAACATAGAAAATAAAAGTAAATGATAAAATGCTAAAAAGGAGAATATTTTAAGCTTCCGAGGTGGTCGAAATTTTCGACCACCTCTTTTAACTTCTTTTTGTTTGATAGATTACGCATTGGAGTTTATACTTCAGTCCCTTTGCAGGGACTGAGCTATCCCTATTTTGTCAGAAAGATAGGTGCATCGGGGCCGAGGGGGTAGCCTGTTTGTACCCAGATGATTAGGAGGAGAGTCCAGAAGATGCCTAGGAATATGGTATAGGGGATCATGGTGGATATGATAGTGCCTATGCCGTATTTTTCGTCATAGCGTTGGGAGAAGGCTACGATTAGGGCGAAATAGCTCATCATGGGGGTAATGACGTTGGTTATAGAATCTCCGATTCTGAAGGCGGCTTGGGTTAGGGCGGGGTGGTAGGCTGGGTCAATGAGCATGAACATGGGGACAAAGACAGGGGCCATGATTGCCCATTTGGCGGAAGCACTGCCCATAAAAAGGTTGATAAAGGCGGAAAGAAGCACAAAGGAAATGACTAAGGGGATTCCTGTGAGCTGTATGCTTTGTAAAAAGGCAGCACCTTTGATGGCGAGAATGATACCTAGTTTGGAATAGTTGAAAAAGGCTACGAATTGGGAAGCGAAGAAGACCAAAACTATGTATCCTGCAATGCCTTTCATGGAGTTGGTAATGTGGGTAACTACGTCTTTGTCGCTTTTGATGCTTTTTACAATAATGCCATAAACAATCCCTGGTACAAAAAAGATCAATAGGATGCCAACGATGATTCCGTCAAAAAAGGGAGAGTGGAGGGCTGATTTTGTTTGGGGGTTGCGTAGAATTCCATTTTCTGGGATGATAGAAAAGGCCAGCAAGGCAAACGCGATGAGTAAGGCTATGCTTGCGCCCAAAAGTCCTTTTTTTTCTATTGCAGATAGCTTTTCCACTGGCAATCTTTCCGCAGTTCCCTGGTACGCACCGAGCCTGGGGATAACGATCTTTTCTGTAACCCATGTTCCTACAACAACGACCAGGATTGCTGAAACAAAAAGGAAATAGAAATTTACGGCTGGGGTAATGGTCATGCCAGGCAAAATCATGCGTGCTGCGGTTTCTGTCATGCCGCAGAGCATGGTATCAACAGAGGTAATGAGAAGGTTAGATCCAAAGCCGCCGCTTACTCCGCAGAAAGCAGCAGCAAGCCCTGCCATGGGATGTCGCCCTAAGGCATGGAAAATGGCAGCACCTAGCGGTATCAAAATTACGTATCCGCCTTCGGAAGCTAGATGGGAGATGACTCCAGCGAGAACAACAGCTCCTGTAATCCATTTTTGGGGTGCTGTTAAAACCAAAGCGCGGATCATGAGAGTAAAAAGACCTGATCCTTCTGCCACGCCAATTCCAATCATCACAACAAGAACATAGCCCAAAGGGGGGAAATCCAGAAAATTCTTTAAAACATTGGTATAAATCCATCGCAGGCCATCTAAATTTAGTAGATTTCTGCTTTCTATGGTTGCTTTGCTTACAGGATGGACGGCACTGACGCTTCCCCATGCGCATATAGCAGAAAGCAGTGCTACAGCCAAGGCAAGCATGGCAAAAAGGGTTGCAGGATGGGGGAGGGCATTCCCTACACGTTCGATTTTATCCAAAGATTTTGAAAAGGCTTTTGAGCCAAAGCTGGCGATTAGAGAGAATAAATGTTTCATGGTAAATCAATCCTTATCATAATGTTACTTTTCAGATGCTTTTTTTTGGTACATCTTTGCTTCTTGTGGCTTTCCTAACTTTTCATAAACGAATGCCATTTTCTGGTATAGCTCAGGAAAATCGGCTTCGGCATTTATGGCTTGTTGTAAAGATCTTTGGGCTTCTTGCCAATTTTTTTGTGCTATAAAAACAAGGGCTTTGCCATAGTGGGAGAGAGCGTGTTTAGGATCAGCGGCCAGCACTCGTTCGTATTTTTCCATGGCGCTTTTGTAGTTTCCTTTTTGAAGATACTTCTCTGCCTCAGTTATGGCTTCTTTTTTTAGACTATCGGCTTTTTCATGGTCTTCAATGGCTAGAGAAAAGTCCTCGTTGCCATCTTTTCTGTATCCTCTTGCGTTGGCTCTACCCATATAGGCTTCTATGAATTTTTCTTTATTCTGTATGGCTAGACTAAACTCTTTGATCGCTTTTTCCCAGTCTTTTAACTGAAGATAAGCTTCGCCCCTTCCGTAATAGGCTTCGGCAGACTTTGGATTAAAAACAAGAATCCTGCTGTATTCCATGATGGCATTAGGGTATTGGTTGTTTTTTAAATAGATTTCTCCTTTTGCCAGATAAGCAGGAACATGGTAGGGTGCTATTTGGATTGCTTTTTCTATTTTTTCCAACTGGGCCATCATGCTGCTCTGCATTTTGCTTTCTTCTATAAGGGCGTTGGCCTGTAGCAACTGCTTTTGCTGTAAAGATTTTTCGTTGATTTGCAATATAAAAAATAAAAGCATTAGGGCGACCAGCAAGCTTATGCAGCCTGTAACCAATAAGAAATGTTTGTTTTTGTGTGCTTTGCGGACAAAGCGGTATACTGGGTTCGCTCTCCTGGCACTAACAGATTCGCCATTGAGATACCTGTTTAGATCGTCTGCAAGCTCGGAAGCTGTCTGATAGCGTCGGCCAGGCTCTTTTTCCATTGCTTTCAGGCAAACCAGCTCAATTTCTTTATCTACCTTGCGGTTTAGCCGAGATGGCAGTACGGGTTCTTCTTCTACAATCTTATGGTAAAGCTCAACCAAAGTACCTGCATTGAAGGGAAGGCGGTTTGTCAGGATTTCATATAGCATAACGCCCATAGAATAAATGTCTGCTCTTCCATCTATATCTTTAAGCCCTTGGGTTTGCTCTGGTGCCATATAATAGGGTGTTCCTAGCGTTGCTCCACTTTCTGTTAGCATGGTGTTCGTATCCAGTTTTTTGGCAAGGCCAAAGTCTGTTATCTTGGGTTCGTTTTCAGAGGATACGATGATGTTCGATGGTTTTATGTCTCTGTGGACTATCCCTCTTTGGTGCGCATGTGCCATAGCTCTGGCGACTTTTTCCAAAATTTGTAAAAGCAATTTTCTTCTGGTTTTTTTCTTGATGAGTTGCTGTAGAGTAGGGCCTTCAATGAAATCCATGGTGAAATAGTGATGCTTGTTTTCTTCTCCTATTTCGTAAATAGAAACAATGTTGGGATGTTGCAAACTACCAGCGGCTTCTGCTTCTCTGCGGAATCTTTGGATTTCTGTTTCTGATGCAGCACCGCCTGCAAGAAGAACCTTGAGGGCGACAATGCGGTTCAAATGCAACTGTCTTGCTTTATAAACAATTCCCATGCCTCCTCTTGCAATCTCTTCAATCACTTCATAAGATCCAAATCTCATGGCATTTTTGGGAGACGATGCTGGTTTCTCTGGTAGTTTTTTTTCTTTAATAGGGTCTATTTCGGCTTTGGTTGTCTGAGTAGGGTTTTGTGCTGCTAAAATTTCAGGGGGTATTTTTCTTTCTAGCCTTGCTGTCTGTGCTTCCTGGCTTTCTATAGTTTTCTGGTATAGGATTTGTGCTTGCTGGCGCACGATAGTCATGGCTTTTGTGTAGTCATTGATGCTTAAGAGCCTTTTTCTGAGAAGCATTTGTCCTAGTTTGCAGCTTTCTTCCTGGCTGCTTTGTTGTATTTCTTTATATGTGTCATGGAGAGTTTTTTGGTCTACTAATTTCAAAACAACAAGAACTTTGGCTAAAATGGCATCTTCTCGTTCTTCAAGATATTTCTGAAAATCCATAGGGTTCCTCTTAATTCCATTTACGTCCTTTCCAAAGCGGTGGCGACTGAGCAGTGCTATGATAGCAGCATCTGCTCCAGTCGCAGGGACTTGCAATCTTCTTTGATGCAACAGTTTCAAATTATTTAGGCTGTTGGTTCATTTGTTGCATAATTTTAGACATTTCGTCAAAAATTTGCCCTAAAAAGTCACCACTGGATTTTAAAACAAGCAAACCTTTCATGCCTTTTTCTACGATTTCGCCTGTCCATATCAGTTCTTGGAAATTTTTTGTAAAATTCACTATCATAGCGGATTGCATTTGGACTTGGGGAGGCGATAGGGCTAAAATTTCTTCAACTAGCTTTCCTAATCGGATATAGCCTATTGTGGGCAAGCCTTTTTTCAAACCTTCTACGATTTTAGGATTTTGTATGCTGTCAAAAAATTCTCCTTTTTCCTGGTTTAAAGCTTTTAGCATAGATTTCTGGCTCACCAGGATGAGGTAGTCTTTCCAGATGCAAAGAGCAGGCGATAGCGATAGATCAGGCTGCATTTTCTTTAGGTCAAAGACAAGCCCTTCGCATCCTTCTTCCTGGATGCTGGCGATTGGCAAATCAGGAGATTTTTTCTGGATGGCTTGGAAGACATCCTTTAATAGATTGTTGATTTTTGAAGCATCATTGAGCTTTATTCCCACGAGCAAATCAAATTCCTTGCTTTGCAAGGATGGCAGATTATAAAGCACCAATGTGTTTGTTCCCTGGATATTCTGGATCAGATCTTTCTCTAAAGATACTGTAATGCCCAGTTCCTGGCTTAAGGTATTTTCTATTTTGGCGAACAGTGCATCCAAATTCTCTACTTTCTGGCTAATAAAAAAAGTAGACAATACCATATCCAATGTTGGCTTTGCCATTTCCCAGGATTTCTGCATATCTGAGCTATTGGCAGCACAGACTAAAGGGTTTGCAGGAAGTCGCTGCAAAAGATCTTCGGCTGTTCCTTTGCCCTTATAAGCTTGCAGAAGCTGTGAATCGCCTTTGAAACCCATGTAGGTATGCATCTGGAATTCGCTGCCAGCCAATTTCAAAGAAATCGCGAGGGAAGTGAAGTCTTCTGCTATTTTTTCCAGGTTATCCATCATGTCGTTTTTTCCAGGCTGGAATCTTTTGGCTTTTTCTGTAGAGAATTTTATGATGCCAGGATAGTCCATATAGAGGAAAAGGTCTCCCTGATCCTGGATTCCTCTGGATGCTTCTTGGAAAATTGGGTTTTGAGAAAGGCGGTTTTGTGTATCCAGGATTTCTTTTTCAAGATTTTCTACTAGATTTTTCTTTATCTGCAAATTTCCTGTTGCGTAGAAAAGGAAATAGCCATCTTTGAACAAATAGACAGAATCAAAAGAAGGGCCAAATCTGTCTTTAATCAAAAAGCAAGGAAGGTTTCCCGACTGGGCGGGCTGGATGTCTCTTCCTACCAGGATATTCTCTTGCAAAAAAGCAGCAAAAGCCTTTTCATCCTGAACACCGCAAAAGAAAAACATGGTCTGTCTTTCCAGGCTACATATAGCAAAGCCAGCGGGAGAAGCGAGATTTATGCCTTTTTCTTGGTAGAATTGTGGATTGGTGAAATCAAAAGGCATCATAGCACCTGCTGTTTCAAAAAGCTCTGCGTACTTTTTAAAATCTACTTTTTTAGCGGATTCAGCAGGAGAGTTGCTTGTTAGCAGCATAGTAGTGTCAGAAGGTAAAAATTCCAGATAGCTTTGGGAAGATGCAGGGTTTTGTTTTGGGCTTAACAAGGTAAAGGAGAGTACGGCTACCACTAAAAGTGCCAATATAAAAGGCAATACTTTACTCATGATTTTATCCTCTTGTGAGAAAAATTTAAGGACCGACAATGTGTACTACAGCGTTGTTTTCAAAATAAATCAGGACTTGCTTTGCCTGGTTTTCATAATACATCCATATATCTTCTTTTTCGTAGTCTGAGGGAAGGACAGGATAGCCTCTTGACCAAAGTACCATTTCCTTGGTCATACCTTTTTGTACATTCCCAAAAAAGATTTCCTTTTGCCAGTCTTCCTCTAAAGATTGAATGGCTTCTTGGGTGTCTTTTTGGCTAAAGTATTTAGGCATTTCCTTTTCCCATTCGCTTTTGGCATCCTTGCGCCAGTATAGGGTATATTCATTGCTTTGGTTGTCTAAAAAAGATACTGTATCAGAAGTACTTCGGATGAGACGGATGCTTGTTCCTAAAGATAGTATTTTTCCATGACCATAGTTTTGCCAATAAATATGGTTATTTTCAAAAACCCTTAAATTGGTAACAAGCCACATCTCCTGGCCTAGCAATTTCTGGGTTTCTGAAGGTTGCTTTGTATAAGAAGCGCAGGAGATAAACAAACAAAATACCAGGAACAAACCGATTTTGTGTATTCTTTCTAGCATAGGGACTCTTAATAGTGAAGATTTTTTGCAGCAACAACACTTAAACCTTGTTTTGTCAGCTCTTGGGCTGTATTGTTTAGGCCATCATGTTTGTCTAAGTAATTCTGTAACATAGCATGGAACAATCCCTTTGCTTTTACATCCTCTAATGGCATGAAATAGTCCAGGATGTCAGATGGATGCTCACGCTTTTTTTCTGTTTCCACAAGCCCGCCTTCATGCTTTGCGCTGATATTTTTTACTTTAGGCGCGATTTCTAGCAGCTCTTGTGTTTTGTCGTAAGGCTGGCGAACTATGCTTTTGTAAGTTTCCAGAATATGGTGTTCAAAACGAACCATATCTTCCAGGTTCAAAGACTTTCTCACCATGGAACATAATTCTATACTTTTATTGTTGATAGAGTTAGAGAAGTTAAATCCAATCAGGGGCGTTGTTCCGTCTTCTCTGGAAAAAAGCTTGGCTGTCATCAATGTCCAGAGAACCGAATAAGGATTGTCATTGCCCATAAATACGGAGATTTTAAACTCATTGCTTATGCCCAGTCGGTGCATTAAATATCCAACAAGGACTGTTCCTGGATTGATATTCAATACCTGGCGGATGCCATAGTTGGTATAATAATACAAAAATTCATCCATCCACTTTAATGCATATTCATTGGGCTGTCCTACGCCACCAAAGTAGCCTGTGATGGTTTCTGGGCCACCCAGGTGAACGTTCGATCCATCTGTTCCTCTTGTATCCAGGCTTTCCACAAAGCTTGCGCCTACGATGTTCATAGCAGCACCCATAGCGATCAGCTCACCCTGGTTTTTCTCTTGCTCTTTCATATTGCGTACGCGGATATATCTTCCTGGCATAAGCTCTTTATTCGCAATAGCTTTTTTAGCTTCTTCAATCAAAAAATCAAAATACTGGCAAGAACTGATTTCCAAAGTAACAGCATAGTCGTCCTGGTTAAAAGAAACTGCTTTGTTGCCTAAAACTTTTTTTCTATATTCTGCAATAGAAATAAAAGCCTTTTTGTCTCTCATTTCGGAAAGCCATTCTAAATCTTTAATATAAGGGGAAGAAAGGTCTTTGAGCTTTTGCATCTGTGTGGACAACTGCGCTGCTTTTTGGGCTTTTTGGTTGATTTCTTCGATAGTCCCGTATTTTGCGATTACATTAAGAAGGTTAGAAACAAGCTGGTTATCAGGAGAGCATAAAAATGAGTTGATTTCCTCTAAAACCTTAGAGGAAATAGCCAGACGGCTTCTTAAATGGTCTAACATGATATTTGCCTTTCAAAATATAGATAATAAAAACTAAGAAGTTAGATGTTTGCCGAAAAAGCAAAGATTTTTATCACGAATAAGACGAATGGTCGAATGGCACGAATCGTTTTTATAAAAATTTCATTTGCGTAATTTGTATATTCGTCTCATTCGTGATGAATACTTTTTTGGTTTAGCGATAAGAATTAAATAACTTCCCCATAAGAATTCACCGCAGAGGCGCAGAGGACGCAGAGAAGAGAGAAGAATAACGAAAAATATTGTCTCTGC
>JABWCH010000003.1 GCA_013359215.1 Candidatus Brocadiia bacterium | reverse complement strand
TTTTGATTCCTGAAAGAAGGCTTACACGAAGCGAACGATTCAAATAAAGCTATTTTTCGTTTGATAGAACCCGCTTGCTGCTTGAAGTTTCATACAAGCTTCTGCGGTATTTTTTATATCTTTGGCTAGGTAACTGCTCAAAAGTCTTTGTATTAATCTTTAATTTTGAACTTCTTAAGAGATAAGATTTAACCGCAGAGAGACAGAGAACGCAGAGAAGAAAAAAATAACTATATAATTCCTCTGCGACCCCTGCACCTCTGCGGTTAATTATTTTTTATCAATATGTTGCAATAGGTACAAAAACTTTTGAACAAATACCTAATCTGTTTCTCGTAAGACAAGGCTGATGAATTTGCCTTCGACTATGCTTACATTTTCAATGAGTTCGCATCTCCCCTTTAGACCGTTGAATATGGCTTTTACCTGGTATTCGCCTTCAGGAATAGAAGTGAAAATTTTTTCTCCGTTTTCGTCTGTTTCGCCTTCTTTCTGAAAATTTCCCTCTGTCTTCATTAAAATGACTTGCGCTCCTAACTGGGGTGTCCAGCTTGCATCAATTACCGTGATAGAAATATCAGTTCCTGATTTTTTGGATACGATTTCTTTTTCAAAGTAGAGATCCATTTTCGTTGATTGGTTTGCCAATAGGAATACTTCTAGCCCTTGAGATACAATGCCTTGCATGTTGGCAGTAAGGCGGTATGGCCCAGGGGGCAAATAGACCTTATAGAAGCCTCTTTCTACAGAAATATTCAAGGTAGGGTTGTACTGGGGGTTCTCTAAATTCTGGGCTGATAGAGAAAAAAAGCCGCTTTCCTGGGGTATTTTTTCTAAGTATACCTGGCCTTCCAACACACCTTTGTTTTCCGAAGGGTTTTCTTCAGGTGTTTTGGTTTCAGGAGGTTTAGGGATGGTTTTGGGTGCTGTTTCTTGTACTAGTTTTTTGCTTTCTCCTGTACCAGCATAAATCAATTTCATCTCTACAAGATGTGTTCCTTTTAAAACCTGAAATGGCTGCAATACAAGTCTTTCTTTGTCGATGATTGTTGTAAAATAGTAGATGCCTGGATGCGCTCTGGGAATATAGAATTTGCCACCTTTATTGGATATAGAAGTATATATACAATCTTCTTCGCCACTGGATTTAGGGTATAGCATAACAGGAATTCCAGGAATCGCCTGGTTTGCTACATCCCATATAGAGCCAACGATATAGGGTGTGCTAACAGAAATATTTTGTTTCTGGACAATAAGCCATCCTATAGTCAGGCAAGAAGCGAAAAATAAAAATAGAAAAAAGTAGGTCTTTAAATACCATTTCATAAGGTAGTTCCTGAAAAAGCAATTCTTTTAGCAACTTCTGATGCTTTGGCAATGATTTCCTCTTCCCCATCCACTTTTCCCTTTTCCATAAGAATTTTTCCATCACATACTACTGTGTCTATAACACCAGGAGAAGCAGAATAGACAAGATTAGAAATAGTATTGTGGTCTGGTATCATTAGAATATGTTTCTTATCAACTAGCATAAAATCAGCCAGCTTGCCCACTTCTATCTTTCCTGCATCAACATGGAAAATTCGATGGGCTTTTTCTGTTGCCGTTTCCCAAATTTCCTGGGCACTTAGCAAAGTGGTGTCTCTATGCGCCCATTTCTGTAACAAAGCAGCAAACTTCATGGCTTCTAGCATAGAAAGATTATTGTTGGATGCGCATCCGTCAGTCCCTACACAAAAAGGAATATTTCTGTCTTTAATTTGCGGATAGCGGAATATTTTCCCTCCGCCTAATTTAAGATTAGAAGTAGGATTATGAACTAAGCTTACTTTGTTATTTTTGAGAATGTCTAGTTCCTTATCTTCTACATAAACAGCATGGCAGGCAACCAAGAGAGGACATAGAAAATTTAAAGAATCCAGGTATTCAACAGGCAGCATATTGTGTGCTTTCAGGCATTCTTCTATTTCTTGCTGTGTTTCGGACAGATGAAAATGGATCAGAAGGTTTTTATCCATGGCAAATTCTTTAATCCAGGAAAGGCTTTTGCCTGATACTGTGTAGAGTGCGTGCGGGCCAAGGCCAAACTGTATACGAGAAGAATACTGCCGAGATTCTGCATACAAGGTTTCGCTTTCTTTTTGTTGTGATGATGCTTTACTCTCCTGGAAAAAATCGATGAAAACGCTACAAACAACAGCTCTTAATCCCATTTCTTCTACAGCCCTGGCTGTTCCATGAAAATGCCAGTACATATCATTGAAGAGAGTTGTTCCTGATTTTATCATTTCCAGACAAGCAAGTTTCGTTCCCCAATATACATCCTCTTGTGTTAGCTTTGCTTCGGCTGGCCATATTTTCTGAGATAGCCATTCTTGCAAAGGCATATCATCACCATAGCCGCGGAACAAAGACATCGCAGCATGGGTATGACCATTGACCAATGTGGGGAAAATGGCTTTATTGCTTCCATCAATGCAAATGTCCGCCTTGCGTGTTTCTCCGCCGATATAGGTAATGCGATTGTTTTCTGCATACACATTGGTATTTTTGCCGCGCAAAAACACATTTTGAATAAAGATACTCATTTTCTATCCTAATTTTAAGATTGCTTACACATTTAATAAACCTATATGCCTAAAAAAATGCCACCCCATAATTAACAAGGGTTCGTCCTATAGACGAACCCTTGTTAAAGATACAATACAAAATACCACAAACCTCTAAATTGTTTTTAACGTTTAGAGAATTGATAGCTTGCGCGAGCTTTTCTCTTTCCGTATTTTTTACGTTCGCTCATGCGGCTATCGCGGGTAAGATACGAATTGGCTCTAAGCTTTTCTTCCAAAGCAGGAGTAATCAGGCAAAGTGCTCTTGCTATTCCCAATAGGATAGCTCCAGATTGACCTGTTGGGCCTCCGCCTTTGACGTTGGCTAAAACATCGTATTTGCCCATTGTATTTGTAGCAATGAAAGGTGCTAAAACTTCCTGGCGGTGCGTTACGACAGGGAAATATTCTTCAAGGCTATGTCTGTTGATTTTGATTTCCCCTGTGCCTTTTTGTACGCGCACGCGAGCTACAGAAGTTTTTCTTCTTCCTGTACCCCAAAAGAATTCACAATCGCTCATTTATAAAAACTCCTTATTATTTTAAATTTTTCCAAACTTGGGGGCATTGAGCAGCATGAGGATGTTGTTCATCAGGATACAATTTTAACTTTGTCAGCATTTGTTGACCCAAAGTAGATTTGGGAAGCATACGACGAACTGCCAAATAAAGAGGTTCGGTAGGATGCTTTTCACTTTTCTCTAACAAAGTTTGTGTTCTAAGTCCACCAGGATAACCAGTCCAGGAATAGTAAACTTTTTCTCTGAGCTTTTTACCTGTTACTTTGATTTTTTTGCAATTGGTTACAACAACAAAATCGCCAGTATCCAAATGAGGCGTATATGTAGGGCGGTGTTTGCCCATCAATATATTAGCCACCTCTACTGCTAATCTTCCTAAAACTTGACCTTCACCATTTATACAGTACCATTGTTTTTTCATGTCGCATGGTGCCATGTAGCTTTTTTGAATTCGCATTCTATAATCCTTCTAAATGATAAACAATATATAAAAATATCTTAAAAAAATTAAGATTTTCTCAATATGAATAGTTTTCGTGCTAAATGCACTTTAATCTATATTCCAAATTTTAGCCCAAAGGGCTGAAATATAATAGTCAGGGCAATATCCCTGTAAAAAATCCAACTCTAGCCCAGAAAAGCAAGGATCAATCCCATTTGTATTTTTTCTTCTTGGAATCACCAAAGGGCTTTTCATCGTGATTTTGGTGTCTGTTATTTTGCTTTTTGTCTTTTTGGTTTCTTTTGTCGTTGTCGTTTCTTTTTCTTTTTTTAGGATAAAATTCTCTTGGGTGGTCTTTTATTTCTGGTCTTTCTTTTCCCATTCCCTTTAGAAGATTTTCTAGATTTTCAAAATCAGAGTCGTTCTGTATATCTACCACGTTAGAAGGAGCTGATTCTTTTTCATCTAATTCGTCTTCTATGGAGTCAAAATCGCTTGGGTCATCCTCTTCCTGGCTATCCCAAAGAAGGTCATCTGCAAAATCAGAATCTTCTTCTTCTGTGAACTCAGGGCTATCTTCTGGTTCTTCTACATCCCAATAGTTGTTAGAGAAAACTTCTGGTATTTCATCGTCTTCAGGATCTTCGTTTTGGATAGTTTGAGCAACTTGCTTTTCTCTTGTATCTTGCCATTTTTCATTACTTGCAGAGGAAAACCCTTCGGTATCTTCAAAAATACCTCTTGTGAACTCATGTCTTGCTTGTTCCCATTCGTCTTCTTGAGGAGAACTTTTCTTGACATTAGGTACATTAGTAATATTAGGTACACTAGGAAGTTTTTCTGAAGGTGCTTTTTCTTTTACAGGAGCAACAGGAATAGGCTCTGCTTCTTTTTTAGGTTTTACGAGAGCTTCCTCTTGCTTTTTAGGACGGACTTCTTCCTGCTTTTTAGGACGAACTTCCTCTTGCTTTTTGGGACGGACTTCTTCCTGCTTTTTAGGACGAACTTCCTCTTGCTTTTTGGTGGATGCTATGTCTTGGATATTCTTTGCCTTTGAAGGTGATTCATCAAGATGTTGAATAAACTCAGGCAGTTTTTTTATCCACTGTTTTTTTTCTGTTTCATAGCCTAGGGAAATATGCTTGTAAATATGGTTGCTTTGCTTTTCAATATTTACGAAAGCATCTTTTTCCTCTTTAATCTCTTCTTTATAATTTTCTCGCCATTTTTTTACAATTTGGGAAATTTGCATTCTTTTTCCCCTTGCCTAGATTGTAAAGCATAAATACACAAATATTGTGCTTCTGAATAAAAATTTTGCTTCATAAATTATTTTTCAAAATTGCTGTCGTTAGAAATACCTTTAAGATCAATGCTTGCCTTCTTAACCAAAGCCTGGTCAACAACAATAGAATTGTCTCCATAGCCTAGCAATAAAGACAGATCACAAATATTATTGATCTTGCGGGGGATACCACCAGAATACGCATAAACCTCTTTAATTCCATCGGCAGTAAAAATTTCTCTGCTACACCCTGCCTTTTCCATACGGAAATAAATATATTCACCTGTTTCACGACAGCTAAGAGGTTTCAACCGATATTGTAACCCTGTTCTTTCATAAAGAGAGGGAATCTTCTGTATTGAATCCAAAACAGTAGGTCTTCCTGAAATAATGATCGACAGGAGAAGACGATTCTCTTCTTCCATATTTAAAAGCAGTCTTATTTCTTCCCAGGTTTTTTCGTTTTGAATTAAATGTGCTTCATCCACAATCAAAACAGAATGCTTTCCTTGTTTTAAAGATTCCAATAAAAATCTTTTTAGTTCTCTTAAAAGCTCACCCTTGGATTTATTAGAAGCATCCAAACCAAATTCACATAGTACTTCTTCTAAAAATTCTTTAGGCTCGAGATCAGGATTTGTAACCAACGCTACTTTGTGGCCTTGCTCTAGCATATCTTTTGTAAAGATTTTACTGATAAAGCTTTTGCCACATCCACCTTCGCCTACCAGCAATAGCAAACCTTTAGATTCATTTATGGTGTATAAAAGACGCAAATAAGCCTCTTCATAGCTTTCACCATAAAAGAAAAATTTGCGATCAACAGCATTGCGAAAGGGCTTTGCATTCAAATTCCAATAAGCTTCGTACATAGTTTACCTTCAAAATAACGAATAAAAATAACGAGCTAAATACCAAAGGGCTTTAGGCTCTTAAAAAAAAGAATTATCCAGCTTGCCTGCTTTTTTTGTTTCTGACCTTATCCTTCCTCACTCCTTGCCAGAAATAAAAATCCTGTGCAGTTTGGACAATGATTTTTTCAAAGAACCTTAGTCCGCCAGTGAAAGTATTACCTTACCTGGAACATTGCCTAGCCCAGGCAACTCCCTGGAAAACGATAAAAAATTATCTTAGCCAGTTGGAACAACTATTTTTTTCCAGGCCCTTTAGTTTAGAAAATATTCTTTCAATTGGCAAGATTTTTTTCTAAACAATATAAATTTTTTCTAATTTTTACAGCTAACACGAAAAAACAAATCATTTTAGCAAACGTGATATCCAATATTTTAAAGAAAGCCTTTTTTTAATTTTAGAGAGGCGACCTATGCTTTTATAAAGAACTTTTTGGGATATTGTATCAAAGCCTTGGGTTGCTTCCCACAAAGAAAGTTTTTTTGCTTCTTCCACTAAATTTTCTCTAAAAAGAGGATTTGCTATTTTGATTAAAGAATTGGTTCTTTCTATTTTGGACTCATGCAAAATTTCTGCAACTCCATGTTCTGTTATCACTGTATCTGTAAAAAATCGAGGTACAGTTACGCTTGCACCAGGAGGTAGATGGGACAAGATATTGCTAACGGGTTTTTCTTTAACCATGGCAGAAGATTTAATGCAAATTACAGACTTGCCTCCAGGCGATAGATTGGCCCCCTGAACAAACTCAAATTGTCCTCCAGTTCCGCTATATTGGTTGAATCCAATAGCCTCAGAGCAAACCTGGCCTTGGAAATCTATCATCAAGCCAGCATTGATGCTGACAAAATTTTTCATCTTGGATACAACTCTGGGGTCATTGACCTGGCAAATAGGCAAAATCCAAACCAAGGGATTTCTGTCTACCCAGTCATAAAGTCGGTCTGTACCAGCAATAAATCCACAAATAGAAATGCCAGGATACAATTCTTTATGCTTGTTGGTTATAACACCCTTTTCGATAAGATCTATGACACCATCACTCAGCATTTCGGTGTGGAGTCCAATATCACGCAGGGAAGTAATCTGTGTCGCGATATAGTTGGGTATTCCACCAATCCCAAATTGGATTACGCTACCATCTTTTATGTATTTGCAAGCATATTCTGCTATTCTTTTCTCTACATCCGAAGGCTCCATTGCAGGTAGCTGGAAAAGAGGCTCATGGTTTTCATAAACAAAATCCACTTCTGACAGGTGGACTTTATGCTCTCCCATATCAGGGCTTCCTGGAACCCAAGGAGTATACGAATTGATCTCTAAAATCACTTTACGATTAGGATCGCGGACACACTCTCTTAAATAAGGCTCGTCAGAGGCATTGTTCAGCCCTAAGTTTACATACCCTTCTTCATTAGGAACTGTTGCGGTATGGATATAATATTGTGGTGCATAGTGAAGGATAGCTCTATCTACCTGGGTATATTGCTTGGGGACGAAATGCACTGTTTTTTTGAGTGTGTTGTTCAGCAACCGCTCTACAGGGCCAAAATAAAATGTACGATACTTGGATTGAGGCCATTGTAAAAATTCATAAGGCTCTAAGAAAAAAGAAGCAAAAAATTCAATACTTTCGAAATTTTGTCTTTTTGACAAAGCCCTCAAAAAACCACGTGCCTGCGCTCCTAAGAAAGAGGTAGCAAAAGAAAAATTGCCAGGCAAGCCAGCAATGATCTCGTCTACATTTCTACATTTTTGATCCCAAAGTTCTCTCACAGAAAGGGGATAGTCTTGAATAGAAAAAGGAATCCCTCGCTTAGGATAGATTTTATTGTATACTTTTGGATTCAAGCTTAGTCTCCTGATCTGAAATCGCTGCATTTTTTAAAAAACATATTGGCGGGAGTACATGGGAATCGAACCCACCAAGAACGTTTAACGGCCCTTCTACTGGGTTGAAGCCAGCGAGGCCCACCAGGACCCTTCTACTCCCATATAAAATATGGTTATAGGCTGTTTTCCTATAGGAAACAGCCTTATCAAATCAAATGATTTGCTATGTTTTCTTTACCATGGAAAACAATAGAACCAGTATAGAAAATTTTTTAAAGATTACAAGTAAAAATTTTACTAAATTTATTTTTCTTGCTCAGGATGTTTTTTTTCCTGATGGGCATTTCCAAAAAGATGAATAAGGGCATCTTCTAAAACTTTACGCCAGCTTCCCCAATTATGAGCTTCTGGCAATTCTCTGTAGGTGTAGGGAACTCTTTCCTGGCTAAATTTTTTGATCAATACGTGATTCCCTTTGAGCAACAATTGTTCCAATGGGCCAATTGTTCCACAATCTAGCCAAAAGCAAGAACTCTGGATTTTAGAATAGTCTACGCTATCCAAAGCATCCCAGATTTTAGGAGACTCTTCTCTGTCTTTGATTTCCCGAAACAAAAAAGCCCCAGACTGGCAAAGAGCTTTTCCAAAAGATTCGTGCATTTTGTAGGCAAGATGAAACGAAACAAGCCCACCCATAGATGCCCCTGCAAAAGCGCGTTGGGAACGATCCAAAGTAATAGAAAATTCCCTTTCTAAAAAAGGAACAAGCTCGGTTTTTGTAAACTGATAGTATTCTTCAGAGCAGCCATACTCTTCAAAACGCTTCACTGGATCGATAAAAGCAGCTACAAGAGGAACAATCCGTTTTTCCTGTATCAAAAGATCCAAAAGCTTGGTTGTATAAGCCATTTGGATATAATCATTTCCATCATGTACAATCAAAAGTGGGTATTTTTTCTGGGGGTCATACTGAAAAGGAGTATATACCTGTAACTTGCGGGAATTAGACAAAATTTTGCTCTCAATAATAAAGGACAAAACCTGGCCTTTATTTTCTGGTTTTTTGTTCAGCCAGGAAGGACTTGTATAGGAAGGCATCCACAAATCAGAATTATAGCCATATCCCCCTAAATCTTTTTTGGGATTCAAAGGATCTAGTATCCAATCGTTATCCACGACAATTTTATATTCCATGCGAGAGTCTATGGGGAATTCATGAACAAAATACCACAGTCTCGTTTGTGGAACTTGTTTCATCGCTGACACAGGCTGCCATCCATTAAAATCCCCAGCTACTGATACAGAACTGCCTTCCCCAAAATAAACAAAGATTGCTTTTGTGCCTTGAACAAGAGGAAAAGCACCTTGCCTGTCTTTTAAAAAATTCTCTACAATCTCATTCTTTTTTTCCACAGGAGCTTTTTGCAACTGAGAAATCCATTCTTCCCACGCAAAGCTCTGGCTTATACAACAAAACAGCAAAAAAATAAAAATGATTTTATGAATCAAAGAAAATCCTCCTAAAAGTCGTCCTGGCGTTTTACATTGATAACATATTTGCCCTTATTGAAGGGCAAAAAAGGAATTTTGGAATTCACTTCCCTGTTTATTTTAAAATACGTAGCGAAAACAGCTATACTGTAACGATGTCCATTTCCCTGCTCTAAATCTCCTAGCTTGACAATCCCTTCAAAATACCCTTGCGTATCTATACGAACTTTGGATTGCAATATCCAATCATCCTGGTATTCGTTTTGGGTCATGATATATAAAGAAAGCTTGTTTTTATAGTCTTCTTCCAAAGCGGAGTAATAAGGCAAAGAGCCTTTTACTCTTGCTCTTACTCTATTAATCAGTTCATCTTCTTTTGGCTCAACAATCCAAATATCTACTTTAGGCATATTTTGGAAATTGTCGATCCATTTATAGCCATCGTAGAGTTTATAACCAATAAAAACATTATAGCTTGTTTGCTTATCTTCTTTTTTCCCGCTTGTCCCTGTGCTTCCTTTTAAGGTAATTCCAGGATAGGGGCGATACACTGCGCCAAACTCACCTGTCGTCTTTTGATATGCTTCTACACTAAATTTGCTTACGTTTATCATAGAGACAACAAAGGGTTTTTTTAAGGTTTCTGTTTCATCTTTGCCCATGTATTCGATTAAAGGTTGAAAATCCACCAGTTCATGGCGTTTTATATCTTCTAATTTCAGTGTTATATAGTCTATTGCCTCTAATTCAGGCCCAAGGCTAAGATCATCTCCCAAAAGCAATTTGAGCTTGTCAAAGTCGTTTCGTGTGTAGTTAATCTCTATGTTTTGCCCAATAGCCTGGGTCACGATGTTTCCTCCCCATACTTTTTTCACAAAAAAATCGTTTTCATAAATATAGCCTAACCGATCTTCTTTGAAAAGTATTTTTAGCATTTCATGACCTGTGGAAGAAGCAAAACGGTCTTTTTTGATTCCCTCCAGATCAGAGTCTATCAATCTGCCTAGAAAAGCACAGGAACAAAGCATTGCAAAAAGTAAAAAAAAACTTTTCTGGATCATACTGCTACTCCGTTTATTCTCCATGGCTTATATAATTTTTTTTATCCCTTGAACTTTAATGATAAAAGTTATACCTCATGTACTTTTATTTCCCATTCCACAACAGGGGAAACCAAGGTGTCTTTTTCTTTCCAAAATTCTTTTTCTTTTAGATCATTCGCAACCTCAAAAGTAAAAAAAGGGACTTTGGTAAAGGAAGGGTGCAAAAAAGGGAATTCTTGGTTGCATAGATAGCCTATGAATTCTACTTTGTACATTCCTTCCCTTAAAAAATGGGCAGGGATTTGGGATCGGATCTGGTTAAAGCCTTGTTTTAAAGGCGGTATTTTACCTATCCCTTTATCGCTAGAGCCAGAGAAGTAAACTAGCATTCCATTTTCATGAACAACACGATAGCCAGCAGAGAGAAAAGCATGCTCTTCCATCACATCCAATTCTACATATACAAAATAAATATCATCATTTTCAATCGTATAGAGGTTTTTACCTTCATTGTCACCTAAGTAAAACTTTTTTATACTATAATATGGATTTTTATTCTGCTTTTCTCTTCTTTGGTTGCTCAACCATACAGAAGGTAAAGCATAAGAGCTGGCTTCCTGGCTGGTATAAAGTTTCATGGTTTCTTCTATGTCAACAGAATCTCTCTGGATTTTTCCCTCTTGCAGCCATATAGTGCGAGTGCATAGCCTTTTGATGTATTCTATAGAATGAGAGACAAACAAAATGGTTCTTTGCTCCTCTATTGCAACAGAGTTCATTTTTTGCAGACATTTTTCTCGAAACTGATAGTCCCCTACTGCCAACACTTCATCTACAATCAAAATATCAGAGAAAAGGTGCGCAGCAACAGAGAAAGCAAGCCTCACATACATACCAGAAGAATACCTTTTAACAGGTGTATCCAAAAATTTTTCTATTTCAGAGAATTGGACAATATCATCGAATTTTTTTTTAATTTCCTGTTTTGACATGCCCAGGATAGCACCATTCATATAAATATTTTCTCTTCCTGTAAGCTCATGATGGAATCCAGTCCCTACCTCCAATATACTGGCAACCTTTCCCCGCATGGTTATTCTCCCTGTTGTAGGATGAGTAACACGACACAGTATTTTTAGAAGAGTGGATTTTCCAGCACCGTTGCGGCCAATAAAGGCTACTCTTTCTCCTCTGGCTATTTCACAATTGATATCCTTTAATGCCCAGAATTCTTCTTGTGTCTGGCCTCTGTTCTTTCCTAGGATATTTTTGCAAACATTCTCAATGGATTCTCGTAGCGTCTGGTAGCGTGCTTTTCCTTGCTGGTGCTTAATTGTATATTTTTTGCTAATGCCTTCTATTTTGACTACGGTTTCTAATTTACGATTCATTTTGTGGCCATTCATCAAAGAGAAATTGCTTTTGCTCTGCTGTTTCTTTTATATCTGGCTGAGTTCCACACAGAAAGCGAATATTTTTATCGATGGTAGGTATGCTTTCAATTTCTTTTTTGCTGCCTATGCCTAATTCCTTGAATTTCCTGGCGCAAGGGAGAATCCTTGCGTCAAATGAAGAAACAGAGGAATTAAAGGCTTCAACAGACTTCCCTAAAAAAAGCCCAATTTTATTGAGATGATCGACCATAACACCAATGCGTTCATAAAGCTCTTGCCCTAACTCACTGATCTGCTGCGCATTGGCTGCGATTCTTTCTTGCCTCCATCCGTAGTGTACAGCGCGAAGCAAAGAAATAAGCGTTGTTGGTGTTGCCAGAATCACCTGCTGTTGAACACCATCTTCAATCAAAGAGGAATCTTGTTCTAGTGCTGCGCTAAAAAAAGATTCTCCTGGTAAAAAAAGCACCACAAACTCTGGGCTAGGCTGAAATTGTTCCCAATAGGATTTGGCACTAAGATTCGATATATGGGATCGGATTTGCCGAGAGTGTTCTTTAAACTTAACCAGCCGAACCTGGTCGTCTGTAGATTCTATAGCGTCAAGATAGGCTTGCAAAGGAGCTTTAGCATCTACGACAATATACTTGTCTCCAGGCAAATGGATAATCAAGTCAGGTCTTAGCCTTCCTGTCTCTGTCGTGACGCTTTGTTGCTCGCTAAAGTCGCAGTGGTCTAGCATCCCTGCGATTTCGACCACTCGTTTCAACTGAATCTCGCCCCATCTTCCCCTCACAATGGGCATTCGCAAGGCTTTTACCAGATTGCCTGTCTCGGATTGGAGTTTCTCATTGTTCATGTTTAGGGATTTGATCTGTTCCACAAGGCTGCTGTAAGCTCTTAATCTTGCTTTTTCTAGCTCATCGACCTGGTAGCTTAGGCGGTGGAGAGAATCTTTTATAGGAAATACCATGCTATGGACAGATTCTTCTTTTTGGCTAAGAATGGATTGGGCTTGAGATTGGTATTGGCTTAAAATGCTTTGTGCTAAAGTCAAAAACGATTCATTGTTTTGCTTCAAAGCTTCATTGGATAGAGACTGGAAGAGATGCCCCAGGCTTTCTTTGGCTTCTTGGAGTAAAGCAATTTTTTCCTGGTTTGCTTTTTTTTCCTGGCATAGAAGGGTTTCCAGCTTGCCTTGATTTTGGTAAAGATCTTTATTTTCCTCTTCTAAAGCCTTTGTTTTTTCCTTGTGAGATAGAATATCTCTATGCAATTCCTGAATCCTTGCTTCAAGGTAAATTTTGTGAGGTCTTTGGATGAAGAAAAAAAGCAGTAAACCAAGAACAAAGCCTCCTACTGCACTTGCTGCTAAAAATATTTCCATTGCAATTTTTATCATCCGCTCTTGGAAAAATTTGTACAACGTAAAACCACCCATAATGCTGTCAAATTAACAATGCCTTAATTTGACAGCACTATGGGTTAGTATATAAAACCCTTTCAGTGTAAATGGTTACACTGAAAGTTAGCAATGCACGAGTAAAGTTTTATTCGCCAGGTCTAATGCTTAAATAGTCTTTTGCATTAGGACGGAATACTTTGTCCATTCTTTCTTTGTATTGGCGATAGAAATTAGCGTGGTCTTCAATAGGAAAATCGCTAAAATGAATGGCGTAGCGAATGACATCGTCAAAACGAGTGTCGTAGAACTGCACCATCTTCTCATTCAAATCTTTGAAATTTTCTTCGCAGAACTCTTTGAAAGAATCTATCTCAAAATACTCTTTGCTCATCGCTACATGGAAATCAAATTTTTCTTTTTGGGTTTTATTTGGATCATTGAATACATTTAAGTAAGCATTTTCTTCCATGTCGCTTTTCATGTTTTTGCCTGTTACAGCACAATAAGCAAACCATTTCAGTTTTGCGCACAAGAGCCATGGGAAATGTACATGCAACGATGTGAAATGGCTATCAGGACAAGCGTTTGCAAAATCAATGGGGTGTATTTTGCCGTCTTTGATAATAGATTCAAAAGAATTGTATGTCCATCGGAAATAAGAATTGATAAGCATGACATAGTTTGTCATTCTTTCATGCAAATTCAATGGTAGAACCAGTTTTTCTGGGCTATAGTGTTCATGCAATGGTTTGTCAGGCTCAAATCTCATGGGGAGGATTTGTGGCCCAAGACCCATGCAGCGAACAAAAACATCATAGTTTTCTACAGCTTCTTGTAAATGGAAGCTCCTGCCTTGAGTTGCATCATATTTTTCATAAAGATCAGCGAGAGAATTGATTTTAAATACATCGCTTCCACCACCACCCGATGTCTTCTTTAAGTAGAGAGGGAAACGATTTTGGAAGATTTTTTCTACTGTATCTTTAAGATATTGCTCTTTGCTGTAGAAAAGCTCTCTTACTAGCTTGCTTTGCTCTCTTAACCGCACAGAACGCTGAAGTTTTTCATGAATCTTTTGCCAATCTGTTTTTCTGCGGAATTCATCAAACCCGAACTTTGTATGCTGTGCTATCAATTCTTGCTCATATTCCCACATTTCCTGGCGTTCCTGATCCTCTGTGTAGGGATAGAACTGAGGTAAAAGAACAGTGATAGGGAAATGATCTTCAGGATGTATAGCTCTTGCCATTAGATCGTATGTGCTATGTTTTTCATGGGCATAGAAACTATTGGGATTGTTTGCAATGCTCATCTGCGAATGAAGAGCCTGTTGCGCCCAACAACGATAGTAAGCATTCCAGTGAACAGTACGATCTACGACAAAGTCTGCTGTTTCTTTCAGATTTTGGCCGCATATAATAGGTTCAGCAATGACTCTTCCTAATTCTATTTTATATTCTTTTCCCTTATATCGGATTACTGGGTCAACAAATTTTACAAACTCGACCATCCCGTAACGCATGCTCCAGTCATAGGATGCCATGATCTTAATCTTCCGAGTTTCCATAGTTCCCTTTCCATTTCTAAAATTTAAAATAGAAAATATCAAGCAAAACGCCTTATTTGTTTATTTTCACACATAAATCAGCTATTTACAAGTTATTTTCGAATTTTTTTCAATATTTTCTTGGATTTCCAAGCTTCTGCCGTGAGAAAGCTGAAAAACAAAATAGCTATCGATGCAAAGGCAGTACACTGGTTTTACCTACCGATTGTACTGCCTTGCACAGTTTCTATTTCTTTCTAAAGGCTAAACCAGCAAAAGCAAAGAGCATCATAAACCATGTAGAGGCTTCAGGAACATTGATTCCTGGGGGTGTTGCTGTCTGCTCAATGTATGCTTCAGCATAGAAATTGTCTATGGTAAAGTATGTTCCATCGTTAGAACCACCTGCTGTACCGCCTGCTGTATCAAACTCGACTTTATAGATTAGCTTTCCGTTAGTCATAGTTGTATCTACCACTACAGTGGTACGGCTGGCAAAGGGACTCTGCCCAATCAGATTATTGTATTGATCGTATGCAAAAAGAGCTTTGACAGTGCCATCATCATCTGTATCGTCAAAGCTTACTTTTCTTGCACCCTGGTTAAAGGAAGCCACGATTCCGCTGCTATGATAATTGTAAGAACCATTGTAGTTGTTGTAAGCACCCAAAACAAGATCCGATGTACCCACTTTAGCATTGCCATAGTTTTGGTTGCTGATATGGACACCATTGGCATTTCCACCATATCCACCATTGGAATCATCGTCTGTAAAATAGACTTCAAAGCCATTTGTTCCATTAAAATGCAACAGACCTGAAGAAACGCCATGGCTATCAAAACCAGTATTAAAATTGATGCTAATGATGTTGAGCGTATCGGCGTTCATTATGGAAAGCATTGAGAAAAAAAGGATGAATAAAATAATTCTTTCTTTCATAAAATCTCCTCCAAAAAGGATTTATTTAAATACAAAACATTTTATCTTTTATCTCTTCCGAAGCTTTTGGCGCATCGAAAACCGTAGATGCCTTTGCGGCTATCAGGAAAATCAAAATATCGATAGGTGGTTGTCGTGAATTCTTCAAAGGTAAACCATGAGCCGCCTCGGAGAGTTCTGTAGCTTCGGTTTTCATCGTAAAAACTGTCTATCCATTCCCATACGTTTCCAGCCATATCATAGCATTGATGGAAAGACTTGCCTGTTTTGTATTGACCTACAGGCGTTGTATCACCGATTCCTGAATCTTTGCAATTGCAACGCTTGGCTTCATATTGGTTGCTCCAGGGCCATGAAAGGCTTTCAGGGCCTTTGGCAGCATTTTCCCATTCCATATCGGTTGGCAAGCGTTTGTTTTTCCAGCAAGAATAGGCTACTGCATCTTCATAAGAAACCCATACAACAGGGTGGTTTGCTTTTCCAATGGGATAGATATCGTCTATCCAATGGAAAGGTGTTGGATAGCCAGTGTCTTTAATGAATTCAAAGTATTGTAAATTGGTAACAGGGTATATGTCTATAAAATAAGGGCGAAGGAGATACTCTTCTGAAGTTTGTCCTATGGTCAATGTCCCGCCAGGTATAAAGGCCATGTCTTCTGTCTGGTACAAAGCGACAAGCTCTTCAAAAACCTGGGCATGCCAACGGGTTTCGACAAATTTCTCATAGATTTCCCAAAAACGGTCAAGTCCTTCTTTTGGTTTTCCATTGTCCAGAAGGAAACGCCCCCATTTGTATAAAATCTCAGAAACTTCTTCTTTGGCTTTTTCCCATTCCACAACGCAAAGATTGCTGAATACTTCATCAAACCATCCTTGTTTTTGCTCATATTCCTCTTTGCTTTTGATGTTGGTTATGATGGCTTTGAGAGAAACTAAAAGGTCTTCTGCCCTTCGTGCGGCAATTCTGCGTTGTGAGCTTTGAGGGTTTGAGCTTCCTAAAAAGATAAGATCTGTTTCCCAGTGTTTTTTTTCAGGAACAATAGCTTCGAATTTTTCGGACTTTTCCGTTGATGCTGAAGAAGATTTGGATGGATCTTGAGGCGCAAGAAGAGTTGGAAACACAGCTGTTTTAGAAGCGTCTGGATTTTTCCTCTTTACACTGGGAAGCCTTTGTGTGGTAATGGAATGAATTTCGTTCTCTTTGTCAGGGCTTTTTTTGATTACTGTAATTGTTTTTTTTTTGGAGACAATACAACGGAAGAGTCTTTTTCTTTTGTTGGGGTTTCTTCTGGAGAATCTATTTTATTGAGTCTTTTTTTAGCCCTTACGGCCCATGGACTAGCAGGGAAAATTTCAATAAGTGCCTGGAGATGTTTTTTAGCACCGTCCATATTGCCTTGCTGTATAAGATCCAAAGCAAATTCATATTGCTTTTCGGCAGTGGCATCCTTACCCACTTCCTCTGTTTCCATGAGTGCTGCATTGTTGCTTATAATGTCGTCCGCGCTTTCTGATGATAGCGAAACAGAAGGCTCTTCTGTTTTTTCATTAGGCGATTTGGTAAAAATTTTATCCCATAACCCTTTTAAACTAGATAGAGTTCCTTTGGTATAGAAAACAGATGTTCTGTCTTCTGTTTCTACAAGTTTTGTATTTTCTCTAAGATGGACTAATACCCTGTCTAAGTCTCTCAATAAAGCAGATGCATCATAGCGGACTTTTACATCTTTCGAAAGCATCTGGCTGACGATAAGAGAAACAAATTTAGGCAAATCAGGGTTTACCTGATGTATCTGAGGCGGATTTTCTTTGATATTAACAAAGAGATAGCCTACAGGCCCATCGACATTAAAAGGCTCTCTGCCTGTAAACATTTCATAAGCGACTATGCCCAAACTGAAAATATCAGCATGTCCGTCAATATTAAGACCTCGGATATATTCGGGCGACATATATTTGAATGTTCCAACAAGCTGGCCTGTAACCGTAATCTGGTTATCGGTTGTTGTTCTCGCGATTCCAAAATCAGCGATTTTTGCTACAATTTCCTGGCTGCTATCCTGTCCAAGAAGAATATTGCTTGGTTTAATATCTCTATGAATGATGTTGTTTTCATGAGCATATTTTAATCCCATAGCGATCTGCTTTAAAACAGACAGTGCTTCCCTTAAAGGAATGATTCCCATTTTTTCTATTCTTCGGGATAGAGTCCCTCCATCCATATATTCCATAAAAAAATAGGGTCTTCCTTCGATTTTGCCAGTATCGTAGACTCGAATGATATTAGGATGGCGCAGAGAATGCGCACTTTCAAATTCTCTGTTGAAACGCTCAAAGCCTGCCTGTGCTTTCATGACCTTCAATGCTCTGGGACGTTTGCGGAATCGGCTGACAACTTTATACACATCGGCCATTCCGCCTTCTCCCAGAAGCTCTACGATTTCATAATCGCCTATTTTTTTGTGAAGTAAAGAGAGGGCTTCGTCATCCACGTCTACAGAATCTCTGCTCATAAAGCTTCGCTCAACGCTCATGGATGCGCCTGGCTGAGAAGAAATCAAATCTCCGCTACATTTAGGGCATTGGTATTTTTTTTCTGTTTTATAGTGGCGAATGTTATACTTTGTTTCACAACTAGGGCAACGCAGGATTTTTTTCCCTTGAATTTCCAAAATCAACTGCGCCTGGCGCATGGCAACATATTTTTTCTCGATTAGAATTTGCCCAATACGGAAGTGTTTGCCCTCTTTCTTTAATCTTTCCTGAAGAGCAAGAGCTTCAGCAATCTGGCTAGAGCTGGCAAAGCCTTTTTCTACGCAAAGTTCGCCAAATTTTTTTTGGTCTTCTTTTTTGCCTGCTTCTCTTTGCATTTCTGGCGGTGCTTTTTTCAAAATTGCCGCCATGTTTTTATTGTTGATATATCCTTTTTCAATCATAAGGACAAACAAACTGCCTGGATTAGAACTTTGCTTTTGGATTTCAAGGCATTCTTCTACCTGCTCTACGCTTAAAAGTTCTCCCTGGTTGGCAATCGTTCTAAAGAAAATTTCTTCTTCAAATTGCATTGTTCATTTCCTGTCTTGCGCTCATGGGTTGTAACAAGAATTGGATTCAAAACGAATTTTATTATTTTAAATTTCCTAAGATCTTATTTCAACAAGAATTTTCTTGTTTTTTTGGATATTCTTTACACTACAAGAAAAATCCCCATACACCTAAAGCTGACAAACCCAAAATGTATAAGACCACAAAGATTATTAGAACAGGATTTTTCTTTATTTGAGCCTTTGGATCCAAAAAGGGAACAAAAGAAAAGAAAAAAAGCCCGCCCCATACAGCCACATTGCCTAAAAAATCTAGTGGCTTGTCCCAGGCAGCCATGCAGTGGAAAGGGTATAAAAACCAAGCCAGAAAAGTGTCTTTTGATTCCCTGAAAATGCTAAGTAAAAAAAGCGAGCTAAAAACTAAGGCTGTTGCAAAAAAATATTTACCCAGAACTCCTGGCCAAAAGGATTCTTTTTCCAAAGGATCTAAAATTTTTTTATCAATAGTGGAAAACATGAGGATAGCATCTGCATCGAGGCGCACTGTTTTCCTGAATGGACTTTTTTGGCTTTGGCTTGTGATTTTGCTGTCTGCATCGGGTTGCATGCTTTCTTCTACAGGCTCTGCCATGACAACTTCAGCATCGATTGTCTGCTTTGCTGAAAATACATCTGCCTGATATACTCGGTATTCTTCCGAATCGGCGGGGATGGCTTCCATTCCTATATTGACTGTCTTTGCGGCAGGAGGAGCAACGTATATTTTTTCCACCTGATCAGAAAGCTTAAGCAGCTTGGTTATGTCTTCATACATTTCATTTGGATGGTTATATCGCTCTTCAAAGTCAGCAGTTGCCTTTAAAATAACACTGCATAAACCAGGCTCTATTCCCTGTTGATTCAAGGCAGCAGGGATCTCAGGAACAGGAGTACATTTCCCTGTGAGCATCTCACAAAGAATCATACCTGCGCTGAATATATCGCTTTTAGGATCGTCAAAAATCTGGTCTTTTAAAACTTCTTCAGGAAAATACGGTAAAATAGAAAAAAATCTATCCACATTTTCTTCTCTGGCAAAGCATTCAGCAAGAAGTCTGGATTCAGCAAATCCCATGCCTAAATTGCATAGCAAAACCCTTTTGTCAGGGGTTACCAAAATTTTACTTGGCCGAATCGATCCGTGTATTTTTCCCTGCGAAAGTAGGAATCTCAAAATTTCTAATAGCTTTCGTATGATGTATAAAGCTATATTCCCTTTTATATTTTTTAAACTTTTTATATATGTTGAAAGTCTGCGTCCTGAAGCATATTCCCATACAAAAGAGACAGGATTTTCCTCTATAGATAACAATGCAGGAAGAGAAGGATGAGAAAAAGAAGGGATTTCCAATGGATGTTCTTTTAGAATAGCAAGCATTTTAGGATCTTTTATAATCTGTATAGCAACAGATTCCTCTTGAAGACTTTTCCCCTGCCATGTTTCACTAAAAGTACCATCCCATACCTTAGCAACCAACTGGTATTTGCTTATGGATGTCCCAATCTCTGGCAAACCAGTCATAACTATGCCTTTCTTTATGGCTTCTTAGATTCTGATAGAGATACAGATTTTCTATAAACTAACCATATATAGAAAAATAAAACAAACATACTCAATAAAGGAAGAATACAAATATGCAAAACGTAAAAGCGATGCCATAGAACCGAAGGGGAATCGCTTTGCAAAAGCGTATAAAAATAAGGCCCAGCCAAGGGGAACTTACGGAGGATCATAAAAAACATCTCTAATGTTTTTTGCGCACTGCTATTGGCAATCAAAATCGTTCCTGTTACAAAAGACAAGCATACAAGAAGCCACAAAAAAATGCTATTGACCCATACCAGCTCTCCTGGCCTTTTATACTCTCCTCTAAAGAATTCTACGCAAAGATGAGCCAGCAAGGAAATCAAAAGTATATTGCCTCCGATTCCATGCAAGTTTCTCATAAACAAAGAAATATTTTTTACATCACTGGCATCTTTACAACAAAACACCAGCACCATCCCTAAACATCCCTGCCATAAAAAGAAAACCAGCGTTAAAACAGCAGGAAAAGAAGACCATGCTGCTATCCCTCTGGGAAAAAGAGGCGACAAAAGAAAATTTTTAACTTTGATTCTTTGCTCTAACCAGGAAAACATAAAATCCCCAAAATTAGCCCCAAAGGGGCAAAATATAATATAGCCAGGGGCATTGCCCCTGGCAATTAATTGCAAAATTTATTTAGAAAGATTGATTCCAACTTCTTGGAAAGCTTTGATAACAGCAGTAGTGTCATATCCTAATTCTTTGGTTGCATCCAGCGTAGCGACTGCACCCGTGGAATAGTTTGTACTGCTTGTCCATTTGAAACGATTGCATCTTACGAAAACGTCAAATGCTTTTTTGGTATTCCATCCACTGGCAGTAGCCATCAAATAGAATACTTTGTTATAAACACCGCTTGAATAATGAACATCCATACTGCTTGTATAATTGCTAACATGACCAATCGACTTACCATCTAAGGGAGGATTGTACATATAGCGAAGAGCTTTTCCCTGTACTTTGAAAATGGTTGCGCCTACTTCAAAGTCATTTTTGCCCATCAGATAATATTCGGCTGCTTCCCCAGCAATATCAGAGAAAGATTCATTTATGCCGCCAGATTGAGCACTGTATGTCAGATTAGAATTCTCTCTTGTAAATCCATGAGCAGCTTCGTGGCTGACAACATCCAAAGATACGAGAGGATAGAATCTGTCTTTACCATCACCAAAAGCCATGAATCCACCAAAGCTAGAATAGAAAGCATTTTCATAGTTGGTGCTATAGTGTATTTTCAAAATCATCTGGCTTTTTAAAGGAGGAACTCCATACCAATCTGTATACATATTGAAAACAGCCATTCCAAAAGCCTGAGCATCATTCAATGGGCAGAATGCTCCATTGATGGATTTGTGAGTATTTTCAAGGCCAGCAAAGGAATAAGGAGTAGATCCTGAACTTGCATGATTGAGGTTGACGACCTGAACCTTGCCAGGAACATTCATGGTGGATTTTTCATTAGCATAGACTACTTCAAAACCAGGATAGTTTGCGCCATACAGATATTTCCCTGTCTTTTCATTTCCGCCAGGGCCGTTGGCTTTTGCAGTCTCGGTGTTGAGGTTTTCATAGTTAAAAACAACTTCCTGGGTCTGAGCATCGATGATGTACATAGGTTCTGTGGGTTTTCCACCATCTTTTGCATCTGCAAAGAAGGTAACTTCATAGCCAAGGCGAGCAACATTATTGTTGTCAACGAAGACTACCAATCTGCTGCTTTCATGTTCATAAACCCACTCAGCTCTGTTTTTCTGAGCATGATGTTTTTTTGCTATAGCCATTGCTTTTTTGGTATCATATCCTGGTTTTGTGGAAAGGATATCGCGGCTAATACCAGAAATAGCTTCTCCATACATAACAGAAACGCTATCCTGGCTTTCGCTTACAACAATAGAATGTCCCCATACAGGAATGCCTTCATACAGCATTTCATAGCGAGAATGGGTAAAATTCAAATTGTCTTTTTCGCGTTTTAGCAGATTCAATGTAGTATTAGAATCGAGTCTCAGAAGGCTGCAAAGAACTGCTTCATTTCCGCTAGTTTTTAATTCGCGTACTTTGCTCATAACATCTAAAGCTTGACGCAAATCTATTTTTTCTGCGGCATTAGCCAGAGAAGCACATACAACGGCCAATACAAAAAACATCATCCAAAGCTTACGCATACTATGACCTCCAAAATAATAAAAAAAACACAATTTAACCATAAAAAAAACACAATACAGTTAGTATTGCTCTCAAAATTCTAAAATAAATAGCACAATTTGCAAACAAATTTTTTACAAATATAAAATTTCTCTGATAAAAAGCAAATTTTATTGCAATGGTTGCCTTCGAAAGCCAAGAAATAAATAAAAATGCTTGCAATTCTTTTTTGGCCTTGCTATAACTTATACATAATGTGAATTTATTTTTCCAAGCACCTTAGTAAAATCTGCTTACGGAGTATTTCTTTGATTGAGAATAGAAAGCTTATCAAATTGAAATCCACATACGCCCTTGCCATACGGGGCAATATGGAAGATAAATACAGGCAAGGCGATTTGGTTGTTTTCCCTAAAGAAGGGGATGTTATTATTATGGGAGATTTGCACGGCAACCTTAAAAATTTCCACAAGGTTGTAGAGGCAATCGATTTAGAGTCACATCCCAACAGACATCTCGTTTTACAAGAGCCTACACATACTTATGAAGCCCAGGAAGACCGCAGCTTCCTTTTAATAGAAGAGATTGTTTTTCTCAAAAGCCAATTTCCTAACCAGGTACATGTTATTTTAGGTAACCATGAACTTTCCGAGATTACGGGCAAGGAAATACTAAAAGGCGGTATATGCTACAACATTCTTTTTCTGGAAGGCATGAAAAAAGAATATGGGCAACACTTTGAAAGCATCCGTGAGCTTATGCTGGATTTTATGAAAACCATGCCTCTTGCTTGTCTTGCTCCCAACAAAATTTTTATATGCCACACTACTCCCGTAAAGAAATACATTCATCACTACTCCCTTGACTTTTTCCGCAAAGGCACAGGAAATAAAGAAAAAGATAAAGTCATGGTAGAAAAGCTAGTCTGGGGTCGCGATTTAAGCCAGGAAGCTGCCGATGAATTTGCAAAGAAAGTAGAGTGTGAAATTTTAATAGTAGGACACACTGCATGCAAAAGAGGCTTTCAAGTTCCCAACTCTCGCCACATTATCTTAGACAGTAAAGGGAATTTTGCTACCACCTTGCATTTTAAATTCCATCGTTCTTACGACCAAAAGCATTTGATCAAAAATTGTATCCAATACATCCATAAAAAGGCAGTGGAAAAGCTCTTGGAAAAAAAGATAGACGAAGAAAAAGAAAATCTTGAGGAGAATATTTCTCATGAAGATATGTAGAATCAGCTTTTGGCTCATGCTTTGCTGTTTGTTTTTACCTGCCTGCCAAAGTATAAAAGAGCTTGATATATGGCCTATGGTGTACTATGAGAAAGACGAGAAAAAAAACGAAACCAGGCTAGATCTGGCAGCATCTCTGTATTCTTACCAGGACACGCCCAAGATCACGAGCTATGCCTTTCGTCCCTGGTTTGTCGGGGAATTTTCCAAAGAAGAAGATCTTACACAGCTTATGTTCGCCTGGCCTTTCATTTATGCCCGACTCACGCCTGACGACAAAAAAATCTGGTTGTTGCCTATGTATTACTCTCGTGATATAAAAAGACCTGACTTCGGCGAGCGCGATTACGACTGGTTTTTTCTCCCCTTTATTACATTGGGGGGAACAGATACCAAAGAAGGCAGCTATTTATACATGACATTATGGGGCAATATCAAAGGTCTTTTGATGTACGATGAAATCACCATGACACCTTTCCCCTTTTATGTAAAGGCAAGGGATGGCGAATATGTTACCAAAGGATATCTATGGCCTTTGTTTCGGTTTGGGGATGGTGGTGGTAAACGCTTTCGCTTTTATTGCATGTTCTACAGCGAATATGAAAAAGAAGGAAAATTCCGAAGGCGTTCTTATATGTGGCCGTTTGTCCATTATAATGAAGAAGATCTGGATAAAAAGCACCCTCGCAAAGAGTTTATGTTTTTCCCTTTATATGGACAATCCATAAGCGATGTGGCGGTTTCCAGAAGCTTGCTCTGGCCTTTCTTTTCTTATGCTAAAAACGAAGAGAGTGGCTATACAGAATACAATTGTCCATGGCCTTTTTTTAAAACCCGCAAGGACAAAGCAGTGGACGAGCTACGAGTATGGCCTTTTTATTGGAAAAGCGAAACAAAAATCGCTCCTGAAGGCAAGGAAGATGACCTTGTTCTCTTATGGCCTATTTACTGGCATACCCAAAGCGAATATACCACATATCAAAAAGAAAGCCGATATGTTCTGCCATTTTATTGGAGTCACTGGCGTAAAGGCAAAGGCAAGGATGGGCAGGAATCGAGCAGCGTAAAAATTTGGCCTCTCTGCGATTACGAAAAAAAGGAAGATGGAACTGTCCGCTACAGAGCAATCAGTCCTTTTTGGTTCGAAGACTATTTGCCTGAAGGATTCCAAAAAGCATGGGCCCCTTTCTTCACTGTTTTCGATTATAGCAAAGGCCCAGAAGGGAAAAAAACCTTTAGCATGCTAGGCCCTCTTTACCAATATAAAGCAGACGAAGAAAGCCTGTATCATCGTTTCCTGTTTTTTTCCTATAAAAAAACTAAAAATCCAGAACAAGATTTTAAGCGATTTTCTGTTTTAGGTGGTCTTTTTGAATATAAAGAAGAAAAAGGAGAAAGCTCCCTAAGATTTTTCTACCTTCCTTCTTTTGGCTTTTAAATAAAAACTTTTATTTAAGGAAGAAAAAAATGTCAAGAATTTTGATTGTTTTATGCATTGTGGTTCTATTAGCAGGTTGCCAAACTAGCGATTCTTTAAAAAACACAGTTGAGCTTCAGCAGCAAACCATCAACGAGATGCAATCTCGCCTGAAAAAAATGGAAATGGAACTAAGCCAGACCAAAGACGATATGAATCTCCTTAAGAAAGAATATACCAAAGCAAGAGAAGACATAAAAAAAGTACAGCCAACGTACGTTGAAGGCAATATCATGGAAGGCGGAAACTAAAAGAGGGGACTATTCTTTATGAAGCTTTCTTGTATCATTTGTCTTTCGTTGTTAAGCCTTTTGTTTTGCTCTTGCAATGACCAAAGCTCTACAACTGTAAAAGAACAAGAGCCGCTGCAAAAGGCTCGGTCTCTTTTTGAAGAAAAAAAATGGGACAAAGCAGCAGAAGAGTTTGATCTAGCCCAAAAAACACAATCAGGCATGGATCAGGATGAAGCTCAGTTGGGCAGTATTGTTTGCCATCTATTAAGCCAAAATCCCCGATGGGAAGAGCAAATCAAACTTTGGCAGCCAGGTATGAGAGGATACTGGCATGGCAAATCCTTTACTGCTATTGAAAGCATACCTTTGGATAAGCGGGATGCTTTTTACGATATTTTGAAGAAAGAAGATATGCCTTTTTCCTATCTCTTGCTCGTCCAGTTTCTTTTGCTGGAAGGCTATGAAAATAGCGTCTCCGCTGTTGTAGAAAAAATGCCCCAGCACAAAAAGCTTGCCTGGGATTTTATTCTTCTTACCGCGTGGGAAAACCTCAAGCAAAAGCAAGGCAACGAAGGCGAAGTTTTATTTGAGGTCGTTTACCAAAACGCGGTTTCTCAGGAGCAAAAGGATGAGGCTATCTATGGGATTCTTTTGGGAAATTTTTTTACTCCTGAGAGGAAAAAAGAAATTTCTTTCCCAAAATTATGGGAGTATCGCCTTGACCTCAAAAAAATCTCTGCATTTCGCTCCAGTTCTCCCCTGAATGTCTATCGTAGCCCATTAGAAAAAGATGGCCTTTCTTTGCAGCAACATATCGTATTTTGCGATATGCTCTTTTCTTTTGGCGGGTTTCTCTTAGAACCTGTAAACTTATGGGAGCAAGGGTTAGCATACTTAGATAAATATAAACAGGATTTTTTAGCAAACAACCAGCAAGAAGCCTATGATTGTCTGAGAAAACGTTTTTATCACGCAATCGCATGGTTTCATTGCATAAAAGGCGATTTAGAAAAAGCTGGCAATCGCTTTGTTTTTGAAACCCTGGAAGGCAAAAAGGAAAGAGAAGATCTTGGCTTTGCCTTAATTCTATGGAAGCAAGGACATCCTCTATCTGATATTGTCAAACAGCTTTCTTCTGTTGCATGGAAAGAAGAATACTTTGTCGGAGGAAGGAAGTTTTCCTTTTACCGTCTTCCTTCCAGAGAAAACAAACGTTCTGAAATCGAAAAGCTATGGGCTGAACCATATCACAAAATTGCGTTTATTCTTTTTGACGTGTTTTGCCTGACAGGAGATGGACGTTCTGCCCATATTCTGTTAGACCAGATTGTTTCCGAATTTCCAGAGAATATCTATTCTTTGTATATGGCAGAAGAAGAAAACATTCCCAAAGACCCTTATGCCGAAAACCAAATATGGGAAAAACTGGACTAGGAGAGCAAATTCATGATTTTGAAACCTTCCTATTATGCAGTTCTGCTTTTTGTATTTCTTTTTCCCTTAGTGAATCTTTTTTCGCAAGAACTCGTTTATGCAGAAATGGAATTTCCTCTAAGCTTTATCAGCCACTTGCGAGACTATCGCCTAGACCCTCTCGCCAGGTTTCAAACAGAAGTAGAAGGCAGAATCATCAAACTTTCATGCGATTCTCTTTTGGATATTTATGAAATTCTGCCTGGACAGCTTGCCTATCGTCCTTGCCTTGGAAGCTGGCAAAACATTGATTTAGGCAGTAAGCAAGTCCTGAATTTCAACATCGCTGATACTTTGCTAAAGGACGGACGATCTCTAAGCTATGGAGATGTCTTGTTTTCAATGGAATACAAAAAAGCAAATAAAAATAGCTGGGTTGGCAACCCCAATATTTCCATGGCTAAAAAAGGAAACCAAAGCTTTGATGCCTTTTTTACAGACTCGCCTATCCCGCCCAAACCAGGCGAATTTTATTTTCCCCTGGTCAATAAAGGTGCTTATGAAAAGTCCGATAAACCAGGAGAAGCCTTTGTAAACAAATCAAAGCAGCATGATATAGGCTATGGACGTTACAGAATCGACAAGGTAGAAGAAAACAGCTATATACTCTTTAAAAGAAATCCACAGCATCCATACTATAAAAATCTGGCCTTGCCACAAAATCTCAAGCCCATTGAATCCCTAAGAATGCAGGCTTTTCCCAAAGCGGTCATCAATAGAAATGAGCAATTCATTTCAGGGCGAGTACACCTTCTCACCAGCGTAACACAAGCAGATAGAAGCTATATCCTAAATTCTTATCCTAAAGCGGTTACTTCTGTCTATTCCGATGATTCCTACAGTGCCTTTGTTTTTAATTGCTATCAGCCCTATCTCAAGCTCCCCATTGTAAGGCGAGCCTTAAATCACGTATTTCGTAAAAACCTGGCCTTAAAAAAAACTCTGGGTGGCGAAGGCGAAATCATTTCTGGCCCACTACCAAGGCGCAATTTCTTCTATAACCTTGTTGTTCCTCCTTATGCCGACAGCTTTGAAAAAGGCTATGCCCTTCTTTATTTGTATTGCAAATGGGGTCTGGATCTCTATGAAGCATCGGACAAGGTCTTTGTTTCTGCTTCTTTGACTTCCAAGCAAGGAGAAGAGCTAGAGCCAGGCGATCAGATTCTTTCTGTGGAAAGAAAAGATGTGCGAGGCGTAGAAGATGTTCTCGCTGCTCTTTCTGACACAAAACAAAATGTTTTCCGATTGCGAATTGTGAGAGGCCAGCGCATTTTTGTCAAAAGATTAGAAGCTGTCCCTTCCATTCCTATTGGTATTCTCAATACTCTGGTTTTCCGAGACAATAAAATCGAAGGATTCCCAGAACTGACACTGATAGCGAATAACCCAGAAGGCAAAAACACCATCATCAAAGAGATTTGCGGCGCATTAAAAGAAGATTTTGCTAAAATTGGAATTCAGGTTAAGCTAGACTATCTCGATGGTCAGTCATACTATCCAAGGCTCAGACAAGGCAAATTCGATCTTGCTTACCGCAATATCAAAATCACAGGAACGCCTAGCCTGCATCGTATGTTTTACAAAGGCAGTTCCGAAGACATTGAAAATACGAACTATGGTGCTTATAGCAACAGCAATATCAATGAGCTGGCAATGACAGCCAAAACAGTTACAGATGTCCAACTCCTGAAAACAGCCTGGAAAAGAGCGCATGAACTTTTGCGTCATGATCCTCCTTACTTGTATTTATGGAGTCGTCGCCATATTATCATGTACAATCCTTCGCTCAGGATAGTACCGCCAGGGCCAAGATATACTGTTCCTTACGGCAATACAAAAATCAATGGATTAATCAATATTTTCAACGAAGTACACCTGTGGTCATGGCAAGAGGAGAAATAGCATGAAAGCCTTAGTCACTGGAGCAACGGGTTTTGTAGGGTATTGGGTCGCAAGAAAACTTCAAGAAAGAGGGCATAGCGTAAAAATTTTAGTGCGGCAGTTGCCTCCTCATTTAGAGAACACAACCTTTGAAATCGCTTATGGCGACCTCAGAGATAAAGATTCCTTGAGGAAAGCTCTACAAGATTGCAACCAACTTTATCATGTTGCTGCCCACTATCGGCTATGGGACAAAAACCCCAAAGTTTTCTACGACATCAACGTAGAGGGGACAAGAAATCTTATGACACTTGCTTCAGAGACGAATCTCGAAAAAATCATATACACCAGCTCTGTTGCCACGATCAAGATTATGCCAGACAAAGTTCCTTCTACGGAAGCAAACGAAGCTGGCATTGAAGACATGATCGGCGATTATAAAAAATCCAAATTTTTGGCAGAGATGGTTGTAAGAGAAATGGCGCAGGATGGATTGCCTGTAGTGATTGTCAATCCTAGCGCTCCTGTTGGCTCTTATGATGTCAAGCCTACGCCTACAGGCAAAATCATCGTAGACTTTCTCCAAGGCAAGATGCCTGCCTATCTGGACACAGGATTAAACCTTGTGGATGTAGAAGATGTTGCCATAGGGCATATCTTAGCTGCTGAAAAAGGCGAGATTGGAAAACGCTATATTTTAGGCAACCAAAACCTTCGGCTAATCGACATTCTGCAGATCCTTGCCAAAATCAGCGGTAAAAAAGCTCCTAAAATCCGTATGCCCTATTGGATAGCCTATGCCGCAGGAAAAGCCAGCGAAATCTTTGCCCAATGCACAGGACAAGAACCTGCTATTCCCCTGGATGGCGTGCGCATGGCAAAAAAATTCATGTTCTTTGATAGCTCTCTTGCCAAAAAAGAAATTGGCTATGAGCCTCGAAGCATCGAAGCTGCCTTGGAAAAAGCAATAGCATGGTTTAAAGACAACCATTATGTATAAAAAAATAGAGAAGTACATAAAAAAGTTGCCATAGATTGCGATTGGCTACTATTTTTTATACAAAAGAGATTTTTATTTTGGGAAAAAGCTTTTATGAAAATTTCCCCAGATAAAAATCTCTTTGCGTAAATCCTGTTTTATAATCAAAATCAACGAGGTGATTCCATGAAAATTTTTGGTGTATTTTTTCTTATATTTTTCTCTTGCGCCATAGCACAGGACGACAGGATGGTATATTCTGAGCAAGAACTATGGCTCGAATACATGAAAGCCTATACTTTAAAAAACGATTTGAGAAGAGAGTTTTTGGTGCGCAGCTATCCAGAATGGTCTGACCAATATGCGCGTAGGTTAATGACAGGATATCTATCCTTTTTTCTAAAAGAAGATACAGAGGTAGCGCAAAAGAATCTGGATGTTCTTAAAAGCATTGGAGAACTTCATAAAACAATTTTTGGATCTTCTTTGCTCCTCAAACAAGCAAAATTTTATGAACTGCTTTCCCAAGAGAATAAAAAACAAGCCCTGGAAGCCATCTTGATTTCTCACCAGGCCAAAGTAACTAAAAATGCCATGTATTTATTTAGCCTGGAACTAGAACACCAAAATTCCCTGGACAAGGATCAAATCTCGGAGGAAATCCAAAAACAGTTTGAAAAAAACAACCGCACCCTTTCTTCCTTGTCTGCAATAGAAGGCAAAGATAAAGGCAAAGAATGGCTCATCCATGACAAAGGGACAAACCCTGGCAAAAAATATCTGCTAGTTTTTTACAAAGACAAAATCGTAGTCTACCAGATCGAACTTTACCAACGTGCCTTGGAAATATTCCGCCAGATCCAGGACGAATATTCTATAGCCGACACACTGAATTCCCTTGCTAATTTAGCACATGCTCAGGGAAGAACCCAAGATGCCTCTCTCTATTTTGCCCAATGTCTGGAATTATTTGAAAAGATGCAAGATAACCTTAATGTAGCCAAGGCACTCAATTCTTTGGGGCTTTTAGCCTATTCTGACAAGGAATATGAAAAAGCACACAAATACTATCAGAAAGCCACGGAAAGTGCAGCTAAAACAGAAAACTATACTGCCAAAGCAACTATTCTTAACAACTTAGGTGCGCTCCACAAAACATGGCAAAAATATGAAGAAGCCATTAAGTTTTTTGATGAAAGCCTGAACTATTATACAATCCTTCGTGATGCTGCTGGAATCGCAACAGCCTTAAACAATTTAGGGGCAATCTATCTGGAACAAAAGGACTACCCTAAAGCCAAAGAAAATTTGGAAAAAAGCCTCATGATTAGCCGCGATGCAGGAGATGAAGGCGGGATGGCACACACACTCAATATTCTGGCTTCGCTGTATACAGCCAAAGAAGAATACCAAAAATCGCAGCTTTGCCTTGAAGAAAGCCTGAAAATAGGAAAAAAATTCCAAAATGAATCAATGGTAAAATCTACCTTGCTGGAAATGCAAGAACTCCAGAAAAAACAATTCCCCACAGAAAAAACAAAAGAATACTATCAAGACAAGCTTGATATTGCCAAAATGATTGGAAGTGCAGTAGACGTTGTAGAAACGGAAAAAGAAATAGCACAATTAGAAAAAGTGGAAAGACCCCAAAGCCAGGAAGCAAAATATAAAAATGTGATTATGATTGTCCTGTCTTTCATTGCTTTTTTTATCCTTACAATTGTGGTGCTTTGGATTGTAGTCAAATATAAAAAATAGATGCCGTTTACATATGCAGCTTAGACTAATCGCATTAGTTCAGCATCCTGGGTATTGTTTTTTTGACAAGGTCTTAAAAAAATATGAATTTTGAAAATTTTCAAAAAATCTATAAAATCGCCATCTTTTTCTTATGCGTTGTTTTTGTGATTTCCTGTAGCTCATATAAGGAATATAAAATTTTTGAGGAATATAAGCAAGATGCATACAACAGTATCACTATTCTGGGAGACACGCAAAGGACAAGCGGATGGGAATTTTGGAGAGAGAATAACGATGAATACAGAAAAAGTTTATTTCCTGCTGTTGTAAAAGAAAAGCCTGATGCAATTGTTATCCTGGGTGACCTTGTTTTTCGCGGCTCTAGCCAATGGCACTGGCAAGAATTCGAACAGAACACCCAAGAAGCACGCACAAACAAAATCACAATTTACCCACTTTTAGGAAACCATCAATACTACGGCAACAACCAAGAAGCTTTCGAAAACTACTTTCAGCGTTTTCCCTATTTGAAAAACAGCCGATGGTATGATCGCAAGCTATCTAGCTGTGCTTTTCTCTTCCTGGATTCTAATTTTGGTGAGCTATCAGAGGAAGAGATTTTCCTGCAAAACCTCTGGTATCTTAAAAAATTAAAAGAATACGAAAATTCCCCAGAGGTTAAGCATATTTTTGTCTGCTGCCATCATCCTGCTCTTACCAACAGCACCGTAATTTCTCCAAGCCAGGAAGTCAAACAGCATTTTTTGCCAGCATTTTTGTCCATGAACAAAACCAGAATTTTTTTCTCAGGCCACTGCCATGCATACGAACACTTTTTTTATGAAGGAAAGCATTTCATAGTATCAGGCGGCGGTGGTGGGCCACGCCATACACTCAATACAAATCCCTCTACTCGCAAATACCAGGATCTTTTTTCTGGGTCTGAGATCAGAAGCCTACACTACTGCAAGCTTCTTTTGGACAAAAGCCAGCTTCATTTCACTATGATGGGATTTGATCCAGATAAGAAGATTTGGGACAGGCAAGATAGCTTTGTGGTAGCATTAAATCAAGAATTAGAATAATCTATAGCAACTATAGGAGTTATGCAAAGAGATTTTTATTTGGGGGAAAATTTTTGTAAAAATTTTCCCCCAAACCCCCTTTAAAAACTTTTATAGTTTTATTTTGCAATAGATTATGACAACAATAAAATTCTGCTGAACATCATCTTACAATATACGAAACCAGTTCTCGCTGGAAAATTTTCTGGTCGTTTCTATATCGTTCCACTTTGACTTCCCCTACTCCTGCTGCGTAGTATTCTTTTGTGAAATTGCCAGGAGTAGAGATAGAGGAAACTTTGAATACAACACAAGAAAATTCCCTTAATTTGCCATCTTTATCCAAAAGGCGGATGACCTCGTTGACGGAAAGGATATCTACGGTAAAATTGTCTCTCTGCCATGAAATCCAGCTTAGTGGTACAGGCATCACAAGCGTTCTTTTTCTACCTTCCTTGTAAAGATAGCCACTTTCAACATACCATTCTTCTACCTGGCCTGTGTTGTCTGATACACTGAATCGGTTGCCAGTAGAGCCTGTCACTGTGTAATGAATAATGCTTCCTGTGCTGGCTACCCTGTATTCCCAACGATTTCCAAAAGCTAGAGGATGGAAATTCTGCAAGGAAAGCCAGGTGTTTACAATGCTTTTATCTTGCCAATCGGTTCGGTCAAGGTATTGTACCAGCAAGGGTAAAGCTTGGGCTTTGTTGTTGAATTTTAGATAAAGAGATCCTAGCTTTTTAATATAGTCCAGAGAGGGATTGGGTTGTATTTCAAAATACTTTTTTAGTGCATCCAAAAGTTGCTGCTCGTCATAGGAAAAGCTTCTTGTCAAAATCGTAATTTTACTTTCATACAACTCGCGCTTTATGTTCATTTCATGGGACAGATCCAAGGCTCTGTTAATATAGTCCAAAGCTTTCCTGTCCTGGCTTTGCTGGAACAAAGCCAGACCGTAGTAAGCAATGGCTTCAGGATTTGAAGAGGATGCTTTTTCAAAATATTTGATTGCATTTAGCCAGTTGCGGTTTTTGTAGTAAGTAAGGCCGAGATATTCTGCTGCATTTCGGGACTGTTCTGGGAGTACTTGTTCTCCGTTGCTACTGAAGTATTCTTCTAGTGTCCTTTGTGCTTCATATATCTGGTTCAAACGGTATTGCTGAATGCCTGCTTGCACAGTATCGGAAAGCTTACTGCGTACTTTAGAAGTCTGCTCTTTGGTGGAATTGCTTTTTTCCTGCAAATATCTTCTATAGACAAGAAGGATTGCCTGCTTTTCATCGTTAGAGAATGGCTCTAGCTGTGTTCTCCGTATTTTTATGCTGTTTTGAGTTGCTTCGGAAAAATCTCCTTGCTTGGTGGCATCTTCTATGTATTTGGAAAGCTGGAGGATGTTGGCATTTCTTTTTTCTTTTCTATATTCTTCATACAAAAGAGCGAATTTTTGCTTTTCTTCTTCAGAAAGAGGCTCAAGCTGCTGCTTTCGGTTCTGGATAAAATTTTCTTTGGTGTCTGAAAAATCTTTTTGAGACAGCCCTTCCTGCACAAGCTGTAGCAAATTTTCTATGTTGAGGAATCTTTTTCTGCCGTCTTCATAGGATTGATAGAGGTCATCCACCAAAGATTTTTCTTCCTGAGACAGAGGGTCTAGCTTTGCTTTTTCGTCCTGGATGCTTTTATCTTTTATGTCATCAAAAGCCTTCTGCTCTAAGCTTTCTTTGAGTACCTTACAGAAAAGTTTTATGCTTTCTTTTCTTTCAAGCTCTTTTAAAGCAGGAAAGTCTATGGTTATGCCCAGGTTCTGTGCTTTATTTTTACAACCTATTAAGATGTTAAAAGCATTGTCCCATTCCTGGTTTTCCCATGCTTTGATTCCTTGTTGGGTTTCCTGGGCAATTTCCAGGAGCTTTTGCAAAGAAGAAGACTTTTTGAGCTTGATTGCGGATTCGAACTGGGCTATTGCCTTTTCAGAATTCCCTGTTTCCAAGTTTTTTTTGCCTATTTCTTCTAAGGCTTTGCTTGTTTTTAAATTTTTATATTTTTTTTGAATATTTTCAACATCAGGATTCATCAAAGCAAAGTTTTCCAATAGAGCAGGGAATTGCACGATAAAATTTTCTGGAATCGAATCAGACTGCAAAGCGAGTTCTATAGATTTCTGGAGCTTTTCGTAGCTTTTTTTCTCAGGATATACCATGGGAATTGCCTGGTTGATCCATACTATAGAGAAAAGCTCTTGCATTTTTTCCAGAGATTCTTTTGCCTCTTTTATCTGGAAAGAGGACAAAGCCGTTTGAAATTCTTTTTCGTATCCTTTTTGCTTTTCCATTTGGAAATAAACAAAATAAGCGCATAAGGCAAGGAAAATAAGGGCTGCAAAGCTAAAAGGCAAGAAAAAGCTTCTTTTTTTCTTTACCACTTCTACAACAGCCTCTTCTTTAACCTCAGGTGCTTCTACTTTTTCAATTGCCTGGATAAATTCTTCAGCACTGCTGTAGCGTTTGCTTCTCTCTTTTTCCAATGCTTTTAAAATGAGCTCTTCCAAAGCATTGGGGATGTCCAAATCAGGTCTTACTGTTTTAGGCGTAGGAGGTGGCTTTACGATATGCCCTAAAAGAACGTCTCTTGTACTGCCTGTGAAGGGAAGCTGCTTGGTAACCATCTGGTACAGAATGATTCCCATGGAGTAAATGTCCGTTCGCATATCGACTTCTTCCCCGCTTGCCTGCTCTGGAGACATATAAAGAGGTGTGCCAATGGTTGCTTTTTGGGTTAGTTTCTGGTCTTCCTTGGTTTCTGTAAGAATTTTGGCAATTCCAAAGTCCAAAACCAGAGCATGCTCTTTTCCGCCACGATCTTCAATGAGAATGTTGTCAGGTTTGAGGTCTCTGTGTCCAATCCCTTTGCTATGGGCTGTTTTAAGCGCAAGAAGAATTTGCCTGGTGATGCTCAAGGCTCGTTGCATTGATAAAGGGCCTTCTTTTTGTATGATTTCATTGAGGGCTTTTCCAGGCGAAAAATCCATGGTAAGATATTGTGAACCGTCTTGTGTTTCACCAAAGTCTCTGATCTGGACAGCATGCTCATGCGTGAATTCCATTGCCATTTCAACTTCTCGTATAAATCTCATTCTGAATCGGTTGTCTTTAGAAAGATGAGCATGCATGAGCTTTAGGGCAAAAACTTTTTTGCTAGGGAGCAAAAGGTGTTCTACTTTAAAAACTGCCCCCATCCCTCCTTTGCCTAGAAATTGGACAATCTTATACTTGTTGTTGATGACATCCCCTATTTTGAACTTTGTGCCTTCAATGGAAGCACCGTCTTTTGTTTTGGGTGCATTTTCACGAGATGGCTTAGGTTGTTTTTCTTGCTCTGCTGTTTTTAGTTTGGAAATATTGGCGGTAGAATCTTGTGGTATGATTTCAGGATCAATGATAGTAATGTCTGTTTCAGGTATAGTCTCGATTTTAGTTTGTCCGCTTGATAGATTCTCATCGACAATAGTGATGTCCGTTTGTGGAACAGATTCTATTTGTGGATCTAGCAAAGTAGCTTGTGAATAGTCTTCCGAAGTCATATTGACAGCAGTGATATTCCTGCTGATGTTTTCCATTTCTTCTGAAACCTCTATTGTCTGGGATTGCATGTCTTTTAAAGAAGACATGCTTTCATGCAAAGGAATATCCATGGTTTTCTGGCTTGCAATATCTTCTTCTATAGGGATATCCATTGTATTGTAGCTTGCATATTCTTTTGGTTCTTCAGGAATGTTCATGGTGTAAGAAGAATTTTGTTCCTGGTGCAGAGGGTTTTCTTCCTGAGATATGTCTATTGTATAAGCTACACTGTCGTCTTCTGCTGGAATATCAAGCGGCCCTTCTCCCTGCTGGCTCATGATTGACTGTGCTTTTTCGTCAACTTCTTCTTCCTCTGGCAAATAAAGCGATACCACTTCCTCTTCCTGAATTGCTTCTTTTTTGTCTTCTAGCAAAGAGGATAAAGAAATAGATGTGTCCACGATAATTTCCTGATTGCTCGCCTGATATTCTATTTCTATGGGAGAAGAACTTTCTTGCTCTGTCTCCACAGAAACAGATTGGATGCTGTAGGGAAGACTGTAGGGGATTTCATTTCCTTTCTCTGGGAAATCGCACACTAAAGCTTTTCCCAAACTAAAATCAGCAGCAGCCATTTCTAAAGAAACAGGAATTTCTTTTTCTGAGGGTTCTTTTTTTTGTATTGTAGAATCATTTTGGCCCATATCTTGCCTCTTTTATCTTCTATGGAGACTGAATCGCAAATTTGAAAATAAATATTGTTTTTATATTTTTCCTGCATGCAACTTCAAGCAGCAGTAAGCGTGAGCGTTGCCCTCATTGGTGTTAACCTAAGGTAAACATAGAAATTTAACCACAACTATCTAAAACATAGAAACAATTTCACCATAAAAAACACGAAGAGAAGATTGTAAAGAATTGTCCACGAAAAACACGAAAGGCACGAAAAGGAATGTTCGTGTTTTTCGTGGACAAAAACTTGATCCGTCTTTTTCTCTCTCTGCGGTGAATTATTTTCTTAGGCTAACACCAATGACATAAGCCCTAGCCCTGAAGTTTCATCATGAAAAAAATTATGCAAAGCATAATATAGTGAACTATATGTACTTATTTATCAATAAAATTATTACTAACTTCTATCCCTTTGCATGGGTTACGCGCAAAATTTCGGGAATGCTGCAAAGCCCTGAGAGGATTTTTTTTATCCCATCCTGCTGCAAAGTTGTCATGCCTCCTGAAATCTGGGCTTCATCCCTGATTTTCATGGTAGAGGCTCTGTTGAAAGCCAGTTCTCTGATAGGAGGGGACATTTCCATAAGTTCATAAATTCCTAAACGTCCTCGATAGCCATTTTGTTTGCATTCATCGCATCCTACTGGCCCATAGATTCTTGCTGCACGCACTGTTTCTCTGGTTAAAGATATACTCGCAAGCTCAGAATCTGTAGGATTTGCAATCTGTTTGCACTTAGGGCAAAGCTTTCTGACTAAGCGTTGAGCGAGAATAGCCTGTACAGCGGAAGATGCTAAAAATGGTTTTACACCCATATCGATAAGACGGGTCAAAGCACCTGGGGCATCGTTCGTGTGCAAGGTAGAGAATACAAGATGCCCTGTAAGGGCTGCCTGGATTGCAATTTCTGCTGTTTCCTGATCGCGGATTTCTCCGACAAGCACAACATTCGGTGCCTGACGCAACATAGCTCTTAAAATATTGGCAAAATTCAACCCGATTTCATGCCTTACCTGGCACTGGTTGATCCCTGCAATATTGTATTCCACAGGGTTTTCTGCTGTAATGATTTTAACATCAGGTCGGTTCAGCTCCTTTAAGGCAGCATACAGCGTAGTGGTCTTGCCGCTTCCCGTAGGGCCTGTAACCAGAAAGATCCCATTGGGTTTTTTGATGATTCGCTGGAATCGATCATAGTCAATTTCATCAAAACCAAGATCAGAGAGGCTGACGAGTGCTTTTTCCTTATCCAGAATACGCATTACTACGCTTTCGCCATGGTAGCAAGGCAAAGCAGAGACGCGCAAGTCAATATCTCTTCCCTGGAGTGTCAGTTTAATACGACCATCCTGAGGAACACGCCTTTCGGCTATGTTCATATCGGACATAATCTTGATACGGCTCAATATAGAACCTTGCAGTCGCTTGGGAGGCGAATCCACTTCAAAGCACATACCATCCACTCTATAACGAACGCGCAGCTTTGTTGCAAGCGGTTCTACGTGAATATCCGATGCCCTGTTTTTCAAAGCTTCGCTGATAATCAAGGTTACAAGGCGAATCACAGGGGCATCATCGTCTTCATCTTCTTTGATTTCTTCTTCCTCAATAGCAGCGTCACCCGTGTAGATATCGGTTTCTGTTAGTGCTGTGTACATTTCCTCTAAAGCATTCTGATCCACGCCATAGTATTTGGCGATGGCAGCCGACATAGCATCAGGGGTTGTCAAGGCACATTCTACTTCACATCCCAAAATAAATTTAAGCTCATCTAAAGTAACTAAATCCAAAGGATCAATCATGGCAACGATTAAAGATTTGGCAGTTTTTTTTACAGGTATGATGTTGTGTTCTTCTGCCACACTCTTAGAAACCGTGTCAATCACTTCCTTGGCAATTTCTCCCTTGGAAAGATCGACATAAGGTATTCCAAATTGCCTCGCTAAAGCTTGAGTAATTTGTACTTGCGTAGCATATTGCAATTCAATTAAAGCCTCTCCCAGCTTGCATCCATTTTCTTGCTGGTGCTGCAAAGCAGTCTGGAGTTGATTTTCATCTACAATCCCTAATGCTCGCAAAATACTTCCTAATTTTTTACGTGGTTGTGCCATAGATATTCCTTATTCTGAAAATTACCAGGGGTGTTGCCCTGGCTATTATATTTCGCCCCTTTGGGGCTAAAGATTGGAATATAGATTAAAGTGTATTTTTCACTAAAACTATAATTTCCTATCCATCCATTTAACTATTTTCCTATCTTCCAGCTCTGCCTGACACAAAATTTCTACAATCTTATCTTAAATTAAAATGACTGTCAAGCACAAACAAAAAGGTCTTTGTAGCAGTTCTGGCAGGTTTTTAAAAAATGGACATTCAATGGCGTAAGTGTCATGCGTGTTAAGTTATAAGTATTTTAAAAAAACGCTTATTGACTTAGCTCCTAATTTTAAAATCACGAATAACACAAATAACACATATAACACGAATAGGATGATCTATTCGTGCTATTCGTCCATTCGCAAAATTCGTGATAAAATACTTTTATGATGTATCCAGATTGGGAACTAAATCCATAAGCATTTTTAAAAAAAATAGCTTCTATGAAACTTCAAGCAGAATGGAAAAGAAAAATATTGAAATCACGAATGATGCGAATGATACGAATAAGACGAAGAAAGAAATGAAGATAAAATTATCCATTCGTGCCATTCGGTCATTCGTGAAATTTGTGATAAAATGCTTTTCCTGTTTATCTGGGTTAGATAATAAAAAAAAGTTTGAGATTTAAGGCATATCCCAGGAATCTCCCCAAGAGCTTTTTCTGGCTTTTTTATATTGAGAATTTTTTTTAGAAACCAGACAGTCCTGAATTCCTTGTTTTGTACAAAGCTGCAAAGAAACATGGCCTCCATGTATTTGGGGATGCCTTAAAATACGAGCCGAAGGACAGTCAATACTTTCCCGAACAAACGCACAATAAGAAAATTTTTCGTCTTCGTACCCTAATTCTCCTCCTTTGATTTTGCGCATGCAGGAAGATCTTGGTATTCGTGCTGAAAAATGACACCAGTTTCCATGTTCCATGGGGCATGGGTCATTGTGAGGGCATGGCGCGGCTATAAAAGCTCCCTGGCTACACAAAAATTCACGTGCTTTTTTTATGATAGAAAATCCTGGCATAGTGCCTGGTTCTATCAGGATAAAGATATGGCGCGTTTTGTTCCAGGCATCTTCCAGGATTTTTTGTATGCTGTTTGTTTCTCCTAGTGTATAGGAACAAACCACGGCATCATAAGTTTCCAGGCTTTGGGGTAAGCCTTTTTGGATATCGCAGTTCATCCAGTGAAAGGCAAAGTTGTCTTCGTAAGGGCTTTTTTGCCAGAGGAAGTCCATGATTTCCTGGGACTGTGCTTCCTGGTCCAGGCAAGTGAATGTGATTTTTTGCGAAAGGGCTTGTGCCATGGCAAATACAGCCGCGCCTGTTCCTGTGCCTATATCCAGAACAGTTTGAATTTTAGCCAGAATGGACTGGGGGATTTCGTCTAATGCCTTTTCTACTGCGCCATAAGTTGCGGGAAACCGAGCGGCCAGATAGGCATCCCAAAATAAATCATTCTCAGAAGAAGCAACGGATGTTGCTCGATTGTCTTTATACGTTTTGTTTAATACGCTATACGCCAATGCCAGCTTTTTGGGAGAATGCAGAGAGCTTCTTTCCTCTACTGCATCCATAAGCCAAAGGGGAATACTCATCAAAAACCTTTCCGATTGAAGTTAGAATCGTCAGAAAGAAGGTTGTATGGTTATAAATTTTTCTATTTTTTTTAACACTGTACCTCCTATACCATGGATTTCTAACAGATCTTGAGAATCGTGAAAAAAACCTTTATCCAGACGATAGCAATAGATTTTGTATGCTCTTTCTTTGCCTAAACCAGGCAATATTTGTAGCTCGGACAGCTTTGCCTGGTTTAAAGAAATCCGTATGGATTCAAGAGGTGGAGGGGTAGGTTTTGCTTTTATAAAAGAATATATTGCCTGGATAAAAACTATTAACAATAAAAAACAAAGAAAAATTTTAGCTGTTTGCTTTTCCATATTCTATCATTTTATAACTTTTTGTTCTGGTCAAAATGCTGTTGAACATATTTCAAGAGATGCTGGTATTAATCACGAATAAGACGAATATACAAATTACGCGAATGAAATTTCTATAAAA
>JABWCH010000190.1 GCA_013359215.1 Candidatus Brocadiia bacterium | reverse complement strand
ATTTTTTGATGCGCCAGGCGGTACTATTTTTGATTCCTTACAGAAGGCTTACACTCCGCTTTTGTCTTGATTTTTTCCTAGAAAAGTTAACACCTATGTGGTTGTCGTAATATTTAAAGAATTCAAGAATACTCACCATGAAGAGTACGGAGAACACGAAGAAAGGCTGTTTTATATATTTCTTTTCGTAATCTTCGCATTTTTTACTTCGCGATCTTCGTGTTAAAAATTTTAGGGCATAAACTTTTGAACAAATACCTACTGTGTCCTTAAAAATAGACATACTGTATCTTATTGGATAACAAACCAGACTATAAAAATGATTTCGAAAATTTTCCTTATCATTGAATTTTAATATTATAAATCATAACACAAATATAGTTATAGATTTACAAATCGACTATAATCTAAAAAAACTATTGTATTTTAGATTTATAAATTCGGCATATCATTTGCTTAATCTTGAATCAAGAATTCATTTATGGAAAGGAGCTTATATGAGGAATTATTGTTTTATTTTATTGTTTTCCGTAGTTATGATTATAGGATGTACAAATACGCAGAACTTTGTTGCCACTCCTCCTGCTACACAAGCCACGATCAACGAAGCAGAGATAGGAAGACAAGCATTCGCTCAGGGCGATTATGCAAAGGCTGCGGAAGCTTATACACAATGGCTGAAAAAAACACCCCAGGACGCTGAGGTTTTATGGGAAAGGGGTAGGGCAAATTTTCAATTGAAACAATATGAAGCCGCTGGTCAGGATTTTGAAGCGTCTGTAGCAGCCAACCCTAAAAATTTGCGTGCTTTGGTATCACAAGCAAGACTTTGGATTGTTCTTAACCAGAATGAAAAGGCAATGAATGTACTTCAAATGGTAAAAGCGAACGATTCTTTTGCTGCGATGGATGCCTATAATAGATTCCTTGCATTCTATATGGAAGGTCAGCTACACAACACCATAGGAAACTATGAAAAAGCAGCGCAGTCTTTGGAAGAGGCTATTAAAATTTATGGACTCAATCCTCACACCTTTGAAAAGGAAGGTATGCCCTATATACATAGGTTTGCAGTATACCAGCAAGCAGTCGCAAACTACAAAAGAGGCAACAATAGAAAAGCCGCCCAGGATATGGAAGAATATATTGCTATAAGCCAAAAGGCACAAGCAGAAGTTACTTCCAAAGATTATAAAAGCGTAGTTCTCGCATATTATTTAAGCGAAAACATACAAAAATGCAAAGCCTACCTTTCTTATCTATCTCCTGAAGATAAAAAAGATTTGCATACCCAACTGGGAGACAATCTATTCTTGCAAGACTAAAAAATACCTAAAGAGGAGGATTCATTCATGAAATATATTCTTATCATACTTTTGATGGCTACATTCGTTATAGCACAAGACCAAAACTTTGAGGAATTAGACAAAAAAAACAAAGAAGAACTAGGTCAGGAAGGCGTTTTTGTGACAAGACCACTGCCCAAATGGTCTATCACAAAAGAAGTGAATACCATCGAGAAGTCTTTGAGCAAATACGATCCCTTAATCCAGGCATTGGAAGAGGCAAACAATGATCTGAAAAATGATCTTGCCGAATATTTAAAAAATCCCAATGAACAAGTTTTGGGCGCGAAAATCACGATGAAAATGTCTAAATACGCGAAAAAAATCGTAGGCAATGTAGACACGATCATTAGCGACCAAGATGTTCTTTTGAGCGTGTTTGGTGAAGTCAACCAAAAATTAGAAAATTTTAATGGCTATCTGGACTTTAAGGTTAGCGATTTAGAAAAACAAGTACAAAAATACAATGCAGAATCCGTAGAGCTAGAAAAACAGCTCAAAGTGGTTGCAAAAAAATGGAAAGCATCCGATAACCCAGAAGAAAAAGAGAAATACCACCAGGAATTCAGACGTTTGTATCATAAATACAACATCAATTCTCGTTACAAAGACGGTTTTGCCCGTAACCGTAAAGACTACGAGATCCTTTCCCAGAATTTAAAAGGGCTTGTAAAAATCTTTAAAGTTCTAAACCAGGCTTTTGATGTTTTGATTGAAAACCTTGCAGCAGAAAGAAAGTATCTCTTGGACAACATCAGTTTACAAGCTGATGCAATTCGTGTACAACAACTTGTACATGAAGGGATTACTGATGGAAGCAAGGCAGTTGTCAGCATAACCAAAAAACTGGCTTTGCTCTATGCACAGGTAGATGGGTTCTCCAAAGTCCATGAAAAAATCAACCGAGATATGGCAAAATTTTCCGATTCTACAAAAATTTTAGGCTCTTTAGTGCAACAGATTGAAAAAGCTCCTTTCCAATCCGCGCCTACTATGGACAAAGCAATCGAATACTTTGCCAACGCAGAATAAAAATACTCTCCTTAAGGGCGAAGAGAGGCGTCCTTCAAAACTGTCAAAAGTATGGTTTTGTAAAAAGAATATATTATGAAGCTATTTATCATGATCCTTTGTTTATCTTTAGGCTTTAGTCTTGCAGCACAGAATAATAATCCAGAACAACCCTTACAAGAACCTAATCAAGATGCAAAAAAATGGCAGGAAACTTCTGACCAATGGCAAAAAAATGATCCTTCTCCTGTAGACGAAGAAAAAGGAAAGCAAATCAGCCGCTATTTTGAAGAAGCCTTAAAGAACTACGAAGAAATTTTAGGCGACCAGAAAGATGCAGAAGTCAGAACAACAGAAAAGAGAATCGAAGCCAATGTAGACCTGCTAGATGGGTATCAGAAAAAGCTCAGTACCAGTGAAAATAGCCTGAGAAAAATCAAGCTAGAGTATATGCGTAAGTTTCTTGTGTTAAAAAATTCTTTTGCAGAAAATCGCATTGATAAGCCTACATATCAGAAAGAATTACAAAAAGTTGGTGACGAATATACATATAAAGTAAAATCCCTTTCGAGTGACCAAGAATTCTATCAGAAAGAGACACAGAAAACATCGGAAAGGCTTAAAGCTCTTCAGGAACTAAACCGAATTAACAAAATTATCATCAACAACGATAAGCCAGTCCCCGAAGAAGCACCCCGTAAGCTAACAGACCTGGAACGTTTATTAGAAGGTGTTAATCAGATGGGATGCTTTGAGGTAAAAAACTTTTGCTTATCTCCAGAGCTTAAATAGTGCTGAAAAATGGTATCATGCTTTTTTCAAGGCGACGTTTTGTGTACGTCGCCTTTGTTATTTTGGGCATTTTTCTGGAGCGTTTTTTTCAAGGATAAAACCTATGAGAGAATTTTTTCAAAAGCTTGGCTACTATAGTATTTTTTTCTTTGTTTCTGGCATAATACACTATCAGTTTTGCTTTAACTATACAGAATGCCTTATTATTACGCCTGGCTCTGTGAAAGTCCAGCCAGGAGGCAGCATAGAGTTTAAAGCAGAACACCCCACAAACCCGCAGCTTAATCTCCAGGAGAATATTTTATGGAAAATTTCCAATCCTTCCTTTGGCAGCATTGATTCTAAGGGTAAATTCACTGCGGGAAAGGAAACAGGAGAGGTGGAAATAACAGTATATCATGGTGAAATCATGGGGCTTGCTAAAGTGTCTATAGAAAAGCCCAAAGTGGCAGCCATCCCCCAGGCTTTGGTACAAGCCTTAAAAAATGCACCCAAAGAGCCTTCCGAAAAGCCCCAGGAAGAAAAGAAAGAAGAGGAGAAAAAAGAGGAAGAAAAAAAAGAAAAGCCACCTGCTCCTCCTAAGCCAGAAGAAAAGAAAGAAGAAGAAAAAAAAGAAAAGACCATCTACCAGGAAAATCTGGAAAAACTACAACAGCAGTTGATGGCAAAAATGGAAGAGCTTGAAAAGCAAAAAAAAGAAATGGATGAATTCAAAAAAGATCTTGCAAAACAGAAAGAAAAAGAAGTAGAAGAAATCAAAAAACAGATGGAAGAAGTTCAAAAGCAGAAAATACAAGAAATGGAGTTGGCACAGCAAAAAAAAATCCAGGAATTGGAGCAAGAAAAAGAAAAGCAAAAAGAAGCCCAGCAAGAGTTGTCTAAAAAAATGGAAGAAGTTTCCCGCCGCCTTACAGAGATGGACAAAGCAAAAGTTCAGGAAGTCCAGGAAAAAGAGAAAAAATTCCAGGAAATTCTAAACAAGAAAATACAGGAAGCCCAGGAAGCCAACAACAAACAGCTTGACAAAATCAAACAAGACAACACTCTAAATATGGAGCTGGTAAAGCAAAACTATCAGAACCAACTCCAGGAAAAAAATAAAGAAGTAGAAAGGCTTTCCCAGACAATTGCCGAAATTCAAAATAACCAGAAAAAAACTTTAGACGAAATCCAAAAATACAAATCAGAACAAAGCGACAAGCAGCAAGAGCTAGAAAATAAAATAGCCGATTTGATCACAAAAGGCAAGTCAGAATCCATCAACAAAAACACAACGCAAGAACGCACTATACTCAACCAGCAATGGCAATATCTGGAACAGATCAAAGCCAACAACCTGGGCGAGCATGACCGCCTGGTACAAAAATTTTCTACAAATTTCGACCAGGGCGCGGTTGTGCCTGCTCTGGATTTTTTTGATAGCAAATTCATCCAAAATTTATATGATATTATGTCTTTCCATAAGATGAAGCTGATTGCCTATCCAGAAACCAATGCATACTATGTTGCGATTCAAAGCAATTCTTATGGAAATGCCTATGAAAAAAGAACAGATTTCGAAAATTTGCAGAAAAACTTCAGCAACCGTTCGATTTCAGCAGAAAATGGATTCCCTGAAATCATCAAAGAGATACGAAAGCAAAGCCATCTTTATCAATCCAATGACGGGTTTTTGCAGCTTGCTCTCATTTTTCCTCAAAAGACAGCAGACTACATAGCATGGAAAACCATCACAGTTTGTAAAAAATTTGGATATGACCCTAAAAATGTGGCGGTATGCTCTGCTTATTTTCAAAAGACAAAAACAGGCTACTGGAGTTTGATTATCAAAGCATTGCGACTGAAAAACGGGCAAAAAGTGTTTGTTCAGGATTTTGAAGAAAATTGGTAAGAAGTGTAATAGTCAAAATGATCCTGTTCAATTAGATTTTTGCAGAAAAAGCAAAGATTTTTATCACGAATAAGACGAATGCTCGAATGGCACGAATAGTTTTTATAGAAATTTCATTCGCATAATTTGTATATTCGTCTTAGAGCCTATCCGAAAAATAATTTTAGGTGAAAATGCGGATAGGCTCTCAGTGCCAAAATTTTTTATTTTAGGAAAATTTTTATATATTTATTTTTAAATAAATTATTCCATGTCAGGGATATACAATGAATAAACGCCTGAAAAAAATTCTTAAAGTTTTTACTATTTCTTTACTCTCTTTTCTTTTCCTTCTTTTCCTTTTTTTCTCTTTTTTTATCTTTAACCCATTCGAAGGCAACTATAGAGAAAACCTACTTTCCCTTGTCTCAGTAGGAAGCGACATAGCATTCCACAGCTCAAACCCAAAATCCTTTGCTGAAAAAAGCATGGTATTGCTTTCCTGGAAAGAGCTGGAAAACACTAAAAAATGGAAAACTTTTTCTCAAAGCTTATTATACCAAGATTTTATAAAAAAAATACAATACAAAAAACTCATGGCAGAAAGAAATCGTATCATCCAGGAGCATAACATTGATCCCTTATCTGCACTAGAAGAAATATTAGGAAAAGAAATCGCCATTTCTCTAAGTTTTTCCAAAGAAAAAGAAGCTATGGATTTTGCGATCCTCAGCAAGGTTTCTTGGAAAGCCAAACTAATATACTCTATTGTAGCTTTTTTGCCTAACAGCTTACAAGAAAAAGTAAATATTACAGCCAGGGAAGGCATTTTATCTTATAAAATCACACCAAAAGAATCCCTCTATTTTTTCCGTTACAAAGATGTGCTGGCCGTGAGCAACTCTCCCGTTTTTTTAGAGCAAATGGAAAAAACTAGAAAAAATGAAATCCCTGGTATATTGCAAAAATCTGTACACCTGCAATATAAGCTCAAAGAAAAAAAAGGGGATATTATACTTTATGCTGATGCCAGAAGCCTACTGGACTATGCCAAAAACAACCTGCTGTACATGCCAAAAAATATAGAAGAAGAGCTGAAAGGAATGCAATATATTATAGGAGAAATCCAGTCCAGCAAAGGGAAGCTGGATTTAATCTTAACATCTGCAATAGAAAGCATTCGTGCAAAATCATGGAAAGAATATTTTTCTTCCACTTCAAAAGAAACCATGTCTATCCTTCCAGCAAGCACTTTCATACAAAGCAGCTTTTCCATTCCCTGGTCTAATCTGGCTAAGAACTACCATGAATTCCTTCCCACCCAATATAAAAAGAATGCCCTGGTATACGAACAAATTCTCAACCAGCATTACAAAAGCAACTCCTTTATTAGCAATATGCTAAGTAACTATTTAGAGCAAGAAAGCATTGTTTGTTTCTCCAATACAGACTTTATCAAGGAAAATCTTTCTCCTTTAGACCCTTATCCAGCTATAAGTCTCATGATTAAGGTAAAAAATGCGGAAAAACTACTCTCATTATTAGAAGAATCCATAGAAAAAGTTATCCAGGAATCTCTGGACAAATCCCTAAAAGAAGAAAAGATAGAATTCCTCATCAAACAAAGCTATGCAGGCCAGCAATACTTTAGAATCAAGTTCCCTGATGTCAGCGGCGGTGCTATCCATCCTACCATTGGTACAATAGGCAACTATCTGGTAATCACAACCCATGCTGCTTTTTTTAAAAGCATCCTAGACGTACGTGACCAGATAGAGAAAAGCCTGGAACAAAAGCAAAATTTTAAAAATTTTCCTATCCAACAAGGTAACAGCATCCATTTGCTTTGGGATACACAAGGCATGCTCCATGCTGTCCAAGGCATACAAAAGCAAATTCTTCAGTCCATCCTTCTGCATTTTTACAAAAAGTCATCCACAAAAAACAGAGCTTTCGAAGAAAAGTTGCATAAGCAATTCCAAGAAGTTCTTCAGCTTATATCCCTTTTTGAATCCAGTGCCTTTTTATCCATTTCCTTAGACAATGAATTCCTGCAAGGGAAATTAAGTTTATTTATAGCTCCAAACCACGATAATTGAGGGACAGGATGCAAAAAAAATTTTATTTGGGGGAAAATTTTTGTAAAAATTTTCCCCCAAACCCCCTTTCAAAACTTTTATATCTTTATTTTCAAAATAAACAAAAGTTAATCGCGCAAAGCATAGAAAATCTCTTTGAGACAAACTACCATAGTGAAGGCAACGATGAATTTGTATAGTCCAGAAAAACTTTCCCCTAGCTCCATGCCCTGCAAAGAAATCGTGTTGAGGATTGTATTGCCTCCAATATAATGGATAAAAAGAATCATAAAGCAAGGCAATAGGAAATCTTTACTATATTTTGTATGGAATGACATGATTCCGCAAACAAAACCACTTATAATCAACAAAGCACTTAAACTGCTATGAAGATTGTTTTCTTTTCCTGCTCTTCCTACTAGAGATAAAGCAACGGCTGCTACGAGGGAAAGTATAATCAATACCTTCAAAACTTTATTTGTCATCATAAATAAATAGCTCCTCAAAAATCTACGAAATCAAGCAATTTTTTGCTTTTCTTCTTAAAAGATTTATAAAAAAAATGGTAATGGATAGCATAAAAAAACTGGCTGGTTCAGGAACCACCTCTGTAACGGCAAGATCCATGCGAAAGGAAAATCCGCCTGCATCGCCGCCACTAAGGTTGCGAATCGCTAAAACGATTTCATTGCTGCCGACTATCCATTTAGAATCGGCAAAGCTGGCAGCTACCCAGTCAAAAGCCTGTCCTCCAGAATAGCCATTCACAACACTATTGTTGGAAGCAATGAAGACTCTATGGTGTGGTGCTGCGTTAAAATTGTCTCCTGTTAGAGAGCCTTCCAGAGCAACAGCATGTCCATTAATAAAAATTTGAGCATCGTTGTCTACAGAAATTTGAAAATCTGCTGTAATGTCTGTAAAGGCAGATAAGGAAAATGTAGATCTGTAGTAGCGGATTCCATCTGCAGAAAACAGATTGGTTGCACCAGAGACATTGCTTACATGCGCACCGCCAACAGTGGGCGTTATTGTGTATGTATTCAAGGCAGGCAAACTGGATACTCCAGGCCATCCTGGATTAGTATTATCAATAGTATACACTGTACTTTGCATCCAGTTTGTGCTATTGGATACTACTGTCAGGTTTGCAGCATGGATAGCCACTATGGAAAAGATGAAAAAGAACAATACAATAAGATTTTTTTTCATTTTTTCTCCTTTCTTACTGATTTGATGATGTTACATTACTCACATTGGTTGTTGCTTAAAGAGATTTTTATTTGGGGAGAAATTTTTGTAAAAATTTTCCCCCAAACCCCCTTTAAAAAATTTTATCTATTTAAATGCTTATGAATTTAGCTCCTAATTTTGGACAATCAAGAAGAAATCAAGAAAGACGCTCCGTGTAAGCCTTCTTTCAGGAATCCTTACAGAAGGCTTACACGGAGCGTCCTTCAATGTGACATTGTCAAATTAAATAAGCGATGGGAAAATTTTTGTCCTTCCATCGCCTATAGTCATATTGTCATTCTCTTTGCTATTGTTTCTATGTCCGACTGTTTTTTCTAGCGAGCAGAGAACTGGGAAGCATAAACTTTTTCGTTAGTAAAAATAGAAGCATTGGGGTAAATGGGTTGTTTACCTCTTCTTCTCAAGTCTTCTTCGATGCGGATGAGCTGGTTGTATTTGCTGTTTCGGTCAGAACGCTGAGGAGCACCTGTTTTGATTTGACCAGCACAAGTTCCTACTGCCAGATCAGCGATAAAGCAATCTTCGCTTTCGCCACTGCGATGAGAAATGACAATCCCAAAGTTGGCAGATCGTGCCTGTTCAATGGTATTGAGGGTTTCTGTGACGCTTCCAATCTGGTTGAGTTTAATCAGGATAGCATTGGCTGCCTTACAATCCATACCTTTTTGCAGCAATGTAGGGTTGGTGCATGTGGGATCGTCCAGAACGAGCTGGATTTTTTTGCCTAGCATTTGGTTCATTTTACTCCATCCTGACCAATCGTTTTCTGAGAGGCCGTCTTCAATGGATCTGAGAACCTGAAGTCCATTTTCGCCTCGGACTTTGTCTATCAGTTCGCCATAGAATTGGGCAAATTGTTCAGAAGAGTAGACCTTATTGTCTCTTTGTAAAATATAGTGGCCTTCTTTATGGCCTTTTTCCATTGCCATTTTTTCTAGCTCAGAAACCGCGCCATCCATGGTAAAAACAAAATCTTTTCCAGGAACATACCCTGCATTCTTGATGGCTTCCATAAAGATCCAGAGAGGTTCTGCATTGATTCCCTCTATGACTCTGCTTCCAAATACCTTATAGAAATTGCCTGTAAAGTAAGGATTATATCCGCCTTCATTTCCAATGCCAAGCCCTTGTGCATATCCTGCTTTTTTGAGGATTTTGGCAACATTGTGGTAAACTTCTGCGGCCATGCGAATGGCATTTGTGAAATCTGGGGCATTGACAGGCATAATCATGAATTCCTGCAAATCGGTTACCCATTCGCCATGCGCTCCGCCATTAACAGAATTGAGCATAGGAACAGGCAATACATTGGCATTTTCGCCACCGATATATAAATAAGGCATTCCTTTTGGCCCATACAAAGCGAATGTAGCGGCTCTGACGCAAGCCATGGATGTACCCAAAATAGCATTTGCGCCTAGATTGGCTTTATTGGGCGTTCCATCCAGATCCAGCATGGTTTTATCCAGAAGATCTTGTTCAAAAACGCTCATCCCTTTGAGGGCAGGAGCAATTTTTTCTTTCACATTGCTTACGGCCTTGGATGTGCCTTTGCCTAAGTATCTTTTTTTATCGCCATCACGGAGTTCCAAAGCTTCATTTTCCCCTGTGGATGCGCCAGAAGGGACAATAGCTCTGCCAAATGCTCCATTTTTTAGCTCTACATCTACCTCTATAGTGGGGTTACCTCTGGAATCAAGAACTTCTCTGGCTGTAACATCGGTGATTTTTACATCGTCAACCCATTGATTCTTGACGATGAATTTTTTGCTTTGTTCTGGTGTTAATGCGAAATAACGATTTAAAAAGGAATTACCTAATCTCATCAATCTACTCCTTTAATGATTGTCATACGATAAATTA
>JABWCH010000559.1 GCA_013359215.1 Candidatus Brocadiia bacterium | reverse complement strand
CGCGAATGAAATTTTTATAAAAACGATTCGTACCATTCGACCATTCGTCTTATTCGTGATAAAAATCTTTGCTTTTTCGGCAAACATCTAACTTCTTAGTTTCTATTGGGAGACAATAATCCTAATTTAACATTGTCAAGTTAGAATGTCTTATTTCCAACCTTTATTTTTCTAATTTTTAAAGGAGCGGGTTTTATGGAAGGAACAGTAAGGCCAAGACTTAGCTTTTGGCAAATATGGAACATGAGCTTTGGTTTTTTTGGTATTCAATTTGGATGGGCTTTACAGCAGGCGAATATGAGTGCCATTTATGAAAAGCTAGGGGCAGAACCAGACAAAATTCCTATACTCTGGCTTGCTGCACCCATGACAGGGTTTATCATTCAACCTATTATTGGCTCTATGAGCGACAGAACATGGAATCGTCTGGGCAGGCGAAGACCCTATTTTCTTTTTGGCGCAATCCTGGCAAGCATTGCTCTCTATTTTATGCCTTTTTCTCCAACCTTGCTTGCAGCCGCATCTCTTTTATGGATATTGGATGCCAGCATCAATGTATCCATGGAGCCTTTCCGTGCTTTTGTCGCAGATAAACTGAATCCTGAACAGCACACTACAGGCTTTGTCATGCAGAGCTTCTTCATTGGTGTAGGTGCTTCGGTAGCCAGCGCACTTCCTTATATTTTAAGGCATCTTGGCGTAACAGGAACAACAGAAAGCGGGATACCCTTGACTGTAAAGTATTCCTTTATGTCAGGAGCAGTGATTTACTTCTTAGCTGTGTTATGGACAGTGGCTACCAGCAAAGAGTATCCTCCTGAAGACATGGAAGAATTCCAAAGAAAAAAAGCTGAAAAAAACGGCATTATGGCAATATTCAAAGAAATATTCTCTGCAATCCATGATATTCCTCAAACCATGAAGCAGCTCGCTGTTGTTCAGGTTGCAACCTGGCTTGGTCTTTTCTGTATGTGGATGTTTTTTGGCCTTACAACCGCCCGCCATGTCTTTGGAGCTACAGACACAAAGTCCACACTATACAACCAGGGGACAGAATGGGGTGGAGTTTGTTTTTCTGTTTATTCCATAGTATGCTTTGCTATTTCCTTTCTCTTGCCCCCTCTCGCTGCTAAAATAGGCAAGAAAAAAGTCCACAGCATTTCTCTGGTGCTTGGGGGAATTGGGCTTTTGAGCGTGTATTTTATACACAACCAATATGTTTTGCTTTTGACTATGGTCGGCGTTGGGATTGCCTGGGCCTCTATTCTTTCTATGCCTTATGCGATTCTTGCTGGTGCTTTGCCTTCGGAAAGAATGGGCGTTTATATGGGCATTTTTAACTTTTTTATTGTGATTCCAGAAATCCTGGCTGCCTTGACATTCCAGCCCATTGTAAAGCATGTATTCAACAATAATCCTCTTTATGTGGTTATGCTTGGTGGCGCATGCCTGATTGTAGCAGCATTGCTCGTAGGCAGAGTTCAGGACAAATCTTAGCGAAAAATAGGCGAATGCCTAAAAAAAATTTTACCGCAGTTCTCCGTTGTATTGCATACAAATGTGCCTCTGCGGTAAATTTTTTTCCAAAATGGGGAAGTTATTTATTACTCAAGAACAATTGAAGACAATAGCTCGTTTACATATAAAAAGAGCTATTATTTGCCTTGATCCAGATCGTGCAGGAATGGAAGGTGTTAGCAAAAATGTTGATAATTTAGGTAAAATCGGGATTCAAAGTTTTGTTGTTCCTGCG
>JABWCH010000189.1 GCA_013359215.1 Candidatus Brocadiia bacterium | reverse complement strand
TTTCCCTTTAATTTAGGGATACACAGAAGTAAAATTTACATAACAAGCTGTCTTGTATTCAATTAAAAATGGGGAAGTTATTTAATTCTCATCGCTTAACACGCATGACGTTCGCGTACGATCTTGTTCTTGTTCTTTTTTTTGTGGTATAACCTGGTAATGGGGAATATTTTTGTGAAAGTTATTTGCATTGAAATGGTATGATAGCATTTTAAAAGGACGCATAATCTATTTTATTGCCTCTTTTTTATGGTTTATTTTATTTTTTTTCTTTTTGCATTCTTTAGCTTTTCGTTTTTTTGAAAAGAGGAATATGCAAAAAGAGCAATCAGAAATCAAAGCCCACGTAGAAAAAGAAGAAAAAAAAATCATTTCTTTTTGGTATACTACTTTGAATTCCGCTCATGTTTTTTTATATACCTATTTTTTTGACGCAAAAGAAAGCAATTTTCACGAACAAATTTTCAACCAGGCTTTTGGTAGCAAAATGGCATACTACAAACTTTTGTTTGTGAATTTTCAGAACCCTTCTTTGGATTTTCAAGACACAAGAGATAAGATAAGCGTACAAACCAAGGAGAAAAAATGCTATACTAATATCTCCTTGCTAGATAGTATGCAGAAAGTACCCAAAAAGTATTTTCTTTTTTTAAAAAGCTTTCTGAATTTTGAAAAAATTCCTATAGGATATGCTAAATCCTATCTTATAGCCTTTCCTGAATCTTTGAAAACAGAGGATATAGAAGGTATAGTTTTAGAAATGGAAGAACAAAAATACTCTTTAAAGCAGGAAGCTATTCTAAAAAAAAGCTGGCAAGAGTACTTAGAAAAACCTCAAGAAAATTTTTGGAAAAAAGAAGGAAATTAGCCTTGCAACAAAAGCGATTGTACCTATTTTTATTGCTGTGGTTTTGTATAGGCATTTTCTCCCAAGAAAAAGCACACCATTCTTCATGGCTACCCTTCTTTATGATTATCGAATCCAGAGAAAGCACCTCTAGCCAGATAGAAAAGGCTATGCAAAGCATTTTAGATATGGGCAAAAAATCGCTTTACCCTGTAAAAGAGCGGCTGGAGCAAACCCAAAATCCTCGCTATTTCTATCTTTTAGAAAAATTGCAAAATATTCCACAAAAAGAGTGGTCAAAATTAGAGTATTTTAAAGAATGCTATCAAAAAGCAAAAGAACTATTCAAGCAAGGGAAGCACCAGGAAGCATTAAAAATAGCACAAGCCATTTTAATATTAGAGCCATCTATTGATCTTTCCAGCGAAATCAATGCTTTCATTGTGGAATGCAACCTTGCTAACGCAGAAAAAGTAGAAGCCAAAGCAGAATTGCGATTCTCTCAAGAATACTATTCTTTTGGCGAAGAGATTCTCCTGGAGTTCCATCTATCCAACCTACAACCAACAGAGATTACTATTTTCACGTCTAAGAATCATGGAATTGTATTGGATATAACGCAAAAAGACTATTTTTTGCATGGAAACCAAAAAAGCGAAACCTATACAAAAATTGTTTCTTTGGGAGAGGAAATAAAACTCCCTCCAGGGGCCAGCAAAATTTTTCAGATTAAAATCCCTAATCCCATACCTTCTCTTTTGTCTTACCGTGTCTGGAAAATAGCGGCAGCCCTTCCTCGCTGTCGTATAGCAAAAGGAAAAATTTTTTCTTATCCAAGAATTGATTTCGGGGAAAAGGAAACATCTTCTTTGCCAAATACTTTTCACTATTTGCTGAAAAGTCCTTTAAATTCCTGTTTGTGGGCGATTTCTCTGGGCTATGAAAAGCACCTTTTTTTTGCTTCTTTTTTTTTAACCCAAAAAGAGAAAAAAGAAGCAATTCCTCGTTTGATCGGAGTATTAGAAAGTTCTAGCCCTGTTTCTCTGGTAAGCTTTGGTATATTGAAAAGATTTACAAACCAGGATTTCTCATCGAAAAACGAATGGGAAAATTGGTGGCAAGCGCGTAGTTTGTTTTGGGAGAATTAATATGGCAACATATTGGAAAAATGTAGAAAACAAATGCTTTCAATGCAATAAACAAGTAGGCAAAATAAGCATTAAATCAGGTAAAATTTGCGTAGACAGCCTGGCAAAAAACTGGGGTGGGTGGCATAAAGTGCAAGGAAAATCCGAGATGCAAGTTGTCTGCTCCTCTTGCCAAAAAATAATGGCAAAAGCAGCTAGAAAGCTACAACGACAACAGCAAAAAAAGCAAGCAACCCCACAAAATTAGCCGAAAATCAAATTATCACGGCTTGTGTCAGTTAAAAATCTTCAATCTTTGGCCTGAAAGGCCTATATATACTAGCCCAGAACACTGTTGACTTAATACTTCATCGAATCAGGCGAGAGCATACGCCAGAGTGAACGTACGTTTACGCTCACGCGCATGGATGCAAAGCAATCAAGGCAACAATGCCCTGGGAAATAAGGATGGCGTAATTCTTCAAAAATCTACGCCAATTTTTTATGGAATTTCACACAATCATCACTCATGAATATCCCGATCTGGATGCCATGCTCTGTTGTTATCTTTTGCAACAGTATGGGGAAAAGCGTTACCCTGGTATTTCCAAGGCAAAGCTTTGCTTTTATCCCGCTGGCCGTTTGCCAGACAATAAAACACCCGAAGAATTAGAAAAGGAAGGCATCCTGGCTGTAGATATTGGAGGCGGAAAATTAGATACGCATCCTGACGGAATTACTTTGGAAAAAGAAAAGCTGACTCTATCTGCATCAAATCTTGTAGCTCAGGATTTAGGCGTTGAGAACAAAGAATCGCTAAAAGATATTTTAGAGTTTACGCGATTACAAGACAGTGCAGGCCAATCTTTAAGATCTAAAAACCCTATAGATCATACAACAGCTTTGCCCAACATTATTCGTGGAGCACTCATCCATTTTGGAAATAATTTTCTTGGAATGACCCAATTTTTTTTAGAAGTATTCCAATCTATTGAAGCTTCGTTTTCTGGCATTTCCCTTTTGGGGCATGAGCTGAATCCTGGAATGCAAGAAGAAATTTTTGAAAATCTCAATTTAAAAAAAATCATGGCATTGTATCTATGCGAAAGGCATCTTCAATGCAAGCTTACAGAAGAGATGTACATTTCAGAAAAATACTTTGATCATTTTGTTCAAAGCAAGGGAATTGAGTCTATTCCAGAATTCCAAAAAATCATATCTTTTGTAAAAAACCTTAAGCCAAGAAGCTACTTTCTTCAAGCTAACACATCCAAAGACCAGATAGTTGGCCTTCCCAATATACTAAAAGGTTTTTACCATCTATACAGGAACAACCCTGAAGGCATCTATAAGCCTATTTTTTTGCTTTTCGATTGTATTGTGAGCTATGAAAAAAGCTGGCAGGATGCCCTTGTGGAATATAAAACCAAAAGCAAAATCTATCAACTGGATAAAATAAAAATAGTAGCAATAGAAGCTCAAAGTGCTCTTGTAGTGAAGGCTGCACGTTTTCAAGATAAAGCAGATATTGTCATTTATAAAGATGAAACACGTTTGCATATTAGCATTTCTGTCAATAAGCTAGGGAAATTGAAAAATTTTACCTTCAGGCGATTGGCTGCGAAACTTCGCATAGCGGAAATGCTCTCTGGATATACCATTGCAGCCCCTATTTCCGAAATACCTTTTTATGAAGTAGGGGAAGTCGTTGGGTGGTTTTTGCATCAATCGCAAAAGCTTTTGGTTCATGGGTCGCCTAAAGCCCACCGAGAGCCTTCCTTGATGCCATTTGAACTCATTCTTGAGATTGCTCTAACAGAATGGGATATGAATAAAAAAATCCCTGATCGTTTTTGCCCTGTAGACAACTGCATATATGAAGAATGCCCTTTTTACGCTTTGCGTCTTCATAACTGTTTTTTGCATAGAGAAAAACTCAGGATTAGCGATAAGCCACTATGAATTGCCTTATCTGCGCTAAAAATGCAAGCTATAGATATGAATCTGAGGCTATTTTAGAAAATATTTCGTTTATCATTGAAGCAAAAGATAGAATCGCACTTTTAGGGAAAAATGGCAGCGGAAAATCCACTTTGATAAAAGCCCTAAACCAGCTCATTACACCATACAAAGGAAGCATTCAATTTTATTTTGAAGAAATGAAGAAGAACTATCCAACGGATATGTATACTATTTTTAGCTATCCTGATGAACAAATTCTTATGAACACAGTATATTCTGAAATAGCTTTAGGTCTTTTGCAGCAAGGAAAAGAACAAAAAGAAATAGAAAAAATCATAGAAGAATCCCTGTCTTTTTTTGGCCTTTTAGGATATATCCATCAAAACCCTTATTGCCTAAGCACAGGAGAAAAAAAGAAGCTATTGCTTGCTACAGCCTTTAGCCTAAATCCAGGCATATTGGTTTTAGATGAGCCATTTTCCAGCCTGGATGTAAGGTCTAAAAAGGAATTAAATAGCTACATTTCAAAATTAGAATGCACACAGATTATCGCTACTCATGAATATGAGTACATAACATCTCTTTGTACAAGAGCTTTTGTGTTGCACAACCATCATCTTTTCATTTTTGAAAAAATTCAAGATCTTTTAGACAATCCAGCTTTGTTGTCTGAATATGAACTATCATAAATTTTGGACAACCGAAGCTTGTCTAATCCATAATTCCAACCAAAAATTTCCACTCGGTATTTTTCCCTATAGGAGTGAAATCATAATGAAAGATTATTATCTTGATTCTGAAAAAAAATTAAGTATGGACGATATCCAGAAACAATTTTCTGACCATCTCCAATACGCCTTTTGGGATAAATCCAATGCTCAGGAAAGGCATTATTGCAGGGCATTGATGATGTTGCTCCAAGACCAGATCATACCTATGTGGGTAAAAACACAATACAAACATAAAGAAAATAAAGTCAAGAGGCTATACTATTTATCCGCAGAATACTTACCTGGGCGGCTTTTAGTAAACAATATGATCAATCTTGGGATTCAAAAAAGCATACAAAAATCGCTAACAAGCCACAAAGGAAGTCCTTTGAATTGGGAAAAAATTTGTGCTGCTGAAGATGAGCCTGGCCTGGGAAACGCAGGGCTTGGCCGTTTAGCTTCATGCTTTTTAGATTCTATAGCCACCCAGAAAATACCATGCATGGGATATGGGCTTCGATATCATTATGGAACTTTTGCCCAGACCATCGTAGATGGTAACCAGGTAGCTCGTCCTGAAGATTGGATTAAAGACCAAAGCATTTGGTGTATTCCACAGCACGACCATGCCTTTGCTGTAAAATTTGGAGGCAAAGTCGCAGTACAAAACATAGGGGGCCGTACAGAATTTATCTGGCAGCCAAGCTATGAAGTTTTAGGATTGCCTTATGTTATTTTCATTACAGGATATAACTCTAAAACAGTCAACAGCCTTTTTTTATGGGAATCCAAATCTATTAAATTTTTAGACCGTTCTGATTTGCAGCAGTCTAATTACACAGAAAGCATTATCCATCAAATTGAAGCAGAAAAGCTAACATACGTTTTCTATCCAAGAGAAAAATACCTTGCAGGGCAAGAGCTAAGATTCAAGCAGCAATATTTTTTCGCTGCCTGCTCCATCCAGGATATTATCAAGAGGTTTGAAAGCGAAAATGGAAAAGACTATAGTCAATTCCATGAAAAAGTCGCCATCCAGCTTAACGACACCCATCCTTCTCTGGCAATACCAGAACTTATGAGGCTATTAGTAGATGAAAAAAAACTCCCTTGGGAAATGGCCTGGTCTATAACAGAAAAAGCCTTTTCATACACAAACCATACTCTTATGCCAGAAGCATTGGAAAAATGGCCAGTCTATTTTTTCCAAAGATTTTTGCCTCGGCATCTACAAATCATCTATGAAATCAACAGGCGTTTTTTAGATCATGTAAATATTGCATTCCCTGGAGAAACAGATCGTTTACGTCGCATGAGCCTTGTAGAAGAAGGGCAAGAAAAGCAAATCCGTATGGCACACCTTGCTACAGTAGGCTCTCACAAAATAAATGGCGTATCATCGCTGCATACAGAACTCTTGACAAAAACGGCATTACCTGATTTTTGTAAACTTCAGCCTGGAAAATTCATCAACATCACAAATGGTATTACACAAAGAAGATGGCTGATGGTAGCAAACCCAGAACTAAGCGAACTCATCATAAGTAGAATTGGGGATAGATGGCTTACCGATATGGAACAGCTCAGAGAACTGGAAGTTCATTCTCAGGATGAAGGATTCCGAGATCTTTTTCAACAAATTAAGCTGTCTAATAAGAAAAGGCTTGCTAACTTTATTTTTTCAGAGCTGCATACTACCCTGGATACCAGTTGGGTTTTCGATGTGCAGGCAAAGCGGATACATGAGTACAAAAGGCAGCTACTCAATCTGCTGCATATAATCTCTTTATATATCAGGATTCAGGAAAATCCTGATTTAGCGCGTTTACCATACGCTTTTATCTTTGCAGGCAAATCCAGCCCCGATTACCAGAGAGGCAAGCTCTTGATTAAAATGATTCATATTGTGGCAGAAAAAATAAAAAAAGACCCTGTTGCCAGCAAAAAAATACAGGTAATCTTTCTGCCCAATTATAAAGTCAGCCTGGCAGAAAAAATAATACCTGCTGCTGATGTAAGCGAACAGCTTTCTACAGCAGGAACAGAAGCATCAGGCACAAGCCTCTTTAAGTTTGCCTTAAATGGCGCACATACGGTTTGCACTATGGATGGGGCAAGCATAGAGATGGTTCGGGAGCTTTCTATAGAGAATGTTTTTGTTTTTGGAATGGATTTAAAAAAGATAAATCATCTAAAAAAGATCCAAAATTATAATTCCTGGGAAATCTATGAAAAAAATCCCCTTCTAAAGAAAACCATTGATTTTATTAAAAATGGAGAGCTTTGCAAAGATTCCTCTGATCTGTTTAAAGATCTTTTACATTCGTTGTTTGAGGAGGGAGATCCATACTATATTTTGGAAGATTTTGCTTCCTATGTAGAATGCAAAGAAAAGGTAGACCAGCTCTACCGCAACCAGGACGAATGGAACAGAAAGGCAATTGTCAATATATCCCGAATGGGCAAATTCAGCGCAGATGTTTCTATAAAAAATTATAATGAAAAAATCTGGAATGGATAGCCATTCCTCTGAGGAACAAAGATCGATTGTGTTTCCCTTTGTTCCTCAAAAAAAAATCCCTCAGAATGCAATTCTGGCTTTGGGAAACGAATCCTGGGAAATCTTAAGGAAACTTCTTCCTGGACACCAAGAAAAAAAATTTTCTTTAGGCAAAATCCTGGAGAATACAAACTTTTCTTGTGTTGGGCCAGCCACAGGCTCTCCTGCGGCTGCCCTTTTCTTGGAGCAGATGATTGCTTCTGGTGCAAAGAATATTATTGCGCTAGGTTGTGCAGGCTCTTTGCAGCCAGGGCTTTTGATTGGGGACTATCTTTTAGCAACAGGGAGTCTTTCGGAAGAAGGCACTTCATCGCACTATTTTCCAGATCAGAAACAGCCTATGCCAGACACAAAAGCCATATCTGCACTAGCCGATATTCTTCAAAAAAAAGGTATCTCTTTCCAGGAAGGTATGGTTTGGACTACGGATGCGCCTTATAGAGAGCTGGTGTGGAAAGTAAAAAAATACCAGGAATCTAATATATATGCAGTTGAAATGGAAATCAGTGCGCTATATACCGTTGCCCGATTTCATGGAGTTGCTTTAGCTGCGATTGTTGTGATTTCCGATGAGCTTTTTACATTCCAGTGGAAAAGAGGCTTCAACAAGCCCTTGTTCAAAGAAAAATTCCATCATTTAGCCAAAACAATACTCGAAAGCTTTATCTGCCTGGAAAAAAAATAATCATGGCTCTTGGTAGCCAGGAACTTTGACTCCCAAGGCGTTCGCTATTGCCAAAATTTTCGAGATAGACCCAAAGAGCAGATTGCTTTCTTTTCCTTCTGAAGAGATTTGCAAAGTTTTGAGTTCTTTGATTTCGGGCAATGCCTTGGCGAGATCTGGGAGTGTTTCGATCATTTTTGTTACAAGGTATTCAGAAGAAAGGCCATTGGCAATTTCCTGCAAGAGCTTTTGCTGCTTGATTTCTTCTTCTTTATTGGCATTCTTCAGCCGATTGGTTTGTTCTTCGTGAAGCTGGGCTGCCTGGAATTCTTTGTCTTCAGCAGCAATCTTATGCTCTAATTCCAGTTTTTCTAAGGCAAGATCATTTTTCTTCTTTTCTTGCTCCACTTCATGCTGCCTGGCTTGCAAAGTTTTTTGATTTTCTAAGCATACCAGCTTATTTTTTAGATCTTCTTCTTCCAGCTTTGCATCCCATAAAGATGCCTGGATTTTGCTTTCCACGCTGATTTGCTTTTCTTCTGTATATCGTTGTGCTTCCAGCTTAGATTTCTCTAGCTCGAACTCTTGTGCCTGGCGTATTTTTAAAATTTCCAATTCTTGCTTTGTCTGGAGTTCATTTTCCTGTAGCTTCTTCTGGGAAAGCCTTCCTTGCAATTCTGTTTGCTCATAAAGAGCAACCATCTTTTGCTTCTCTTCGCTTTCTTTTTCTTGTCTTTTGAGCCTTTCTTTTACCACAACCTCAAAAGACTCGCTTTCTTTTTCTGCCTTAAATTTGGCTATATCTGCCTCTGTCTGCGCCTGCCCTGACTCGATTCTTTTGAGATTTGTCAGTTCTTGCTGTTTTATTTCTTCTTCTACCCGCAATCGGCTTAGGCGTGCTTCTCTTTCCTTTTCATTTCGGAAAGGCGTCTGGAGAAATTCCCAAAGATGCTGAGAGCAGACGTATGCTTCTTTGATCTGAACTGTAACGATATGAAGCCCCAATCCCCCCATTCCACTCAGTCGATCTCCTTGTATTGAGCCTTCGGCTACAGCCTTCATTCTTTGTGTCAATTCTTCAATGATAGGGGCTTTGTCTGTAAGAATTTCTTCTACGCTCATGGTAGAAATCTTATCTTTGATCGCAGCTTCTGCTTGCTCTCTGAGTTGAGCATTGACAATTCCCATGGGATCTTTTGGATCAGAAAAATCAAGACGCTGGTAAGCAATAGCAAAGTTGCTGATAAGCCACTGGACATAAGCAAGGATGCTGATTCCTTGCTTTTCTTTGCTTACTCCCTGAGCAACGATTCCTATGGTTTGTAGTGCAGCAGGAACAACAAGGTAGCTGTCGATGCGGGGGTAATAGCGGAAGCTCTGCCCTAACCCCAGAGTAACGGGTTTATTCTGTCCTCTTCTTGTGTGTACGACATAAGCGTTGGGAGGAACGACTACTGTTCGCCAGAGCAACCAGCCAGTTTCGCGGATTTTCATCCCTGCCTTTTCTTGCTGTAGTTCTTCTGATGTCTTCTGCTCTGGGATATTCATGGCAAGCTTTTCAGAAGGCTTTTGCTGTACGCCAGGCTTAATTTCATGGGATACACCCTGCCCTATGGCGTTTTGCATTAATTGCTCCTGGAAGACCATACGAGCTGCCTTTTTTTTGATTTCATCTGTCATAGTTTTTCCTTTTCTACTTTTTTTGTTATTTCCATAGGATTTTGTTGTAATTTTAAACAAAGTTCTTGAAATACTTTTCGTTCTTCTTCTCGAATCAGATAGTCCATATCCAGGACAAGATATATTTGTTCTTCTATCTGGGCTATACCCACAAGCACAGCCGTTTTTTTCTCCCAGGAAAGAGAAGAGAGGGGAATGAGCTGTTCTTGTTTTAGGGGTATAATATCGTCTACTTCATCTACGATAAAACCAGCAGATCTTTCTAGCATCTCTACAATGACGATCCTTGTTTTGCTGGTATCTATGGAAGGCTCACTTCCTAAAACCAGACGCAAATCCATAACAGGAATTACCATCCCCCGAATGTGGATGATCCCATGCAAAAGCCCTGTCCAGGCAGGTGCTGGCATAACAGGCACATTCCGTATGACTTCTCGGACTTTATCAATAGGGAGTGCTAGTCTTTGTTGGGAAATTCTAAAGGTAAGAAGGCTGATAGGGTTTGTCATAACTTTTTCTCATTTTGAAGAATACCAGGGGCTTTGCCCGTAACGCTGTCAACTCTTATGAAACTTCAAGCAGCAGGCTGGTTCTACAAGGCGGATACAATACAAAGCTCAACTACTTATAGCTTAACACTTATTTATAGGAGTTACGCAAAGAGATTTTTATTTGGGGAAAATTTTTGTAAAAATTTTCCCCCAAACCCCCTTTAAAAACTTTTATATTTTTATTTTCCAATAGGTTATGCTAAAAATTAACATAAACCTTGT
>JABWCH010000188.1 GCA_013359215.1 Candidatus Brocadiia bacterium | reverse complement strand
CTTGTTTTTCTTCTAAGATCAAAAAATAGATCCTTTTTATCATGAAAAGAGCTTTCAAAACTAAATAGAGTCAAGATTTTAATCGTTTGCAAGATAGATCTATATTATATTTCAATATGTTAAGAATACCTGCGTAACTCCTATTAATAATTCATTTTAAAATGAGCAAACCATGAGTAAGGAATCAGAATTATAAGTTATTTTTGCACAAGGAGAAGAATTTCTCTTTGGGAAGAGGATAAAGAATGAGAAAATATCTATCCCATTTTATATGCATCTTTTGGATTCTTTTCCTGCTGGGATTGCATGCTCAGGAATGGGTTGATAGGGAAAAAAAAGTACAGAAGTTGTGCCTGGATCTACAACAATTTCTGTACAGCCAGACCCAAGATAACTTCGTTTCCCTGTCCCAACGCGCACTCTCTGAGATCATCCACCTCCTCCAGGAAGATGATGCTCATCCTCAACTGGCTGCCTTGAAGATTTTGATCGAAATCGCAGCGATATGCATGGAAAAGGTGCCAGAATGTGCCAGCGTAGTACCCCGAATAGCGGAAATTTTGGCGAACAAGACCAGTACAAAAGAAATCCGTGCCCAGGCAGCCAGAGCATTAGGGCATCTCTTTCTTTATGCCACACCAGAGGCAATCAAAGCCATTGCAGAATATACCGAAGAGCTACGCATACGATGGAGGGAAGCCAGCAAAGATAAAGAATTGCCTGAGGAAATCGGCAAAAAAATAGCCGAGATAGAGAAGCAACCCGAAGAAAATACCCTGCCAGAAAGAATGAAATCGCTAGCAAGCCAGCAGAAAGCCTACGAATGGCTTCTCACCGAAGGGCTGAGGATGATTCAGGAACAGGAAGTCCTGATTACCAAAAGGCATGAAGAAGGCAAGGCCTTTTTGGAAAAGGCGAAATGGTATCTTGAGAAAAAGCAACACTTCGAAGCTAAAATGTCTGCATGCAGAGCAATCGGCTTTATGGGATTTGGCGGCCCTGTGGCAGAATATCCTCCTTTGCTACAAAAAGGCTCGGAAGAGTGGAAGAATGCAGAAGATGTTGTTAGATACTATGCACATATTTATCCTGTATGGCAAAGTACTTCATGCCCAATGATTGAGAACTATAGACAAAAGGAACAATACCCTTCTGGTGTAAGCCAGGACTTCATCGATAGTTTAAAAAGACTCTCGCCTCTTGATCCAAAAGTAGACAAAGAGGATAGCGAATCCCTTGCTTCTGTCAGGCATGTCAAGAACATAAAGATATTGGATGTGAGTATTGCAGAAAATGTTACATACAGCCCCGACGGGAAAACCCTTGTTTTATTTCGCAATGGCAATATGAGAATATGGGATACCGTCAATGCTAAAGAAATCGCTATCCTTTCCATTCGTGATGCAACAGTAAGGATGGTATACAGTCCGAATGGAAAATTCCTGGCTTCTTACAATCAGAATGACAACACAGTAAAAACATGGGATGCGTCTAGTGGCCAAAATCTAAGCACTTTTTCTCTTAGTTCGGAGGCAGCGACAACTATAGTGTCAGCAAGCATAGCGTACAGCCCCGATAGGAAATTCCTGGCTTTTGGCACTCTGGATAACACCATAAAGATATGGGATACCGTCAATGCTAAGGAAATCGCCATTCTCTACGGCCATTCTGATGCGGTTCAAAGTCTGGCATACAGCCCCGATGGGAAATTCCTGGCTTCTGGCAGTTGGGATAACACCATAAAGATATGGAGTGTAGCCTGTAGGAAAGAAATCTCTACTTTTTCTGGGCATTCTAATGTAGTGATGAAACTGGTATACAGTCCAGATAGCAAATGGATTGCTTCTTCCAGTTGGGATCGAACCATAAAGATATGGGATGTGTCTGGCGGAAAAGTGATTACAAGTATTCCCTATTTTTTGAATGCACTTGAATATGATATGGCTTACAGCCCCGATGGCAAATTCCTGGCTTTTGCTGGAACAAAAGACAAAACCATAAAAATATGGAATATAGCTGGCCAAAATGAAATCACTACCCTTTCCAGACCTTCTGGTTCAATAGGAAATCTTGCCTACAGTCCGGATTCCCAATGCGTCTTTTTTTTCAGTAGCAAAAGCAACGCCATAAAGAGATGGAATATAGCTAGTGGCCAGAAATTCAGCACTCTTTGCCTTAATTCGGATGAAGTAACAAACACTGCGCATAGTCCAGATGGTAAATTTCTGGCCTGTGCTGGCGTAGATAAAACCATAAAGATATGGGGTATAGATTCTGGTATACTGCTGACGGCCTTTGTCGCCCATTCGGATGCAGTGATAAGTGTAGCGTATAGTCCTGATGGCAAATTCCTGGCTTCTACAGGAGAAGACGATACCATCAAGATATGGGATGTGGCGGAAGAGATGGCAAAGCGTTCCTATCATAATGGAAAATCCCTTCTTTCTATCGCTTGGGAAGATGTAATAAAGGTAGAGTATACGCCTGATGGCAAATATCTTATTTCCCAAACTTACGACGAAACGATCCATGTATGGGAGATAGTCAATGGTATAGCACTTGCTCCTGTAGGACACTCAGATAGAGTGACAAAGATAGTGTATAGTCCAGATGGCAGATATCTGGCTTCCAGCAGCAAAGATAAAACCATAAAGATATGGGATATAGCGGCTGGCAAAGTGTTGGCTACTATCTTTAGCGGTTATGAATCCCCGATGTTTAGCTATAGTCCAAATGGAAAATTCCTGGCTTATGAGAGTATGGATAAAACCATAAAGATATGGGATATAGAGCTTGATAGAGTGTCGTCTATCCTCCCTTGTCACAATAAAAGAACAATGTTGCTATATAGTTTGGATGGCAAATTTCTGGCTTCTTCTAATGATAAAATCATAGAAATATGGGATATGCCTCCTGGCAAGGGCTTTATATCTATGATAAAGAGCATTGATGGGCAAGTAGAAAGCGCAGATGGCAAATGCGCTGCTTTTATTAACGCCAAATTCGCTGCTTTTATTAACTCAATAACGATTGAATTGATAAATCTTGAAAAACAAGAGACAATGGCTATTTTTTACAGGAATGTTTCCCAAAATGAAAAGATGATAAGCAAGTATGACACATTCCTTGCTTCTGTAGAAGATAAGAATATCACAATATGGCAAAACAAGATAGGCACAAAAAAACTTGTGACGCTTTCCCCTCCTTCTGATCAATTGTCAAGCATAGCTTATAGCCCGGATGGCCAATTTATTGCCTTTGGCAGCAGCAACTCCATAAAAATATGGGAGATAAAAAAAGATGGCGGATCTGACCATCAATATGCGTCTTATGTCAATTTTTTAGAATGGAAAAACCTGGATATTTGCTGGAAATACTCTCCTTCATTTTACCATGGACAAGCCTCTGTTTACTGGATGGCTTCTCCTGATTCTTATCTTTCGATTTTACGAAGCAATCTACCTGAAGAGCAAAAAAATCAGCAACTGTTTTTGCATTATATAAAAAACTATGCACTGAACAGTGCTTTTGCAGTATATAAGAAACTCACTCCAGGTACAGAAAAGAAAAAACTTAGCAAGATTTTACAAAAAAGCCTGTTGGATCAAGCGTTTGGAATTATAGGATTTCATCGTTTATCTCAGCTTAATGATTTAGAGAAAGAAGAGAACGAGTAAAAATCGATGTTGAAATACAGCATATAGAAAGAATGGGTTGGTTCGAATTTATAACATTCACGGGTTGTGCCAGTTGAAAAAGGCTTTAATCTTTGGCCTGAAAGACCTGTATATACCAGCCCATGGGCTGGTATGTGAAACCCCTTTGGGGTAAAAAAGCCTTTATTCCAAAATAAGTTATGTCAATATATTAATAGTTTTTTCAACTAGCACAAGTCGTAACATTCTCAAATCAAAGTGAGGATATAGAATGAGAAAATATCTATCCCGTTTTACATGTATCTTTTTGATGCTTTTCGTGTTTGGATTGCATGCTCAGGAAACGAAAAGGTTGTACATCAAGAAATTGCAAATAGCGGATACAAAGCCGAATGGCAAGAATTGTGATATAGGGAAGAAGACAGCGGATATCCTGATCCCCGAAGTGTTATTGCAAGCGATGCAAGGTATCACAGGTCGCCCCGATAGCCACCAGATCGCCTCCGATTTAGGCTACTACATGAACTACACCCTGGTCAATGATCAGCGCATCAATGCCCGCCAGGCACATCGCTATAGCGTTTTGGGACAGGGCGACGGTGATTTTCTTTTCTTCCCAGCATACAAGGTACTCAATCACAGTCTCATAGCTGCGCTCTATCTCACAGGCAAGAGCTATGCCGAGCTACGCCAGGCCGCCTGCTTTGCCTTGCAGCAGTTCCTGGCTAACCAACCTCCAGACGACTTCATCTCCCTAGCTCGAAGCACCATCCCCCACATCGCCCGAATACTAGAGGATGACGATCCCAGGCATCATCTGGCAGCCTTGAAGATATTGACCGAGATCGCAGCGATGTGCGCGGAAAAGGTGCCGGAATTTGCCAGTGTAATAGCACCCATGGCGGAGATTCTGGCAAACACAAGCAAAAGCCAGGAAATTCGCTCCCAGGCAGCCAGAGCTTTAGGGCAGCTCTTTCCCTATGCTACAGAGAAGGCCGTCAAGGCCATGTCTGCCTATACCGAAGAGCTAAGCAAGCGATGGCAAGAAGCCCTCAAAGGTAGAGAATTAACAGAGGAAATCAGCAAAAAAATGGCAGAACTCGAGAAACAGGAAGAAGAGAAGACTGTGCAAGAAAGGATGAAAGCTCTAGCCCAACATCATGGCGGCTATGAATGGCTACTTACCGAAGGAATTAGGCTTATCCAGGAGAATGAAAGCCTTATCGCCAGGAGACATGAAGAAGGCAAAGCCTTCCTGGAAAAGGCGAAATGGTACTTAGAAAAAAAGCAACACTTCGAAGCCAGGATGTCTGCCTGCAGAGCAATCGGCTTTATGGGATTTGGCGGCCCGGTGGCAGAATATCCGCCTTTGCTGAGACAGGGAAGCAAGGAATGGAAGGAAGCAGAAAAGGTGGTATATTCCTATCATCCTATTCTTCCTGTCTGGCAAAGCCCTGCTCAGAGCCATCATTTTGAAGGTGTGTATAGTATAGAGTATAGTCCGGATGGGAAATACCTTGCTTCTGCCAGTGAAGACAAAACCATAAAGATATGGGATATAGCGAGTGGAAAAGAGCTGGCTTCTCTCCAAGGTCATTCTAATTCTGTGACAATGGTAGCGTATAGCCCAGATGGGAAGTCTCTTGCTTCTGGTAGTGACGACAAAACCATAAAGATATGGGATGTAGCGAGTGGAAAGGAGCTGGCTTCTCTCCAGGGTCATTCTGAAGGTGTGAGGAGTGTAGCGTATAGCCCGGATGGGAAGTCTCTTGCTTCCAGTAGTGACGACAAAACCATAAAGATATGGGATGTAGCGAGTGGAAAAGAGCTGGCTTCTCTTCAAGGCCACTCTGGTTTTGTGACAATGGTAGCGTATAGCCCGGATGGAAAGTCTCTTGCTTCCAGTAGTAACGATAAAACCATAAAAATATGGGATGCAGGCACAGGCAAAGAATTGGCCATTTTCTTCGGGCATTCTGAAGGTGTGAGCAGTGTAGCGTATAGCCCGGATGGGAAATACCTTGCTTCCAGTAGTAACGACAAAACCATAAAAATATGGGATGCAGGCACAGGCAAAGAATTGGCCATTTTCTTCGGGCATTCTGAAGATGTGAGAAGTGTAGCGTATAGTCCGGATGGGAAATACCTTGCTTCTGTCAGTTGGTTCACCATAAAGATATGGGATATAGGGACAGTCAAAGAATGGACCACTCTCTCCTGTCATTCTAGTTTTGTGAAAAGTGTAGCGTACAGCCCTGATGGGAAATACCTTGCTTCTGTCAGTTATGACAGAACTATAAAGATATGGGATGCAGGCGCAAGCAAAGAATGGACCACTCTCTATGAACATTCTGGTTCGGTGAAAAGTGTAGCGTATAGACCTGATGGGAAGTCCCTTGCTTCTGCCAGTAGGGACACCATAAAGATATTGGATGTAGGCACAGGTAAAACATTGGCCACTCTCTATGGACATTCTGGTTTGGTGGAAAGTGTAGCGTATAGTCCGGATGGGAAGTCCCTTGCTTCTGTCAGTGGCGATAACACCATAAAGATATGGGATGCAGGCACGGGAAAAGCATTGGCCACTCTCTCTGGACATTCTCGTCCTGTGACAAGTGTAAAATATAGCCCAGATGGCAAATCCCTTGCTTCCTCTAGTGAAGATGAAACCATAAAGATATGGGATGCATGTACTGGCAAAGCATTGGCCACTCTTTCTGGTCATTCTAGCTATGTGGCAAGTGTAGCGTATAGCCCGGATGGGAAATACCTTGCTTCTGGTAGTTATGACAGAACCATAAAGATATGGGATGCAGGAACAGGCAAACTATTGATCACTTTCTACGGGCATTCTCATTATGTGGCAAGTGTAGCGTATAGTCCGGATGCGAAATACCTTGCTTCTGCTTGTTGGTCTGGCGATATAAAGATATGGGATGCAGGAACAGGCAAAATATTGGTTACTTTCTATGGTCATTCTTCTTTGGTGAGAAGTGTAGCATATAGCCCAGATGGCAAATACCTTGCTTCTGCTAGTATGGACAAAACCATAAAGATATGGGATGCAGGCACAGGCAAACTATTGGCTACTCTCTCCGGTCATTCTAGCTCTGTGGAAAGTGTAGCGTATAGCCCGGATGGGAAATACCTTGCTTCCTGTAGTGACGACAAAGTCATAAAGATATGGGATGTATCTTATCTTGAATCTATCTCTTATGCCCCTTATATAAGCCATTTCCAATGGGAAGGTATGGATGTATACTGGAAAGACCATGCTAATCTTTACCATGGTTCTCCCTCTTACTCCTGGAAATGCCTTTCTGAATCTTCTCTTTCGATTTTGCGTAGCAATCTTTCGGAAGAGGAAAAAAACGTAAGCCTCGTTCTTTGCTACTCCCGAAATCAGAATCCCAAAAGTGCATTTCTGGTATGGCAGCAACTTTCTCATGATAACCCAAAAAAGAAAGAATTGGGCTTATTGCTTGGTTTTCAGGAAAAATAGAGGATGTCTTAAAAACTGAAAAAAAGAAGATTTAAATGTCTATTTCTGTCTATATTCAAGAGAAAAGAAAACAATTATATGAAAAATTATATGGTATGGATAAATCGGTTAGGTTGGCTAGGAATTAGCGGTTCACTGATGATGGCTGTCTATTACCTTATTATAGGCTTTTCCATGATAGGGAGTGAAAAATGTGATAAGCACAATATGCTAGGCTTATTTTTGTTTTTTTTCTATGACATATTTGAAAAAAGCGGTTGGAACGCTATGCTATCCTTTATATTACCTATCCTATTACCTGTTCTAATTGGTTTTTTTCTAGTCTTTATATTTTGGAATTTTATAAAACTTAAAAACTGGGCTAAATGGGCTTTCCTGTTATCGATGGGAATTTTCTTTTTAGCATTCAGCGTTGGTTTTATGCAGACACTGAAAGAAATTTGTTATAATTATGATAGATTGGGATGGTTGCAAGTAGCAAATAAGATTTTATTTAATATTCTCGTGCTTTGGCTCGTATGGCTTATCCTGCGATTTTTCTATAAGCCAACGAAAAGAGAGAATGACGATAATCTTGACCTACTCTATCTTTTTATAGCAGGGTTTCTGACATCGCTAACGCTCTTAACAACTTCGGCACTGGGAGTAGATTTGTCAGTAAAGGAAGCTTTAAAAAATTCATTCTCCTTCTGGCGAGGTCTATTTAGCTTAAACATTAATATTTGCAACAGTGGAATCTCCTTTTATGGTTTTCCTGCATGGGGTGCATGGCATCTTGTTCTTGGTTTTTTAGCAGGAATATTATTCCTCGCTTTAGCTATATTCGCTTTTTCAAAAAAAGGTATTCACACCATTCGAATGATGGCTTACCTTTTAGCTATCTGTTTTGTATTGATGGGCTTACTTGTTATGTTAGACCTTTTTTTTATTGGGAGAGGTAGAGAATTTTCGATAGAGCTTTTTTTTATTGGCACAGATAATATTTTTATTTACAAAGATAACATATTTCAATCTTCCTTTAATATTTTTTTAAAAATTTTATGGATTTGCAGTATAATAAGTCCAGCCTTCTATTGGTTTGGAAAATCTTTCTGCTTTTCCAGGCAATCTAAGGAGTATTTGAACGGAAATGCTAACTATGTAGCTCTACAGAATATCAATAATGATCAGCAATCCGATGAAAAAACCAAAAATATGAAGAATTATATGGTATGGATAAATCGGTTAGGCTGGCTAGGTATTGGTATTTCAGTCGTTATTTCTTTCGAGTACCTTATGATAGGGATTTCACTGATAGGTCTTCAAGGTTTTATTAATCATGGCGATATGCTAAGCTCATTTTTAGAATTCTTCTATGCTCTGTTTGAGACAAGCGACTGGAACTTTCTGCTGTGCTTACTACTACCTGTTCTATTACCTGCTCTCATTTGTTTTTTTCCTGTCTTTATATGCTGGAATTTTATAAGACTTAAAAATTGGGCTAAATGGGCTTTTTTCATATTGATGGGAATCTTCTTTTTGGCTTTTTCGGTTGATTTTATATGCACACTAAGAAACATTTTGTTTATTTATGCTGGATTTCAATGGCTGGTATTAGCAAACGTAATTACAACTAATCTTCTAAGGCTATGGATTGTATGGATTATTCTACAATTTCTCTATAAGTTAGGAAAGAGCAAGAATAATGATAATCCTAATGCAAGATATCTTTTTATAACAGGACTTTTGGTATCGTTGACACTCTTAACAACTTCGGTATGGGGAGTATATTGGGTTGGAATGAAACGCATAAGCGTATTGCATAATAGCATATTCAGTGCGTGGAATATAGTTCTGTGTTTTCTAGCAGGAATATTATTCATGGCTATAATTATATTCTATTTTTCAAAAAGAGGTATTCAAGTCATTCGAAAGGTGTCTTACCTTTTAGCTATCTATTTTATCCTAATGGGATTAATTTTTTCGGTAGGTTTTTTTTGTCATATAAGATCACCTTTTATTATAATATATCCTTTTATCAGCTTAATTGGCGTATATTGGGATGATTCCATTATGAGGATCCATTTCCTGGATTTTTTAAAAATTTTATTTTTTTATAGCATAACAAGTGCAGCCTTCTATTGGTTTGCAGGATACTTTCGCCTGGTCATTGAGTCTAACGATGCCCAAATTGAGGATAGATGACAGAGTAATCCCTTGAAAAATACTGGTACTAACGAATTCTATGGTATGAAGAAAAAATAACCACAGATAAACACAGCGCAGCAAAGCTGCAAACAAAAAAAGAACCACGGATACACACAGATAAACACAGATAAAAAATTTTTATATCGTGATTTCTATCTCTATAAAAATATCGAAAGTTCACTAAATAAGTTTTCATGAAAAATTATCTGTGTTCATCTGTGTTCATCTGTGGTTCAAAATTTTTTCTTTGTAAAATAACAAGCATTTGCGGATTAGTAGTACAGATGGACATGGATTTAGTATTGGGTTCAAACCATCTGTGTTTATCCTTGTCTATCCTTGGTTCAAGCCTTACGTGACTGTATTCAACGCAAGTGAGAAGTGCTGTATTACCTGTCGAATCTATCTTTCTACCAATCGAAATCTTGAGCTAGATCATTCCAATTGATTGAGTTGAGTGCTGCGGCAGTAACATCTCGCATCGAAGACGATTCAAAGTCTTCATCTTTAATATACCAAACAATAACGAGTTCTGATCCCATGTAGTTGTTATTAACTGGATCGTTACAAACTATATATGCAGTCAATTGCGTCGATGGAAGGGACGGGTGTTTTGGGTCACTTGTGTCAATCTTTGGTGGTATCAGGTGTGTTTTTCGTTTTCCCCAGATTAGTTGCATGCGAATCATCGCACACTCAATGATTTTGTTGTTCAGTTTTTCATTCGGCATACCTTCGATTAGCCCACCGTATGTTCGAGTGTAATCGAAGTCACTAATATAAACGGAACGACCGCACTTCAGTTCTATGAAGATCATTTTTATGTACTCCACATTTAAAATTTATTCCAACTAATCAAAATCAAAAGGAATACTCTCTGACCATTTTAAACCTGCCATCTCTTTGAGGGGAGAAGATGGGATTGTGTTTATAGCCAAATAAAACACTTTATTCTCATAATTATTTTCATTCCTTAAAAT
>JABWCH010000187.1 GCA_013359215.1 Candidatus Brocadiia bacterium | reverse complement strand
TTCCTGAATATCCATATTCACAGATCCTTTTAATACAAAAATATAAGCAAACTAACGATCAATAAATACCTTTTTTATCTCTATTATTGAATAAAGTTTCTAAAAAAAAAGCAAGAAAATTTTCTATGTATTGACAAGCAATTCTCTATATTTTCCCTTACGATTGAATCTATAATATGTTACCAAAATATATATTTTTTTCCCATTACCAGTGGTGTTGCCACTGGCTATTATATTTCGCCCCTTCGGGGCCAAGAGTTGGAATACTGTATTTAGTGATAGAACTATAATTTCTTATCCATCGAGATAGCTGAAAATTTTATAAGCCAATACTATTTTCTTTGTTAAAGCTTAAAAACAAGAATGAATTGACTTTTTTTCAAAACCTATTATACTAATAAAAGTAAAAAATTTTCCTTACATATATTCTAAAAATTTTAGAATGAGAAAATATGCCTGTTCTGAATCAAGTTTGTGTTGCTACACTTTCTTTTGTTTATTATTTGGAGTATTGGAGAAGGTGCTATGAAAAAAGATAGAGGATTCACGCTTCTCGAATTGATGGCTATTGTCGTTATTATAGCCATCATCGCTGCTTTTACCGTTCCTGCCCTGCTTGCCGCCAGAAGAGCATCCAATGCAACCAATGCTTTTGGAAACTTAAGGAGTTTTGCCAGTGCCATGACTACCTATAGCCAGGACCGCAGAGACCAGATGTTCCCTTTGACCATGAAGGAAGCAGAAGTTTATTATAGCCATATAGACCCAAAAGGCGGCTATAAATATTGCTACTTTTCCAATGGATCATGCTTTGTTTACTATGCTTATCCTGCAAGCATCAGCAATGGAGTTAAAATCTATTATGTCGATGAATCCAGCAGAATTTTTGAGGCAATGGCTAATCCATCTTTTATTAAAGAACCAACGGTTGACCTGAATGAAAGTTCTATTGGAAGAGTCAAAGACCCTGCTCTGAACTGGCAAAAAAAATCTTAGATAATTCTTTTTTTAAAAATGAGTTAAATGATTTTATCTAAACAAAATAAAAGGCTTTGACAAAGCTTAGACAAAACGCTAGAATCGGGAAAAAATGTTCATTGTATTTTATTTAGGAGACACGCATGAAAGATAAAATTTTTTTGCTATTTTTCATCTTGGCATTTATGGCAGGTGTTGTATATGCAGAGACTTTCTATAAGAATGTTGCTTTTAGCACCAACATTACCTTGCAAAGCTGCATCAACAACTATGCACCCCCTACAGGCAATGTCACTTTTGGAGGGGTTCCCTTTAGCCTTGGTTCAACACCCATGTCCTGGAACAGCTCTGTTGCCGCTGGCGGCGGTGCAGGTACAGTCAATCTGGATATCCAGGTAAATCTTTTCGGGATTACAGAAGTGCATACTCTGATCAGTACCTGGTGGGGAACTACAGGAAACTATGCCTCTCTTACTTTCTATGGATCAGGCGGGACAACATACACAAAAAGCCTGTATGGAAATTCTGATATTCGAGATTATCTGAACGGATCTTACACCAATAGCATCAACGGAACTACAACAACGCAGGTCTGGTCAGGCAGCATATACCGTATCGATAAACAGACCATTTTGCTACCTACTGCTTTCCAGTCCGAAACTTTAGTTAGCATTCGGTTGAGCGATTGGGGTAACAATAGCCTTCAACGAACCTTTTTGAGCGGTGTTGCCGTTGGCTATGTTCCTGAACCATCTACATGGATGCTCTGTTTTTTTGCTTTTTTGGGCTTAGGCTTCTTAAAAAAAAGAAATACATAATTTTGTTTAGATGAAAAACTCATCAGAAGGGCTTTAGTTTTTTCTAAAGCCCTTCTCATTAAGGAAATCGTATGTCTCAGAATGTTCAAAGAGATGTTGCTTCCCTAGGCGTACCAGAAGAAGAAACATTAGAAATCTCTTTGCGCCCTCAAAGTTTTAAGGAATTTGTCGGACAAAAGCGAATTGTAGAAAATTTACAAACCTATATACAGGCAGCAGCCCAAAGAAAAGAAGTTTTGGATCATATCTTATTTTCTGGCCCACCAGGTTTGGGAAAAACCACACTTGCCAGATTGATCTCCAAGGAGATGGGGGTAGGAATCAAAATCACCTCTGGCCCTGCGCTCAAGATTGCAGGCGATCTAGCGGGCATTTTAACTAGCTTACAGCCTGGCGATATACTCTTTATCGACGAAATTCACCGTTTGTATCCTGTTGTAGAAGAATATCTCTATTCTGCAATGGAAGACTTTTCTATTGACATCATCATTGACCAAGGGCCAAGCGCACGCTCTGTAAATTTAAAGCTTAAACCCTTTACCCTGATTGGCGCAACAACCAGAGAAGGGCTTTTAACATCTCCTTTCCGCGCTCGTTTTTTAATCCACGAAAAGCTTGTACTGTATCCACCAGAAGATTTGATTTTTATTTTGAAGAGAAGTTCCCAAATTTTGGGAGTTCAGATAAAAGAAGAGGCTGCTGTTTTGATTGCACAAAGAAGCAGAGGAACACCAAGAGTGGCAAATCGGTTTTTAAGAAGAATAAGGGATGTTGCTCAAATCCATTCTCAAGGTATAGTGGATGAAAAGGTAGCCCTTAGAGGGCTGGAAATGATGGGAGTGGATTCTTATGGCCTGGACAACACAGACCGCAAAATTTTGCAAACCATCATTCATCATGGCGGCGGGCCTGTGGGAGTAAAGACGATTGCTGTAGCAGTAGGAGAAGAAGACGATACTATCGAATCCGTTTATGAACCATATCTTATCCAGGAAGGCTATTTACAAAAAACACCCAGAGGCAGAAAGGTCGCACCCAAGGCGTATCAAGCTTTAGGATTAAAGCATAAAACAAACGAGCAAGACCTTTTTTCCCATCTGGAATAGCTATATCTGCTTTGTTTTGTACTTTTGCCTATCAAAAATTCAAACATTTTGGAAAGGATGTTGCTTTGGCAAAAAGGAATTTGCTTTTAGAAACTTTAGAAAAGATGGAACAGCATTCTAAAACGAAAAACGATGTTTTATGGGTTGGTTCTCATGATGGTAAATACTGCATTACCTGGGATGAATTTTCTTTGCTTTCTGACAAAGAATACGACAGAGATTCTCCTCGGCAAATCGTGGCAAAAGACTTGGTCATCGCAGGGAATGGATGGTGGCTGGAACGCAAAGAGTATCAGGGTACAGAATGGTGGGTATTTTTGGAACTGCCCCAAAAAAGAGAAGGCAAAACCTTCCAGAAAATTTTCTGCGATGAGCAGAAAAGCAAAGGCTGGATGAGCCTGGAAGAAATCCAAACTGCCTTTTAAATGCTCTTTTTACCATAACAATACCAACTTAGCGATGTCAAATACGGACTGCTTACACACTATCACAGAATTTACGCTAACCCATTGTTAGAGTAAGATTAATAATTACGCATTTAAAAAAAACACCACGAAGTGTACCGAAGATACACGAAGGTGGGAAAAAAATTTTTTTATATTTTCTTTTTCTTCTTCGTGTTTTTCGTGTTTTCTCTTCGTGTTAAAATTTTATGAAATGCGCAATTATTTTTAAGTGTGTAAAGAGTGCGTTTTAGGTATTTATTTTAGGAAAAATTTAACCACAAAGAACACGAAGAGTACAAAGGCTATATTTTGAATTTTTTCTTTGTGCCCTTCGTGTTCTTCGTGGTCAATGATAAATCGAAAAACTGTCGTAAGTAATTGCTAACCAAAAACAGTAATTTGACATTGTCAAAATAAGACGAATATACAAATTACGCAAATGAAATTTTTATAAAAACTATTCGTGCCATTCGATCATTCGTCTTATTCGTGATAAAAATCTTTGCTTTTTCAGCAAACATCTAACTTCTTCTTAGTTTTTATATGTCAATCGACTATTCTGTTTTAGGCTTTTCGATCTGGATGCCCAATTCTTTAAGTTGGTCTTCATGAATAGGAGATGGGGCTTCCATCAAAAGGTCTCTGGCAGAATTGTTTTTAGGGAATGCAATCACATCGCGTATAGAAGAGCCATTTTGCAGTACGGTCACCAATCTGTCTATTCCAAAAGCGATCCCACCATGAGGAGGTGCGCCATATTGGAAAGCTCGGAGAATGTGGCCAAACCGCGCCTGGATGTCTTCTTCCTTCAGACTAAGCATCTCAAAGATTTTATGCTGCAAGTCCTGGTTGTGGATACGAATGCTACCTCCACCCATTTCAGAGCCATTGAGTACAATGTCGTATGCTTTTGTCAATATCTTTAAGGGATCGCCGCTAAAGAGAGCAGGAATGTCTTCATCTTTTGGCGAAGTGAAAGGATGGTGTGTGGTTACATATTTGTTCTCTTCTTCGCTCCAGTCGAGAAGAGGAAAATCAATGACCCACAAGAATGCCAGATCATTTTTGACTTTTTCCATGATCCCCAGTCTTCGGGCAACTTCAAGGCGCAAAATACCCAAAGTTTTATGAACCACTCTGGCTATGTCTGCGATTAGAAGAACGGTATCGCCAGGTTTAGCATCAAAGATGGCTTTGATTTTTTCGATTTCTTCTGGCTTTAAATGGGAAGCCAGGCTGGATTTGATAGAATTTTCCAGGAAATTGATAGCAAACATGCCCTTTGTGCCGCCCTGATCTATGGCAATTTGGGTCAATTCTTTGGTTTCTTTGACTGTAAAGCTTTTGTTCTCTACTTTAATGCCCTTGATGTTTCCTTTTTCTTTCAGGATGTTGATAAATACCTGGAATGTCGTATCTTGGAAAACATCGGTTGCATCCATAATGGGCATATCAAAGCGCAAATCAGGTTTATCGCTGCCATACTTTGTCATGGCTTCATAATAAGAAATTCTTTTAAAAGGCATAAACTTGAAGTTCTTTTCTGGATTGAATTTCTGGAAAAGAGAAATCATAAAGCTTTCAATGAACTGTAAGAGCTGTTCCTGGCAAATATAGGACATTTCAATATCCAGTTGAGTGAATTCTGGCTGTCTGTCGGCTCTCAGATCTTCATCCCTGAAGCAACGAGCAATCTGGAAATAACGGCCTAAACCGCCTACCATCAGAAGCTGTTTGAATTGCTGAGGAGACTGGGGCAAAACATAGAACTGGCCTTTGCTGATACGGCTAGGCACAACATATTCTCTTGATCCTTCTGGCGTGCCTTTGGTCAGCATAGGGGTTTCTACTTCTACAAAATCATAGTTGTCCATATAGTCGCGGATGAATTTAATGATTTTGTGGCGCATGACAATGTTCTGTCTCATGACATCTCTTCGTAAATCCAGATAGCGATAGCGCATTCTCAAGTTTTCATCCAGATTGCCTTCATATAGATTTACAGCAAAAGGCAAAGGCTCGGATTTGTTGATGACGCGAATCTCGCTCACAAAAACTTCCAGATTTCCCAGGGCCACTTTGGGATTGATATTCTCTGCTGATCTTTGCGCTACTTCGCCTTTGACAAATAAGACAAATTCTTCTTTGAGGGTTTCTGCCATTTTTGCGATTTCCAATGTTTTTGGAATTACAAGCTGCATAAAGCCTGATTCATCTCGCAAATCCAGGAAAATAACCTGCCCATGCAGTCTTTTCCTGTGTATCCAGCCCATAAGAATAACACTTTTGCCTACATATTCACCCAGACGTTTGATCGTGATTCGAGATTGGAATTCTTCGTCTGTAAAGCATTCCATAGAAATCTTTTCTATCATTCACCTCTCCATAACTAGGATTTAAAATCTTCTAACTTGGGATATTTTTGAAAAAACTCTCTGGTAATGATGCCTACTGTGCCACTGAGTAGAATCAAGGCGATCAGGTTAGGCAATGCCATGATGGCATTCGCAATATCCCCTACAAAAAAAGCCAATTCAATAGACACTACACAACCAACAAAAGTCAACAGAACATAGCACACTCGATAGATATAGGTAACTTTAAGGCCAAAAAGGTATTTAGCGCACTGCTCACCATAATAGCCCCATCCAATGATGGTGGTATAGCCAAACAAGAAAGAGGAAATGGCTACAACAATTCCGCCTATATCAAAACCAAAGAGATGAGGAATATTTTTGGAAAAAGAAGCGACTGTCATTCCAATACCATTCACGCCGCCCTGCCATTCTCCTGTAGCCAGGTTGATAAGACCTGTCATAGTGCATACAATAATCGTATCGATAAAAACCTCCATAATGCCAATTAATCCTTGGTGTACAGGACTAGGGGTTTGAGCAGCAGCATGGGCAATGGGAGCACTTCCTAAGCCAGCCTCATTGGAAAGAAGCCCTCTGCGAAAACCAAACTGGATGCCTTTGCTTACACTAGCACCTATGAATCCGCCAACAGCGGCGCAAGGTGTAAAGGCACAAGTGAAAATAAGCTCAAATACAGAAGGAAGGGCTGTAATATGGGTTATCAGAATGTACAATCCAAAACCAAGGTAGACAACGATCATAGTAGGAACAACCTTTTCTGCTACCTGGCTAATGCGCTTCAGCCCACCTAATACAACAAGCCCTACCAAAACTGTGATAATAAAGCCTAAAACAAACTTAGAAATCAAGGCAATACTTTCTGGTGCAAGGCTATATGAGGAAAGCATTTTTTGCATAAGTGCAGCAAAGCCTAGCTGGTCATTCAAAACGCTTGTGATCTGGTTTCCTTGCATCATGTTCCCTGTCCCAAATAAGCTGGAAAAAGCACCGCAAGCTGCAAAAGTACCAGCAAGATACAAGGCAATTTTTTTGTTTTTGATGCCGTTTTTGATGTAATACATAGGGCCACCAGCAATCGTGCCATCAGGGTGTTTTTCTCTGTAATAAATGCCCAAAGTCGCCTCTGCATATTTCGTTGCCATGCCTAAAAAACCGCAAATCCACATCCAAAAAATAGCACCAGGACCACCCCAATACAAGGCAGTGGCTACACCAGCAATATTTCCGTTTCCTACGGTAGCAGCCAGGGCTGTTGCCAGAGCAGCAAAAGAAGAAACATCGCCTTCCAGTTTTTCTGATTGTTTCTTCTTTAATGCTCCATGAAGCAAAGCTTTTGCAGCTTCGCCCAATTTAAGAAACTGAATAAAACCTGTTTTCCATGTCAACCATAAGCCTACAGCAAAAAGCAGGTACACCATATAAGTCCATATCCATGTAGCTATCTGGTCTGAGTACATTGTTATCTGGTTATAAAATTCTTGCATCTTAATCTATTCCTTAAATATCTTTTTTTTTAGGATTTTTTGGAATTCTTCAGAAAAATAAAGTGGGCAGTAAGGAGCAAGGCGAAAACAATAATGCCTGTTCTGATGGGATTATCGTCTAAACCTATTCTATTGAGCAAAAGAGATATCAAAACAACAGGAGCAATGATTTTCATAAAGAAAACCCATGCTTTGAAAAGCGTAAGACCTAAAAATGCCTTTGCCTTAAAGGCAGGGTTGCCTTCGTTCAATTCTTCGGCAACAATCTTTACATCGTATTTCCAGCCTAAGAACAAACAGAAAAGCAAGGATGTTGTTACAAAGCCTAGTGTTCCAAATATATGGTCAGCGATGTCTAAAAAGCTTGTCTTTCCCATAAATTGCATATTGGTGAGCCATTCATTTGCTCCCAAAGAAAGGGCAGAAGGAATTCCTATGAAAAAAGCCAATATGCCTAATAACCAGGCAGAAAATTTTCTGGACCATTTCTTTTCGTCTACAAAGTAGGCTACGGGAACTTCCAGAAGAGAAATAGAAGAAGTAAGAGCGGCAATCAATAGCAAAAGAAAAAAACAAGCTCCTACCAAAGAACCTCCTGGCATTGCTTTAAAAATTTCTGGGAGTACCTGGAAGGTAAGGGTTGGGCCAGCAGCAGGAGATTTCCCAAAAGAAAAGACAGCAGGGAAAATCATAAAGCCTGCCAAAAGAGCTATGGAAGTATCGGCAATGGCTACTGATATACTACACTTAAGAATGCTTTGCTGCTTAGACATATAAGATCCATAGACAACCATCAGTCCAGCACCAACACTTAAAGAGAAGAAAGCCTGAGCAACAGCATCCATGATAACTCGGCTATTGATTTTAGCAAAATCAGGAACAAGGTAGTATTTTACGCCTGCCATGGCATTGGGAAGCGTCAGACTGCGGATCGCTATGGCAAGGCACAGGAAAAACAAAAGAGGCATCAGAAGACTGCACCATCTCTCGATTCCTTTTTTAATTCCTGCCTGCACAATCCAGACAGTCAAGAACATAAAAATAGCGAAAAGCGGAAGCACATAGTTGAGATTGGAGATAAAAGAACCAAAAGAAATCTCTGCTTGGGTTAGACTAATATAAATATAACCAATTGTCCAACCAGCAATTACACTATAATAAGAAAGAACAATAAAAGATACAAAAAATGCAAAAATTCCAGGGATGACCCAACCTGTTCCAGGCCGTACCTGGAGAATACCGCCAATCATATTTTTTTGGGTGTATCGCCCAAAAGCAAGCTCTGCCCACATAAGAGGAAGAACAAGGAGAATAGCCGCTAAAATATAAACAAACACAAAGCTTGCACCACCATTTTCTCCTGTCAAATACGGGAAACGCCATATATTTCCTAAACCAACGGCTGATCCTGCTGCTGCTAAAATAAAGCCAATTTTAGAACTCCACTGCTCTCTGTTTTTTTCAGGTTCTTTTCCTGACATGATTTACAACCTCCATATCAATATTCTTATTTTGTTGTAATGGGCGCAAAGCGAGCATGCTTCCCATAAATACGGTATCTTCTAGCTCCGCCAATCATTAAGAAAGATACAATTCCTACAAATAAAATCAAAATTACAAATAGCAAAGTAAAGTTGAAAAGACTGTTGCGTTTATCGTATTGAGTGGAATCATAATGGGAAATCCATTTTTTGCCATTAAAGCTTCCTATACCGAAATAGGTATTTAGCCATAAATCGTCAGAAGCCGCAAACAAGGATAAAACACAAGAAAGGTCTGGTCTTGGGCGAAAGGTCTGGAGTTTCGACCACTGATTTTTTGTATATTTATACAGTCCATCTCCATAGTCTGTGCAATATATTTCTCCACGAAACAAAGCAAGAGAATAAGCCCGTATAAAGGTTTTTCCCGTGACCACGCGCCAGCAAAAATACTGGCTGTCATAAAAGTAGATTCCTTGTACTGTAGCAAGCCATGGCTGCCCTTCTTTGTCCCATGCAAAGCAATGGGGAGTTCTAGGCCAAAAGGAAAGGGGGATAGGACAGGCAGGAAGGACTGTCCAGCTTGTTCCATCAAAATATGCATTGCCGCCCATCCATAATGCATTTTTTGGCCCCTTTTTCAGAATCCCCCCTGTTTGGTTTCTAGGATAGGAAAAAGATTCCCACCTGTTTTCCTGTATAAAAAAACACCATAGAATGTCGTTTGTAGCCATCCAGAGATTGCCATTCCAGATTTCCACGCTTAAAAAGCTTTCGCCATATTGGCTCTGGATTACGGAGACAGGAATGGGAAATACTTTCCACGATTTTTCTGCAAGAGAATAGCAAAAAATCTCAGGCAAGAGTAAAATCCATAGGTTGCCTTTTTCGTCTATTGCTGTGGTATCCAGGGAAAGATCATTTTCCTGCCATTTTTTTTCCTGATTTTTGTCTAAAGGAGGCAGAGCAAAAGATCCTTGAGAAGGCGTATAGAAATAGGTTCTTTCTCCCTTGATATAAAGCCCCTTTTCGCAAACTTCTACAATCTGATAAACCAACTCTGGCTCTTCTGCCATAATTTGCGGCAGAAAAAACGCAAAAACAATAAGATAAAATATAGCACCCAAGCAATATACTTTCATTTTTTTCTTTCAATCAAAACAAAAATGCCTAAATTTATTCTAACAGCCTAAAAACACCCAAAAATTTATTGAATTTAGCATTTTTGAGAGTCTGGAATCTTTTGCAATATATACAACAGCAAAGATTAAATGAAAATTATAACAAAAAATAGAAAATTATCCATAGTAAAATAATTTTTGATCTTTTGATTTTTTGCTATTTTACTATCTTGATAAAACCACATATAAATCGCTTGCAATCTAGCCGAATTTACGGCCTTAAATTTGTAAAGGCAACGTGTCGGACAATACAAAAATTTTGCTTGGAAAAAAAAATGTATTTGAAAAAACTTTTTCTAAAATATATAATTTTTAAAAGGATAATATTTTAATTGGGAATAGGAGTTACGCAGGTATTCTAAGATGCCCAAAATAATTGAAGGAAAAGAAAGAAAATATTTGCAAAACTTGACTCTTTCTTGATAGTTGCAACGTATCTAAAGGATAAAGACGATTTCAACACAAAGAGAAGAATATAAAGA
>JABWCH010000186.1 GCA_013359215.1 Candidatus Brocadiia bacterium | reverse complement strand
AAAAAAATTTTCTACAAGATACTAAAAGGATAAAGAAAGAAGATTATAGCATAAACCATGCCTTGATCCAAGCAAAAAGGATTGAGGGAAATTGTATTTGATTCTCATGTTGATGCAACGATTTTTTATAATATCCGAAAGTCATGTAGATAATACAATAGTTTGACAATGTCACATTTCAGCGAATCAATATTTATGTTGCATACAATTTTTTTTCAAAAATAATCGTTTGATAAAATAAAAGAAAAAAGTTACAATAGCAGTAAATTCATAAAGTCACAAGATTAAATATTCGTCTCTAAGGGCCAAAAGATAGGGAAAATTATGAGTAAATTTACTTTTAGAGAATGTCGTAAGTATATAGAAGCTCTTAAGATTAAAGAAATTCACCTTGGGGTTAAAGGACATGAGGTGAACAAGCTTCTTGAGGCGCAAGACCTGGGTGACAAAGTTATTATTGCCACCAGCAAAAAGCATCGTTTGGTTTTAGTGGCAACAGAAGAAGGATTTTTAGGTTTTCATTTTAATGAAAATGATTTTGAAAGGATGGAAATTTTACCTTCTTTTGAACTTTACCAACAAGAATCCTATAATTTTTCCATTTTTGAAATCAATACACAAAGATTGCTTTTATATCTAAAATCAGACGAAAAAACATTAGTGACTCTTCATGAATCGATACAATTTGAGCTTGGCCTTCGTCTGTTGAAATCTTTTCTTTCCTCGGATTCTGTGTCTTCTGTCATTTTCTATTGGAGCAACGGGCCTTTGTTGCTTTGCTACAATGAGAATGGTAAGGAATATTTTTTCTTAAGCGAAGCTCGCAAAAATATCGAGAAGGAAGAAGCTTTGCAAAAGATCCGATCACAGTATAAAAACATTCCTTGCACAATGAAGGCAGTAAGAAACAATGGGAACGATGAGCCTCTTCCTGAAGGTAAGGAAGAAGAGGATGAGATGATGCTTGTGGAGCTTTCTTCGCAAAAAAGCGAACAAGAAAGCAATTTTATAGAAGAAGACCAGGAGAGCGATATTCTGTCTATTTCTCCTACTTTCCATCAGGAAGAAGAAGAGGACATTCGTTCTAAATTTGAAGAATCTGTATTGATTTCTAATAAAGAGCTACCAGAAATAGGGGTAGGAGATACAAAGATTTTCGAGAAATATGGAATTGTACCTCCGCCTAAGCAAAAAAAAGAAACCGAAGAGCTTTTTGCCCTGGAAGGGGAAAAAAACAAAACTCCCGATGAAACAGACAGGGTTTCTTTTTCCGAAGAAGAAAAGTATATGATGGAGCAGGAAGCAGGAGAAGCAAAAGACTTTCTGAACCAGTTAGAAGATTCTGTAGTTTTGAGAAACGAAGAACTTGAGCCGATTACAAAAGGAGATGTCACTGTTCTCAAAAAATATGGAATCGATATTGTACCTAAAGGAAAAAAGGAAGAACCCAAAGAATCGCCAAAAGAAGATGGCAAAGCAGCCCAAAAAGCAGATCCGAAAAGCCAGGCTAAAGCATTTATCTTAAACCAAAATGATGTTGCTGTTTTGGCAAAATATTCTGTAAGGCTTCCCAGAGGAATAAAATCTACTTTAGAGGAAATCAAGGAAGCATACCAGCTTGCTGTTGCACTAAAAAAACTGCCAGAACATATTGACCGCAAAGATAGAATCGTTTTTGTAAAGTTCAGTCTATATGTTCCTTCTCAGCCTTTATACAAAAGAATCCCTATTTCTTACATTATCGCTCCTATAGTGGTTTTGATTATGATCTATGTGGGTTTCTTGACAGCCAAATTCTATAAAGTTTCGCAAATAGAAAAAGAAAAAAAGGTTGCTTTTTCTGCTTCCTTGGAAAAAGTAAAGGAATACAAAAGCCAGCTTGAAAAAAAGGTCGAGGAAGTACAGGCTATTGTCAAAAAATTGAAAGATAACTTTCCGCCCCAAAAAGGATACCCTGAGCCAAATCCTAAAATTTTAGAAAAGCTAGAAGAAGTCCAAAAACACATTGCCTTATTGTCCAGTATGACAGAAAATGGCGCAAATGCTTTAAATAAAAATATAGAAGAAGCAGGAGAGTATCTGAACGAAAGCAAGGTATCTCTAGCGGTTCGGCCTTATTTTCTGGATCAGATAACTAAAACCTACACAAGGCTGGAAACCATTTTAAATGCAGCAGAGTTTATACACAACAAGGAAACAGAAAAGAAACAACTGAGAACCACTTGCCGCATTTTAAGAGAGAATATAACAGCAAAAGAGCAAAAGCTCAAAACATTGGAAGAAAACTGGCGAATTCTACAGGAAAAATACCCTGAAGAAAAGGCTTTCCCTCGCCGTCCAGCAGGTGCAGAAAAGCTTCTGAGCCAGAGTAAAGATAGCATAAAAAAGTTGCGCCAGGATTTCCGCAATCTGGAAATCGCAATGCTAAGCGATGATCCCAAAGCTCTGTCTCTGGCAGAGCCTTACATGAATAAGGGAGAAGAAGATCTATCCGCTTTGGATGAGATGAGCGAAGCTCTAAGGGATATGATTAAAATATGCGAGTCTATGACGGAAAAGAAAAATCTGGAAAGAAAAATATCGCAAACTATAATCGCTTTGAGAGAAACTGTAGATACCTGGCAAAAGGAGCTAGATGCGCTATCCCACGCAAGCGAATCCTTGCAGAAGTTCCCTTCAGATCTCAATATTCCAAGACCTGATTTGCAAGAGAAAGACTTTATCGCAAGCTCTGAAAAAGATCTCCGTGAAATCAAAGAAGCTTTACAAAAAAGCAGCCAGTTCATTTACCAAAGCCAATGGAATGAAGCCCAAAAGGCAATTGAATCCTTTCAGGGGAAAAGCTATTCTTTGAGCAAATTGATCCAGGTAAAAAGCAATACACAAGATGCTTTGCGCATTGCAAGCAGCATGCAAAAAAGCTCTGCTTTAGGTAAAGAAATAGCAACATTGATGCAAAATACCAAGGAAAAGCTGTTTGCCATGGAGCAAATCACAGAAACTCTGGAAAAACAAGTGAGCGATCTGGGACAAAACTATCCTCTTTCAGAAGGTTTTCCTGCTGTGGATATTTTGTATGCTCCTTATCTAAGCAAAGCACAATCCATGAGGGAAAATTTACGCAAAACAGTGCAAGAAGTAGAAACTTTTTTAGACAAAAAATCCCTGGATGAAGCATTAGATAAGCTTAAAAAAACACAGCCTGGTTTAGAGGCAGCCCAGAGCATCATTCCCCAGGTTGCCCAGATATCAAAAAGCTTGAGCGAAAAAATTACACAGTATCAAAAAATGAAGCTGAATCGAAACCAGATCGCAACTTTGAATGAAAAATTCCAAAAGGTCAAAGGGTATGGCAAAGAAATCCAGGAGCATCTTCAACCCTTGGATACAAACTTAAAAGTATTTAAGAAAAATTTTGCATCCGAGGAAGGCTATCCTCAAATTCCTGCTGAAGTAGAAACTGTACTTAGCAAAGGCTATACTTTGCATCAAAAAATATCTGAAACGATTAAAATAGCAGAAGAATGGGAAAAGCAGCAAGAATATGACAAAGCCATTTCCTATCTTGATTCTTCTGATGTTCAGGCATTGATTAATCGCAACATGATTAGCGATTTGAGCAAATATCGGTATCGAGTGGAAGATCTTTTGTTTGAATCTACCGCAGTAAAAAACCGCAAAGATCAGATTGGAAATATCAAGCAAATCATAGAAAAGCTGCATAGCAGGAATGAAACATTGCAAAAAATTGTTCCTGAGTTTAGCAAAATCGTGGAGACTCTCCAGAAAGAATATCCTGATGCTAAAGGATTTTTACCTGTAGACCCCAATGCTTTATCTGCTTTAAGTGAAGCAAAAATGGAAGTGAAAGAATTGACTAAGGTAATTGGGACAGGCGAGGATTATTTGCAGTCAGGACGCTATGAAGATGCTTTGAAGCTGATTGCTATATACGACAATCCTGCGGTTACTAAGCTCAATTTCGTTCAGCAAATGTATAAACAAATCCAAAGCACTTTATCGGACAACCAAAGAATCGCCAGCGATAAAGGATACAGGGAAAAGATAGAAAAAGACAGAACGGAAAAAAGAGAAAAAGCAGAAAGACGTAAAAAATGGATCGCTCCTCCTGGCCCATGGTATGCAAACCTGAGCAAGGCACTTGCTATCTATGAAGAAATTCAGCAAAAACTTAGCATTTCTTTACAAGGTGCGCAAGGCAATATGCTGTACCCTAGAGTCATCTCTGATATGAAAGAAATGAAAGGAATGCCAGAGACTATCGCTGAGTTGGAAGAAATGATTTATAATATACAGCAAAAAAATGCAAACCTTGAAAAAATTCTTTTAGAAAAAGAAGAAAACGCAACCATACCTAAGCAGGCAAGAGAGGCAAAAAATGCTAAAAATTATCTTCTAAGCCGTACAATATCGATTGAAGCAGAGGAAGAAATCAAGCAATTGGAAAGCATCCTTGCCAGCCTTAAAGAAGATTTGTTTGGGCCTAATAGAGTAGAATGGATCAATGCTGAAAAATTGCAAGAACTTCGTAGAGCAGCGCAGCCAATTTTAAGGCAATACAAAGATGCCTATCAGCCTGTATATTCTGTATTTCTCAATATCGAAACATCTTTAAATCTCAAAAAAGATTAGCCAAAAAAGCAAAGATTTTTATCACGAATAAGACGAATGGTCGAATGGCACGAATCATTTTTATAAAAATTTCATTCGCGTAATTTGTATATTCGTCTCATTCGTGATTCATACCTTTTTGGTCTCGGCTTGTCTGAAATAGTTATATTTATATAAAGCGATTTGTCTTGGGGAAAATTTGTATAAACATTTTCCCCAAGACATCATAGTTCATTTCATTTTTAATACTGTCTTGGCCTTTTGTCCAGGAGGGAAAAAATGTCTTTTTATAATGACGAAGAATTTTTGGAAGCTGCTTTAGAGCAAAAATTCATTACGCCACAAGAAATGCAAAAAGCAAGAAAGCTTAGGGAGGAAAGCCCTTCTCACCACGAAATGGGTGAAATTCTACTTTTGAACAATATCATAGGAGAAAAGCAGTATAATGTAATCAAAACCCTCCTACGATATAAAAGCAAAAAAATGAAAAGGCAAGATTTAATTGCGCAGCGCAATACGGAAGAACAAGAAGCAGATAAAGAATTTGCTAAAAAAGCATTAAAAGAAGGACTTATAGACTCTGAAAATTTATCAGAATGCATTGCCCATCAAAAAAAGATGCTTTCTCAAGGACAAAATCTTTCTCTTATGGAAGTGATGCTATCCAAAAACTATATTACTCATGATGATATTCAATATATAGAAGCGGGAGATGGCTTATATACCGAAGATTGGATGGAGTTTTTGCGCAAAGCAAATGAAAAAACCGAAGAAAGCGATTCCAACATTATCTTTGACGAAAAACTTATCAAGACAGCACCAAGGTTAGATCCACTAAAAAAAGCCGATACGACAAAAAAAATTAAGGGCAAAGAAAAGCTAAACAAATTGCCTTTAATTATGCAAGTAATTTCAGGGGATGATTCTGGAAGATTTTTTACCTTGGTGCAAAAAGAAAATTTCATTGGCAGAGTCAAAGAATCTGAGGTGTATTTGCAAGACACAAGAGTATCCCGTACCCACTGCAAAATCCATCATATTGAAGGTCAAGGATGGGAAATCATAGACATGGAAAGCACCTATGGTGTTTTTGTGAATGGGAATAAAATAGAAAAGGTTTTTTTGCAAAAACACGATAAAATACAAATAGGAAAAACTATTATAGAAATACAAAGTTTATAGCGTATGTTTCTCTCTAAAAATACAATTTTTGTTTTTTTATGCCTTTTTGGAATACTTTTTCAAGGGAAGACAGAAAATATCGATGGAACTATAGAATTTTCGGATGGAACAAAGTGGCAAGGAAAAATTCAGTTTCCTAAGATCTTTAAAGTTCATGATAAAAATCAATTGCAAAGCATTTCTTCAGAAAAAATTCAGGAAATCCAGTTTTCCGTTGAAAAAAAGGAAATGACACAAGCTTTTTGGTTTCCCGAACCAGGAAAGCCTACTCAAGAAAAATCTGGCAGCCCTTATCCTGTAATTCATCTCAGATCTTTTTTTGTTTTCTGGGATGGAAGCCAAAAGCAGGGACATCTGTACACAACCGTTCTCTACTTAACAAAAGAAGAACAAACGAAAAAGCTTATCCTATTCTACAAAATGCGCGGCAAAGAAAAGGAAAACTGGGAAAGTGTTGTTTATCCTAAAAAAATTATCATAGGGAAAACAAAGCCTACTGATGTGCCGCAATCTTCTCATTCTATAGAGAAAACCTATTTACCATGCGATGTTTGTCTTGTTTCAAAGCAAAATTTTGCACGTTGTATGCTAAAACAAACAGAGGAAAATTTTTCTGTTCCAGAAGAGTATCAGCAAGAGGGTTTTTTCCTTGCCATCCAAAAGCAAAACAGAATCTTGGTTCAATGGGAAAAAAAAGGCGATAAAAAAACAACCATTTTGGTACAAAGTGCGATTCCCTTTGTGTCAGACTTTTTCGATGATAAAAAATTGTTAGAAGTTTTCCAAAGCAAAGAGGATACTATTTATTCTCTCATGCTATTGCAAAGGAAGTCTAAAACGACTTTGGATGCAGAAAAAAAATACCCCTGGCGTATGGAAATCTGGCGATGGAAATATGACCTGGATGAAAATCGACTCATGCTTGCATCTCGCCAATATTTTTTTCGGGGAATTCTTTCTAAAAACGAGGAAGCTCCTTGTATTCAAATAGAAGAAGACCTTTTGAAAAAAAGTTTTAAGGAAAAACCATGAAAAAAGAGGACTATTATTATCCACAAAATAATATTAAGAAGGAAGATTATCCTTTCTACCAGCAGTATATGCCCCAAGGCTATTCAGAAAGAAGTGGTTATTGGGTATCTCCTAAAGACAATGCCTTTATGCTCTTGGTTGCAGGGGGAGCATCGGTGATAGGAAACGATGGCAGAAACATTTATTCAGATGAAACGCCATCGCATACAGCCTATCTTTTGCCTTTTCTTATTGATGTCCATAAAGTGAGAAGAGAATCTTACCTTGCCTTTTTGGACTGCATCACAAGGGAAGGCGGACACCATGCAGATTGGTGTCACAATGAAGAGCCTTACCATAAAAGCCATGTTCCCGATGATTGGGATAAGCAAAAAGAAAACCTTGCATTGCCCGTGACTGGAGTAGATTGGTATGATGCCTGGGCTTATGCGCAGTGGGCTAAGAAAATGCTGCCAACCGAAGCCCAGTGGGAAAAGGCTTGCTATACACAATACATTTTTTCCGCCCTGAAACAAGGAGAATGGAATGTCCATAATATGCTTGGAAAAGGTTGGGAATGGTGTCTGGACAGCTATCGAGAAGACTATCATAAAGTAGCCCCACGCTATGAGCCTTTGTGTTCAGAAAAAACAGAATACAAGGTAACCAAAGGGTGTATCCACAATGCTGCTTTGCCACTCAGTCGCATTTCCTTTCGTAACCGCTACCCTCTAATCCACAGAGAAGAAACTTTGGGATTCCGTTGCATCAAGAGGCTAGACGTTTTTACCTCTATGTAATGGGAAATAATATTTAAAAGTTTTTAAAGGGTGTTTGGGGGAAAATTTTTGTAAAAATTTTCCCCCAAATAAAAATAACACCATCAACTTAAATTGGCAATCTACATCGAAGCAGCTGCTCTGTATAAGCCATCTTTTCGGGAATCAACAAAAACAGGGATACTATGAAAAAAGAAATGCAGCCTCCTACCAGAGGCACGATGATTTTCAGCTTGCTATATTCCATGATACCACTTTTAGGCTTTTGGCTAATAGAAAAATACTATAGCTTAGAAGCAGGAGTCATTGCAGCGATTGCGCTTGCTTTGGCTGAAGTAGCTTGGGTTTATGCAAAAGAAAAACGCTTTGAGCCTTTTGCCAGTTGGAGCGCGGCCCTGATAATTTTAATGGGAATCATTAGCTGGCAATTGCAGAGCGATCTTTTTCTGAAATTGAAACCCGCTATTTTTGAAATGATTTTTGCTCTTCTGTTCTTGGTTTCTTCTTGCCTTGGAAAGCCTTTTATGATGGTGATGGCACAAAAGCAATTCGGCGAAATAGGGTTGAACTCTTTTCAAGCCCAGTATTTGAAAGGTGTAAACTGGCGCATAGGATTCTTTTTTTTAGCCCATGTTTTTTTGATTGTCTATGCCTCTCTATATTTTTCTAACGACCAATGGCTTTTCATAAGTGGGCCTTTTTTCTATATATTGCTCGGAATATACTTTGCTTTAGAATTTTTTTATTCGCGCTTTAGCCTGCGCCGCCACATAGAATCCTGGCAAAAGCAACAAGCCTTTTTAGAATACCAGCGAAGCATCATACAAAAAGTTAAGGCTGGAGACAACAAACCCCAAGGAATGAAAGAAAAACGTATTCCTTAGAATAAAATAGAAAGAGACTTTATGGAAAAAACAATACTTTTAGAAGAGAGTATCCATCAAGGAATTTTGGATGCTAAAGGAAACAAAAAATCTCCATGGCTCTGGATTCCTACTGCCAATTTCGCTTCTTGTATTCCTTATGCCATGGTCATGACGGTTTCTGTGATTATGTATAAAAATATGGGGCTTTCCAATGCCTTGATTGCTGCGGCCACAAGCCTTCTTTACTTACCTTGGGTATTAAAGTCTCTCTGGAGTCCCGTGGTAGACTATTTTTCTACAAAAAGAAAATGGATGTTGGTAACCCAATTTCTGGCAGCTCTATGCTTTGCAGGAATTGCCATTTGTGTTGAAATGCCCTTTTTCTTTGTTCTGACAATGGCCTTTTTCTGGATATTGGCCTTCACATCGGCTACATACGATATTGCCTGCGATGGTTTTTATATGCTGGCTTTAAGCCAAAAGCAGCAATCCTGGTTTGTGGGGATTCGGTCTACTTTCTACAGACTCGCTTCCCTGACGAGCCTTGGTCTAATTCCCATCATTGCAGGGCTAATCCAAAGCCATACAGGGCTTGATCCTGTAAAGATAAGGGCGGAATCTATTATGGAGGCAAAGCACATTGTTGCTCCTGTACAAAAACAGCTTGAGCCTTCAGAAAAAATGAAAATTATTGTATTCCCCCAGGACATAAAGCTCTTGCCTGGTATGGAAAAGGAAGTGCAGATTTCTTTGAGCAAGCAGCCTGGTGCAGGGCAAGAAGTTCTTGTCACTTTTTGGTTTTCTTCTGGAGACAACAAAAGCCTGAAGCTCAGAAAGCTTCCTCCCGATACAAAAGGCCCAAGACCCGAAGAGCAAATTGTAAGCTTTGCCTTTACCCAAGACAACTGGAATGAAGCAAAAACAGTATGGATCGCATCCGACAAAAAAAATAAAGAGGCTGCTTTTGCTATTTTCCAGGCAACATCAGGGAATATCCCTTTTAGCTGGATGGTCACCTTTTTTTTGATTGCTCTTTTGTTTGCTATATTTAGTTTTTGGCATATTTTCTTTTTGCCTTATCCTGTAGCAGATACATCATTAGCATCTAGGCAAAGCAAGGATTCTACTTTCCGTTCCTTTTTTCAAACAGAGTTTTGGGAAGTTTTCGCTTCCTTTTTCAGAAAAAAAAATCTTGGGCCTATCCTTTTTTATTTGCTTTTGTATCGCTTTGCAGAGTCGCAGTTGGTAAAGCTGGCAGCCCCTTTTTTACTGGATGACAGAGACAAAGGCGGTTTGGGTTTGAGTACAGCCCAGGTAGGTATAAGCTATGGCACAATTGGCACAATGGGACTTATCTTAGGGGGAATTTTAGGCGGCTTTGCTCTCTCTAAATATGGCTTAAAAAAATGTATGTTTTGGATGGCTCTTGCTATGAACCTTCCTGATATTCTTTACGTCTATCTTGCTCTGGTTCAGCCAGAAAGCTATACAATCATCAACACTTGTATTGGTGTAGAGCAATTCGGATATGGTTTTGGGTTTACAGGCTATATGCTTTTTATGATTCTTTGTGCGCAGGGAGAGCATAAAGCTTCCCATTATGCAATCTGTACATGCCTTATGGCACTAGGTATGATGCTGCCTGGCATGATAAGTGGTGTTATATGTGAATGGCTTGGCTATCACAATTTTTTTATATGGGTTTGCCTTGCGACCATCCCTAGTTTTGCCATTTTAAAATTTTTAGAAGTAGATCCAGAGTTTGGAAAAAGAGCAGAAAAAGCCTGATTTTTATGCCTATCTTGGACAAGCCGAAACCAAAAAGGTATGAATCACGAATGAGACGAATATACAAATTACGCGAATAAAATTTTTATAAAAACGATTCG
>JABWCH010000185.1 GCA_013359215.1 Candidatus Brocadiia bacterium | reverse complement strand
TAGCTACGGCTACACTTGCGGCAATTTTGTCACTTTCTCCTCGCTCTCCGAGCGCCTCAAAATTTTCGCCTAAAATTATTTTTCGGATAGGCTCTTATTGATTACCAATTTGGGAAAAATATATAAAATTTTTAAAATATAATTTTTTTTAAAATGAGTTTGGAGGAAAATTTTTACAAAAATTTCCCCCCCCCAATAAATATCTCTTGGCATAACTCATTATTATTCAATAAGGCTGCCATTCCAGTAAAAATTTTTCTCTGCTACCTAAAAGTATTGTATGACTTTCTGTAGTGATGTCTGCCAGATAGATTTTTTCGATTTTTTCTCCATCCAGCATAGTACCGTTTGCGGAAAGGTCTTCTAGCTCTACTTTAACATCGCTATGATAGGTAATCTTTAAGTGCCGTCGGGAGATAGTTTGGAAATGCTTGCTGGCATGATCTTCTGTTTCTTCTATGCCTGCACTTCCTTCTAAGAGGATGTCGCATCCCCTGCTTCTTCCAACCAATACCGTATCACCTTCGTTGATGATAAATTTTTTGCCCTTGACCGATCCATAAACACCGTTGAGAATCAGTCTACCAGCCATCTATGCTACTCCATAAAAAGACATATATATAAATTTTTAGAATATTACTTTGGATTGTCTTATTGTGGATTTTTTTCTCTAAATTGTCAAGAAGGTTTTTATAATTATTTTCTCATTCTAACGTTTTCTGTGGTCATGCTATCTATCTCGGGCAAACTGAAAATTTTATTCGACTCTTGAGCCTGGCACAAAAAAAATGGGGATACCTGTTTTTTTGATTCAGGAAAGAAGGCTTACACGAAGCGATCTCTTCAAGTAAAACCCGTCGCTGAAACTTCTGCTACAACAACGATTTTTCTTGGTAAAGCGCGGAATATCTCTGGATACATTTTGAAAGGCTGTAGTCGCTCAGGATTCTTTCTCTGGCTTTTTGTCCCAATCTTTTTTTTTCTTCCTGGCTCATACAATAGATTTTTTCCCATGCCTGGCTTAGAGCATCTTTGTTTTCTTTTTCTATTACCAAGCCTGTTTCACCGACTAAGATTCTTAGATCGCCTACATCAGTAACAACACATGGCACAGCACAACTCATGGCTTCGCCCACTGTATTGGCTAATGCTTCAGATTTAGAGCAACAGGTTGCTATGTCTAAAGCTGCTGTTATCTTTGCAGTGTCGTCTCTTTCCCCTAAAAGATGCAGACGACCTGTGTTCTGAAAGTTGGCTAAAAGGCTCTGTATTTCCTGATTTTTTTTGTGAATATCTTTTCCTGCCAGCAAAAAATGAACATCCGAATACTTTTGAGAAAAGGCGTTTGCTGCTTCGAAAAAAGTTCTATGGTCTTTTACAGGGTGATAGCGTGCAATAAGACCAACCAAAAATGCTTCTTGCGGTATGTGAAGCTCTTCTCTTATTCTCTTTCTTGCAGAATAAGATGGACAAAAAATTTCTGTATCAAATCCATTAGGCAATACCAGGCGTTTTTCTTTTTTATATCCTATGGCTTCATGGTCTAATGCGCTGCAAAAAGCATTGTATATTATCTGAGATGGCATATAAGAAAGAACTGCCCCTATTCGTATCAAAAAAGAGGTTAGATATTTTTCCTCTGATAGAGTGCCAAGAGATTGCCTGATGTTCCAGATTACAGGTATACCTGCCCACTTTCCTGCCCATTGGCCCAGAAGGTTGCCATGGTACATCCATCCCTGGATAATATGAGGGCAAAATCCTCTCAAAATGCGATGCAAATCCCAAAGTATCTTAGGGTTTGGCTTATAGTATTGAAGCTCTAGCGAATATACCTGAATCCCCGCCTGGACAATTTTTTCCCCTACTTTCCCCTCTTTTCCCAAGCTTAGGACAACATGGTTAAAGTTTCGACAATCCATAGCCTTTACAAGGCGGTAAAGCATTGTCTCTGCCCCACCAGTTTCAAGGCTTGTGATGGTATGCAAAATTCTGATAGGCATATGATGTATTTCCCTTCCCTTCTTCTACGGAAAAGAAAAATATTAAAATCGCGAAAAAATATTAAAATCACGAATGATGCGAATGATACGAATAAGACGAATAAAGAAAAGGGAAGTTATTTAATTCTCATCGCTAAAGATAAAATTATCCATTCGTGCCATTCGATCATTCGTGAAATTCGCGATAGGTGGCTCTCTTTTCTCTAATCTTGGATTTCACATTGTCGAATTAAGAAGGGAAAATTTTTCCTGGATTCAGGATACTTCTAGGATCAAAAGCTTTTTTGATTTCTTTCATCAAAGCAATTTGCTTTTGCTCCAAAAAAGTATCCAGATATTCTTTTTTAACAAAGCCTACTCCATGCTCTCCAGAAACAAGACCTGAGTATTTTTTTCCCATATCATGGAGTGCCTTTCTGACCTGTGGGTATTTTCTTTGCCAGCCAGGGTTTTCTTTCCATTCTCCCTTTTCAAAATGGGCTTTCATGATATGAGTGTGGACATTGCCATCTGCCGCGTGCCCATAGGTTGGCAGCCAGATTTGGTATTCTTCTTCTATCCTATGGACAGCATTCACAAAATCAGCAATAGAAGCCCTGGGGACTGTAATGTCTAAAATTTCGAGCATATAGGCACGCATGGCTTCATAAATATGGCTGCGAATATCCAGAATGGTTTGCTGTTTTGATTTTTCGCTGGCAATAAGCACATCCAAAGCACCTCTCGCCATGGCAATCTCCTGAACCTGTTCTGCCAGTGCCATGACCTCATCTTCGTTTGAACCGTCCAAGATGAGCATCAGGTGAGCTTCCCCCTCGTGGCAAGGCCATGTTTTATGGAGAAGAGCTTCGGTGATGGAAATCGTTTTGCTCTCTAAAAATTCTACAGCCATAGGAATGATTTTGTTGCGCAAAATATCAGGAACAGTGGAAATAGCTTTAGACAAAGAATCAAAAGGAATCACAAGCGTATACATTACAGCAGGAGGAGGAAGAAGGCTAATCGTTGCCTGCGTGATAATCCCCAATGTTCCTTCAGAGCCAACCATAAGATGCAAAAGACTATATCCTGTGCTGCTTTTCATCAGCTTGCCGCCCAAATGGACAATATCTCCGTCAGGCAATACCACTTCAAGTCCATGAACAAAATTACGAACCACTCCATATTTTACGGCCCTTGCTCCACCAGCATTGTTTGCAATAACACCGCCAATATGCGCTCCTTCATCTCCTGGATGAGGTGGGAAAAAAAGTCCGCAGGCGTGGATCGCTTTGTAAAAATCATGGAGCGTAACCCCTGCCTGGGTAACAGCCATGAGATTCTCTGCATCTACTTCGATTACTTTATTCATTCTTTCCATAGAAAGAACGATTCCCCCATGAACAGGGACACAACCTCCACATAGCCCTGTGCCGCCGCCTCTTGGTGTAACAGGAAGTGTATATTCATTTGCCAGCTTTAGAATACAAGATACTTGCTCTGCACTCTCTGGCTTGACGACTACGTCAGGGAAATGGGCTATATCTTCTGAAGAGAATTCATCGTGAGAGTAAGCAGCCATATCTTCTTTCCTCACAAGAATATTTTTTTCACCTACAAGTTTTTCTAATTCTTGAAGGATTTTTTTGTCTATTGTTGCAAAAGCCATAAATTCACTCCATATTTTTAAAATAGTAAGTCTCTTTTCTCTTGGAAATTGCCTCTTGGTTTGATAGAATATCAAGGGATATTGGGGGAATAGCGATTATAGTCTTTAACCTATAGTAGTTTAGCATGTTATATTTCTTCATGGGATTTAGCAGAATATGGAACAGCTTAATATCGAAGTAAAAAAAATTCAAAATTCCAATTTAGAAATTCGAATAATACATCTGCACACTCTAATTGGAGTCCTGGATGAGCATTCTGGGGTGGAATTCGAGAAAAAAATCCAGGATTGTCTAAAGGAACAGGCCCATTTTTATATTATAAATCTTGATCCAATCAAGCTTGTAACTAGATCTGGAATGGTTTCTATTGTCCGCGTGATCGACTATGCCGAAGAAAAAAATGTAGAGCTTACTTTTCTAAAACCTTCTAAAAATTTAGTCCATTTTTTTGAAATGATTGGGAGATCGTATTGCTTAAGTACTCATGAAACAGAAGAAGATGCTGTCCAAAAATATGTCTTAAGCAAAGATCCCAGGCTCAAAAGTACCAGAAAAAGTAAAACCGTCAATGTTCTGCCCCAAAGAATAGAAACTGCAAAAGCCATCAGCCAAAATGCTAAATCTATTCTTTTAATAGACGATGATAAAGACATTCTGGATTTACTTTCTTTAACTCTTAAAAAAGAAGGATATCAGATAAGTACAGCTTGCGATGGATTAGAGGCTATATTGAATCTGGGCAAGGAAAATTTTGATCTTTTGATCTGCGACGTAGATATGCCTAACCTAAACGGCTTTCAGTTGATAGAATTTTGTAAGCATAAAGGCATAAAAACGCCTGTTATTTTTCTTACAGCGAAAACAGAGGAACAAGAAGAGCTTAAAGGGTTTCAACTTGGTGCTGTAGACTACATTAAAAAACCCTATCAAAAACAAATCATGCTGATGAGAATTAAAAAAGTGCTTGGATAGTAGTAGACGTTATGCTGGCATCCCGATTTGAGAATAAATATATAAAAATTTTTAACGGGGGTTTGGGGGAAAATTTTTGTAAAAATTTTCCCCCAAATGAAAATCTCTTTACGCAACTCCTATTGTTTAATTCTGATGCTTATGGCTTGTAATCAGAAGACTGGAAAGAATAGGTAAAGTTTGTGTGAACATCGTAGCGATTTTCCAGAATAGCTACCACATCCTCAATAAAAACAAGCTCTTCGTTTGTAGGAATTACAAATACCTTGACCCTGGAATCTGGGGTAGAAATCATGGCCTCTTTGCCTCTTGTGCCTCTATTGACTTCTTTATCGAGATGAATGCCGATGAACTCCAGGTCTTCGCATGCCTTTTCTCGGATGATAGAAGAATTCTCGCCAACGCCTGCTGTAAAAACAACAGCGTCCACCCTACCAAGTGCTGCTGTATACGAGCCAATGTATTTTTTTAGACGATACGCTTCGATTTCAATGGAAAGCTTTGCTTTGTCATCGCCTAAAAGAGCTGCTTTTTCAATATCGCGACGATCTGTATATTTCGTGGTAATGCCTTTCAGACCGCCTGCCTTATTGAGTATATTTTCTACCTGCTCTGGTGATTTGTTTTCCATTTTGCAGATAAAAGGAACGATAGCAGGATCAACATCCCCTGATCTTGTCCCCATAACTGCGCCTTCCAGAGGAGTAAATCCCATAGAGGTATCAATGGAAACTCCATTTTTGACTGCGGCTATAGAAACTCCATTTCCAATGTGCAGAGTGATTACATTGCATTCTTTGTAAGGTTTGCCCAATAAAACTGCTGCTCTTTTGGAAACATACAGATGGCTTGTGCCATGAAAACCATAGCGTCTTAATCCATATTTTTCAAACCATTCATAAGGAACTGCATAGATAAAGGCGTGAGGAGGCATGGTTTGATGAAATGCTGTATCGAAAACAGCAATATGAGGTAGCTTTGGCAGCAGTTCTTTGGCAGCCATAATGCCTTCGATGTTTGCAGGGTTATGGAGAGGAGCAAGGGGAATATTCTCTTTGATTTTATCCAGGATTTCCTGGGTAATCATAACAGAGCGAGCGAATTTCATTCCACCATGAACTACTCTGTGTCCAATGGCATTGATTTCTTTTATATTTTTAATCACGCCAGCCTGTGGGTCAATCAGGGTATCAAAAATCAGTTGCAAAGCTTCTTTATGGCTTGGGCAAGGGTGATTCTTAACGTACGATGGAGAATCCTGTTTGATAAAAGCATTTATGCCTTGATCCACAACAACCTTTTCCACTACTCCTTTGCAAAGTACTTTTTTGGTGTCCCAGTCATAAAGCTGGTATTTTGCAGAAGAACTTCCGCAATTCAGTGCTAAAATTTTCATAGCATTCAGGCAAAATCTATGCTCTTTCTTAGAAGAGTCAAATTTTGCAATCCTTTCTTAAAACAATAAACAGGATAATCTCAGGTAGGGCCTTGGCAGCCATTCTCACGGATTTCCTTATAAAAAATTAAAAACCTATGCAGGTACTTCCATTTCCCCTTTTCCAAAAAGAGGATTTTTCTTTTTCTGCTCGTCTATCATTCTTTTCATTTTATAGGAAGCCCACACAAGGAATACAATCATAATGCCTAGAGAAATAAAAAAATATACAGGATCTTCAAGCACATCCTTGAGATTTTTTTTCATGTACAGCGCGCCTAATCCTAAAGGCACTGTACCAAAAACAGAACCCATAAAAATCAAAAAAATAGTGTAAAGCCGCTTAAAACCTAAGAGATAAGCAAGGAATGTGCCAGAAACAGCTCCTGTTCCTGCTACAGGAAACGCAACAAAAAGGGCAACGGCAACAGACGCGCCCTTTTTCATCCAGGGACTGGCCTCTAGCAAATAAAAGCAGTCTGTCCTGATGGATTTGAATTTTGCTCCTAGCCATTTTAGCTTTGTCAAAAGATGGATATTATATCCCAAAAGAATGGCAGTGCAAGTATCCATGAAAATAATCATTGCCACCATATTCCAGATAGAGAAGCTGATTTTGATATTGGGAAAAACGTCGGGGATAACAGGCACGAAGACAATAAATTTTCCTAAAGCAAAAAAAGCACTTACAGAAAGGGTCATGAGTTCGTATGCTTTTTTCGGAGCTATAAATATTGCCAACAAAAGCAAGATTGCCATCGCGCTGGCAAATGGCACAAGGAGAGAGAGTATTTGCGCTTTGAAAGATGGCTTTGCTAAATCTTCCAGAGAAATTCTTTTTGTTTTTTTTCTATCATCCATATTCTATTTTTTTCCTCCAAAATTTACTAATGCAGCCACTTAGTCTTTTATATATTTTTCCATTTGCTCTTTCAGAGAACCAGGGAAGCCAGCAATTCGGGAAAGTCTTTTTAAGGATTCTTTTATTTCCTTTTTAACACAATCTTCTGTTTCATTTTTCCATTGTTCAAAAAGCTGAGGAGCAATATTGCCTACTTTGATGTTGATTTTGCTTAAGGCTTGTACCGCAGCAAGGCGTACCTGGACGCTTTCATCGCTTTTCATCATCTCTATGAGTTCGCCATCTGCGTTAGGATAGGAAAAAGAACCTAATGTATAGGCTACCATTTCCCTTACCAGGGAAGAAGGGTCTTTAAGCAAAGGAACAATTTTCCCACTAATGCTTGCGTACCCTATTGAGCTAAGGACATAAGCAGCATTAGAGCGAAGTTCTTCATCGCAGGAAGTATCTAACAGCATCTCTAGCAAAGCTTTTTTTTCGCTGGAGGTAAATTCCACAAACTTATTTCCCAAACTCGCAATGCTTCTTAAGGCTTCTCTTCTGAACTCTATATTTTCTTTTTTATCGTAAAGAATTTCAAATAAGGCCAGCAGAGAGGATCTGTCGCCTTTTGTGTTTCCTAAGGTTCTTAGAGAGTACCAACGAATATCGATATTGCTGTCTTTCATCAAATTACAAAGCTGACGGTTGGCAGAAGGAGAATTCATCTTTCCAAGCTCTTCTATTGCCTGAAAGCGATGGGAAAGATCCCCTTCCTGGCTTTTCTGGATAAGAACGCTGATCAAAGGCAAACCATCTCTTTCTCCTTCAGGGGAGAACTGTGGAGGTTGTTTTTTGGTTTCTACAGGCTCTTTTTGATAGACATAAGGATCTTGCTGTAATCTTGTCTCTTGTTTTTCTTCAAAGGTGCGTGTAAAAGAAACTTGGGGAGAAGGATTGTCTACTTTTTTATTGCAGGCAGTTTCTGATTTTTCTATCGCACTTTGTTTCCAAGGCTGAATGTACAAAAGAACAACCATGCCTAAAAACAAGCCACAACAGCAGGCAGTTTTTGCATATCCAAATTGCTTTGACTTTGCTTTTGCCATACCAAACATCCATGCAAAACCATGGGAAAATTTTTGCAAAATCGCAAAAAAGAAAACTTTAGCATTAGGATACATTTTTTCTTTAGAAAAGGAAGAAAATTTTTTGCATTTTAAAACAGATGCATCGCGAATTATTTTCCATTTTTCTCCTGTATGGGATTTTTTCGCTTCTAGTGCTAAAAGCCTTTCTTCTAAATTTTGAACCTTTTGGTTAAGCCCCTCTATTTGAGAAGAAAAAAAAGCCATTTTCTCTTCCCATTCTGCTTCAATATCAGCGATTTTTTTTCTTTTTCCATCCGTACTCTTCATTTTCCCCTCACAATTCGTCCATTTCTGCCTTTGTTAAACCATATTTTTCAATTTTTTTATACAGATTGCTGCGCTGCATTTCCAGAACCTGTGCGGTTTTTTTAATATTCCAGTTGTTTTCTACGAGCTTTTTTAGTAAAAAAAGCTTTTCTGATTCTCGCTTGAAGTCCTCAAAAGTTTGGCAAAAAGATGTCATATCTTCCAGGTTTTTAGAAGGTGCTGATAGATAGTTTCTGACTTGCTCTAGCGTAATCATCTCTGAATCGCTTAAAATTACAAGCCTTTCTACCAAATTTCTAAGCTCTCTTACATTGCCTGGCCACCTGTATACTTGAAGTTCATGCATGGCTTCTGAAGTGATTTTCTTGGTAGGAAGGCTGTGCTTTTGGCAAAAGGATACCAAAAAATGAGAAACAAGCAAAGAAATATCTGCTTGCCTTTCTCTCAAGGGTGGCAAAGCAATAGGCACAACATTGAGCCTGTAAAACAAATCTTCGCGGAACGTGCCGTCTTTGCATGCTTTTGCAAGGTCTTTATTGGTAGCTGCAATCACTCTTACATTAATATCCAGGCTCTGGTTGCCGCCAACACGTTCAATTTTATTTTCTTCCAGTACCCTTAAAACCTTTGCCTGTGCTGCAAGACTCATGTCACCTATTTCATCTAAAAAGATTGTGCCTTCCTGGGCTTGTTCAAACTTGCCTTTTCTCTTCTCATAAGCATTGGTAAAAGAACCCTTTTCATGCCCAAAAAGTTCGCTTTCGATTAAGCTTTCTGGAATGGCTGCACAGTTGACTTCAATAAAAGGATTATGACTCCGCGAGGAATTTTCATGGATTGCCCTGGCAACAAGCTCTTTGCCTGTTCCATTTTCTCCTGTAATCAAAACTCTTACTTCTGTGGAAGCTACGCGCTTTACGGTGTTGAAAATTTCCACCATAGAAGGACTCACTCCCAATATCTGCCTTTCCTGGGAAATTATTTGCTTTAGAGTATGGCATTCCTGATGTAGCTTTCTGTTTTTCAGGGCATTTCTTATGGTAATCAAAACGCGATCCTGGTCTAATGGTTTTTCCAGAAAGTCATAAGCCCCTTTTTTTGTAGCTTCTACTGCATTTGCAATTTCCGCATTACCAGAAATCATGATAACCGCAATGTCAGGAAAGTCTTTTTTGACCTTTCCCAAAAGCTCCAGACCATCCATTCCTGGCATTTTGATGTCCAAAAGGGCTACATCGATATTTCCTTCTACTTTGTTCAAATAAGCAAGGGCATCCCTGGCATCCTTTGCTTTTTCAACTTTGTAGTCTTCATATAAAAGAATCATCTCTAGCGATTCTCGGATAGCATGGTCATCATCAACGATTAAAATATGACTCATATAACTATGGCCTTCCTAGCTTTCTAGCCATTTTCTTACAATTTGCAACTCTTCTTTTACCTGAAATTCCTCTGCATATTCCTGAGAGACGGAAAGAAGCTCTGCGATTTCTCCATTCTGGCAGTTTTCCAGCAAAAAAGACAAAAGATTGCATCGGATGGCTTCTATTTTTTTGTTTTCTTTTCCCTTTTTTTGTTTTATAACATTGTAGAGATTCTGTATAGCTTGTAATAGCCTGGGAGAAATTCCGCTTGCGATCACGACAGAGCAATATTCTGTACCTGGTTCTTGAGATACAATCGTACCCTCTTCCAGCTTGGCACTATGTGCGATTTTAACACGAAACTCTCTGTTGCTTTCCATATCCTTGAATTCCTGGACAGTAATTTTTTTAGAAGCGAGGAAGAAAATCCTGTCTTTTCCCCCTCTAAGGTTGAATTCCAGAATGGTTTTCTGTATGGTTTGCCACAGATTTTCTTCTAATCCAGGAATGTCGCGTAAAAGCTTTTTCAAAATCAAAAGCAGGTCTTCGCAATTTTCTTCCTGGGAAAGATTTTGCCATGCTTTCCGTATTTCCTCTTCTTCCATAGCAAAAGAAGATGTCATTTCGATCAAATGTTCAATTTGGGAATGCTGCCTTGCAATCCAATATGAACCAGGCAGGCA
>JABWCH010000558.1 GCA_013359215.1 Candidatus Brocadiia bacterium | reverse complement strand
TGAAAAACAGATCATGCGGATTCTTTGTCCAGCCTTTATTTTCTGCTTTCTTTCTCTTTTTTCCCATGCATCCCCTTTCTTCTATAGTTTACCTTAAAAATACAAAAAAATCCCTGAAATTACAAGAAGAAATGGCCAAATTTTATTTGGTAGTATAGCCCCATACGCTCTTTGTCCATTTTTCCGATACGTTCTGGGCGGGGTTTGCATCGGGTGTGGAGAGTTCCAGGATGCTTTTTTCTGCTGTTTCCCAGGGCAAGGTTTTGATATAGTGAAGCTCGTCTATTTTTCCTGTTACCAGGAAGTCCTGGGATAGTGTATAGGGCAAATCATAGCCTTGAAGCGGGTTCTTTTCAAAGAAGTAGGCGACTAGCCATTCTTTGCCTCTTGGTGGATGAATCTGGATTTCCCATTTTGCATTGCTGGAAGGCACCTGGATGGTTTTACCTGCTTGCAGATAGTGGTGTTTGGATTCACCGTTTGGATATAGAAGAGCGACTTCGCCTCTTTCTGTGATGCATAGCAGCACAAGATAGCCATTGGCGGGGGCTGTAACCTCTAGCGTAAGGTATTCTCCTGCCAGGAATTCCCTTTTGTCGGGCTGGACTTTCATCGCGAGTTGCCAGGGGGCATAGCTTGGTATGCTTGCCTGCCTTAGAATCAGCTTTTCCAGAAATTCATGCAGTTTCAGCCTTTCTGGAGGCAAGGCTGTAAGGCCTTGAGGGCGAATCGTTGCATGGATAACAGGATACAATGTTCTTTCCATGGCTTCGCCTTCCATTGTGGGACTTTGGCTGCAAGGCAGGAATTCGTATTCCAGGGAGCGTTTGAGATACCAGATCATTTCTGTAAAGGTGACATTCCCATCTCGGTTGTAGTCTGCTGGCAGATCGTTCTCTAAAGCTTGCAAAAAATGGTATGTAAAAGCACTGTGTCCTTTGGGTGACATTGTCCAGGAAACCTGGCTCTCTTCGCAGGAAGAATAGAATATCGTCCTGGGCGTTTTTTCTTCTTTGGGGTCTACTTTGGGAATGCGAGGCTTTTCCAAAAAAATTTCGGATTTCCCTGTTCCTACAATGGCTTTTTCTGACCATTGCGGAACTGCTAGAAACTTGGAGGAAAAATAGTCGTTTTCTTTGAGCGAAAGCCCCTTGAGTCCTGTGCCTGAATAGCAGGAATCGAAGATAGCCAGCACATTCGCTCCTTTTGCTTCCATATCGGCAACGGCTTTTCCCCAATCGTCATCCACGATATAGTTCAGATCGTAAGTCAGAATAGCCTCATCCAGGCCATCTTCCTCGTCTTTTTCTCCTTCGTCTGTAACCTGCGTGCCGTGTCCGCTAAAATAAACAAAGATTGTATCTCCCTTTTTGCTTTGGTTCTGGAGGGTTTTCAGCACTGTCATGATTTTCTTTTTGGTTGCTTCTTCTCCTGTCATCAAGGCAATTGCTGAAGAGGAAAAGCCATATCTGTTCTGCAACAGTGTTGAGATTGCCCTGGCATCCTGCAAGCATTCTGGCAAACTACCTTGTGCCAGAATATCATACCTTGCCCCTATGACCAGAGCCTTTTTGCCATTATCAGGATACGACCAGTTTTCCCAGATGGGTTTGCGTGGCTTGCGCGAGCAAAGGGAATACAAAAGCTCCATGCGGTACTTTTCCTCTAGCATGGAAAGCATCTTTTCTTTCCAATGGATGGTTGTCCTCCCGCTTAGGGCAAGAGCAAGGGAATGGTCTTCGTCTCTGTGCTTCCAGGGCTTTTTCCATTGAGAATGCCTCTTGTCATAG
>JABWCH010000184.1 GCA_013359215.1 Candidatus Brocadiia bacterium | reverse complement strand
GAATAAAATTTTCTGATTTGCCAGGCAGTACTGTTTTTGATTCCTTACAGAAGGCTTACACTACGCTCTACTTACCCCTAACTGAGGCGAGCGATCTGTAAGGAATCAAAAGCAGTACACCTGGCAAATCGAAAAATTAAATGCAATATCAGGGCAATCCCCTGAATAACTTGGGAGAAAAAAAATGAAAAATGCAATTCTATATTTATTTATATTTTCGGCTTTTGGCTCTGTGCTAAGGGCCGCAGGTAGTTGGGAAGAATTTTTTCGATCCATCATTGACCAGCAGACAGGGTCTAAAGTGATTGAGTCTGGCAAATTGTATGAAGGGAATGTATATAGTGCTCAGTTTAAGTTTTTGATCACGGATGTGGATGGAAATGCAAACAACTTCAAAGGCCCAGATATCATTGAATTGCAAATCCTGGGTACAAAGCTGAACTTTGAAGGCACAAAGGATGGCCTTGTCGATTGGGCAGAAGCCAATGGAAAAGCCATCTATGATGCCATGTTTCCAAGCGATGTGGGTGGAGCTTTGACTGGTGGATCAGATGCACAACATACGCAGGAGGCATTTTTCCCTGCTGTTATCTTAAGAAATATGCGCACAGAGAGTACAAACAACTTCATAGCACGCATGGAATTTACTTTTGCCAGGGTAGGAGAAAACGGAGACAGCGTTTTTAGTTTTCTGGGAGTGCCATCCTACAACATCAATTTTGGCGAAAATATGCAAAACGCCGTAGGTCTTATCATTCCTTTCCGATATGCTAAACAAGATGATGTATCTGAATCTGAGCTTTTTTCCATTGGTTTGAATCCCTATTTTAGATACAATGTTTTTGAGAAAACATCTAGCATCTTAGAGGAAGACAGATTGACTATTGATGTTGGCATTAACCCCTTTATGCACACGACCTTTGTAAACTCTGTTATATTCTCTGGAGGGATTGGATACATAAGATTCGGAAGTGGTTTCTTCACGGCCATGGAATGGAATATTGCCGATAGAGTCAAGATTAGGTCTGGAATCGCTTATCAGGTGAGCAAAGCCTACTTCCCTGACGATGTTGTCAAAGGGGATATGGCCTTTTTAGTGGATGTACTCAACGATCTTCCCGTGGATCATGAAATTTCGTTTGGCATTAATTTTACCGTGCCTTTAGCCGAAAATTTCAATGTCTCGCTGGACTATTTCCGAACTCATTCGTTAAGCTCGCGTGTCGAATCCAGCAATGCTTTTGTTTCTACTGTCTCAATTTTCTTTAACTATCTTCTCTTGGACATTGTCGATGTAAGCTTAGGATACAAAACGCGCTTTGAAGTTAAAGATCTCACAGAACATACGCTCCTTTTTGGTGGAATGGTACGATTTTAGGAGAAACAATATGCAAAAAATTTGTATATTCGCTATATTGGGAATTTTAATCCTTTGCCCTGGATTTAAATGCTTTGATGAAAATACAGAATATTCCGAAGATAATCCCTATATCCCAGGGAATAGAATCAAAATAGACCATATCACAAGCACAGATTGCAAATACCAAAATGAAGTTTACGAATCCGATGCCAGAGTCTCTGTTGCCAGGCGAGATTCAAAAGTTTATATGGCATTCATCGATGAACGGGATGTTTTCCATAAGGCTTATTTTGTCTCTTCTTCTGATTTTGGGAAAACCTGGGGTAAAGAAGTAAGGGTAGACCATACACCCAAGGCGGCAAATTGCGCTACCCCTGTAATGGATTTTTATCAAAACACGATTTATATGGCCTGGATAGACAATCGAAAATCGCTTTCTGTTCCTTATGCTCCCACAGATGATCCAGAGCAAGATCGCTATGATCTCTATTTTAACTATTCTACAGACAATGGCTCTACCTGGCAATCTCAAGATATTCACGTAAACAATAGCCCTTTGGGTACTAGCCAGTTACAACGAAATGCAATTGTCATGGAACAAGCAGGGAGCAAGGTATATCTGGCGTGGATAGACAGAAGAAATGGAACGGATGAAATCTACTTCAATTTTTCTCTGGATGCTGGCAAAACATGGCAAGCAGAGGATATTAAAGTCGGCGAATTCTTTCTTCCTAAAAGAAAGCCCCAAAATCGGAACGCTTACGATAATTTTTTTCTAAGGGCTTTTGGCGAGACGATCTATCTTGGAATAAAAACTTTTTCGGGCGTATTTTATTTTAAAAATTCCCAAGATGGAGGGAAAACATGGGCGACTAACCCTACTATGTTTGGGAATACTATATCTGTAGCGACACATGCAGACTCAACCCATGTTTATATTGTAAGATATGCCCAGGGCAGTTTGATCATGGAAAGATCCGATGATTCAGGGGATACTTTTTCAACATACGACTCTGGAGATGCAGGCGGATTTTTATCGGGTATTTCGCTTGATACTAACAAAGTATATGTCCCTTATATTCAAGACAATTCTTCTGATATTTTTTTCAGGACATTCGATCTTGCTGAGAATACATGGAGCAATCCCATTCCCATTGCCCAGACACCAGAAAATGAAACACAAATAGAATTCTTTGCTTCTGAAAACTATTTCCATCTGGCATGGGTGGCCTATACAGCGTATCCTAATCCTGTATACAATGGTTTTTATTGCCGCAGCATGGATAAAGGAAATACATGGGAAACAGCAAAAAGCCTTTTTTCAGGATGCAAACAGCTTTATAAATTGCTGGCCGACCATAGTGGAAATGCTTTTGTTGTTGGGAAAGCGCAGGATAAATTTATACTCACTGCCCAAGAAATCAAGCAAGGTGAGCCTTTGCAAACAAACAATATACCAGAATCTCATGCTGCTTACCAAAAGGCATTCTTCCACTCCCTGGATGTTGCCTCAGAAAGAATAAAATCTAAAAAAACGGATGTATATACTGACTTGCTTTACAGTGTATGGCTGGACAACAGAAACAATCCAGAAGGAAAAGATCTGGTATACGATGTTTATTTTAATTATTCCTGGAACAATGGCCTTACCTGGGAATCCAGCGACATTAAAATTGGCGAAAACGTCCAGGATTCCTCTGGAATAGCCCGTTTTTCTAATAAAATAAAACTAACCAGCAGTGGTGATTATGTTTATGCACTATGGCTCGATGATAGAGAAAATGATGGAAAATTGTATTGCAATTCTTCTTCAGACCAGGGGAAAACGTGGAATCCAAGCCCTGTGATGATACACGAAAATATTGCAACAAGAAGAGATTCTATTCATCTTCGGAGCTATGGCACAAAGGTTTTTAGCGCATGGCATGACTATCGCAACGGGCCAGGGAATATCTATTTTAATTCCTCTAACGACAATGCTAAAACCTGGCAGGCAAACGATACAAGGATTGATAAAGCCGAGCAAGCGAATAATCCCAATATGTATACCTTCATGGATCAAGTATACTTAGTATGGGAGCAATCGACCTCTGCCAGTTTAGACAATGATATTTATTTCAGCAAACTAAACCAAAAGAAAAAAAGAGAATGGGAAGAGCCTATAAGAGTCGACACAGGAGATGCAGCCTATTCCCATAGCTCGTCTAAAGCCCAGGTCATAGCAACACAAAGCCATGTCTATTGTGCCTGGGAAGAATCCAGAGAAGACGGGATCAATGTATATTTCAACGCTTCCAACGATTCTGGTGCAACCTGGAATAATCCAATAAGAATCAACACGCCACCAGACACTTCTGTCTGCAAAGCAAATGATATAAGAATAGCAGCTTCCGAAAACCATGTCTTTGTTTTATGGAAAGAGCTAAGAGCAGGAAATCCCAAAAGATACAATGTGTATATGAACTATTCTAAGGACTATGGGCAAACCTGGGAAGCCCAAGATATACGCATCAATAAAAATACAGAAGGCGAGGCCGATTGTCTTTCTTGCTATCTGGCATGCAAAGACAGCGTAGTCGTTGTTGTATGGTCGGATTACAGAAATGGCTCTCCTGATATATATTACAATTTTTCCAAAGACTATGGAAAAACCTGGAATGCACAAGACACTCGCCTGGATACAGGAGACAACCCAGGAGAAAATACATCCTTGTCCTATCTTCCCTTGATTGGCGAAGAGGAGAGATTCCATTTCTTTTGGCTGGAAACCAGGGATACAGACGCGGCAAGCCATATCTATTATGCCAGAACCAACCAGATTACCTGGGATCCGCCTACTATAGACCGTGTTACCCCTAACCAAGGGAGCATTGAGGGAAATACAAAGATTACCATTGCAGGGACAAACTTTACAAAAGATCCACAAGCACGCGCTCTTGTCCTGATAGATGGAATTCCCGCCAACCAGGTGGTCGTAATAGACGATAGAGAAATCACTTGCTATACTCCTGCTGCTACAAGTCCTGGAACAAAAACGCTTACTGTAGTTGCCAAAGGCGGTTCAGGTATTCTCTCTGATGGGTTTACCTACGTCAATGGATCGCCCGTTGTGAGCATCACACAGCCCAAAAGTGGCGATACTTTTTTCACACCTGCTACGATTCTTGTGAGTGCCGATGCCACAGATTCTAAACTCAAGGGTCGAACCATAAGCAGAGTAGAGTTTTACCATGGTTCTACTTTGATTGGTACGGATACAGATGAACCTTATGCTTATCTATGGGAAAACGCTCCTGTCGGGAATTATGATTTAACGGCAAAAGCCTATGATAATCATGAATCCAGCACAACTTCATCGGCTGTCAATATCACAGTGACCAACCCTGTGCCTACTGTTACGATTACTGCACCAACAGATGGCAGCAATTTTGTAGCACCTGCCAACATAAACATAGAAGCCGATGCCTTAGACCAGAATCTTTTTGGTAAATCCAAGGGCAGAAGCGTTACTTTGGTAGAATTCTATAATGGGACAACCCTCTTAGGTACAGACTCCACTGCCCCTTATTCCTGGGCATGGAATGATGTTCCTGAAGGCAATTACGCGATTCAGGCCAAAGTATATGATAATGAAGGCGCAAGCAGCACCTCCAACACAGTCAACATTGCGGTAAATCCCGAAGGGAATATAAGCGTTACGCCCCAAGAAGGATTTGTTTCTCAAGGTAAGCCTGGCGGCCCTTTTGATCCTGCAACAAAAGAATATACCATCACAGCTTCCCACTCTTCTATTTCATGGGAAGTCACTTGCAATGCAGATTGGGTCAGCATCAATCCTTCTACAGGCACTGCTATTCCTGGTACACCAAGCGTGGTTACCATTTCTTTCAATAGCAATGCAAACGAGCTTCCTGATGGTGCTTACAATGCCAATTTAACCTTTACAAACCATACAAGCTCTCAGTCCGAAATCATAAGAACTGTTAGCTTAAATGTACAGAACAACTGGTCTCAGGCTACAGGGATCTGGGGTGGCAACATCAGCCAAATCGCTGTAAATACAACAACGAGGGCTGTCTTTGCCGTTACAGATCCTTCTAGCATATTCCGTTCTTTGGACAATGGATCTACCTGGACACGCCTGTGGCAAAATCTAAACTATCTTTCTATTGAGGATCTGGTAGTCCATCCTGGCACAGGCAATCTCTATGCTGCCTCTTTTGGGAACGGAATCTACCTTTCCGCAGACAATGGCGATAGTTTCAACAAAGTATTAGATTTACAATCAACGGGAAAAAAACAAAATTTCCCTAAAACCGCCATCAGACAAAAATCTAAGCAGCGTTATTATGATGATATTTCTATTGTAGTAAACCCTGTCAATGGCTATGTATTTGCTTCTGTTTATGGTCAAGGCATTTACCGATCTATGGACAATGGACAAACGTGGAGTCTGGTGAATGCGGGCTTGCCAACACTCAAAGTAGAAGATATGATGTGCCAGGTTTACAATGGTATTCTCTTTGCAAAGATAGATAAACAATCCGAGAAATCTTTGCTCAAGGACACAAATCGAATACACGCTGTCTTTACTTCACTAGACAATGGAAATACCTGGACAGAGCTTACCAGCTTTCCTGCTGAATACACTGGATACACAGAAAATCGTTCCACAGGTGTTTTGTTCTTGGCTTTATACGACAAGCTTATAAAATCAACAGATAATGGAACTACCTGGACAGAACCTCAAAACAATGGATTTCCAGCATTAGAAGAAAAAAGAGGGCTAGGATACCATCAAGGCTCAGGAACACTATATTTAATCACGGCAGAAAAACTATATTCTTCACCAGACACGGGAGATAATTGGGTTGAAGTTCCCCTTCGTTTAAAAACACCAGAGCTAAGTAGCTTAGAATTTCTAGAGTCCGTCAATACCATATTCCTGGGAACAGAAGGGAATGGAGTGATTCGCTCTAGTGAGAATAGAACCGACTGGAACTACAGCAACAATGAAATGGTAGCCGTTACAATAGAAAAGATCAAAGTCCATATTGGTGCAGAGAATACAATTACACTTTTTGCTTCTACCTATGGCTCAGGTCTTTATCAAAGCGATGACAATGGAAAAACATGGGCTAGCGTTGCCAGCCTGCTGCAACTTTCTGATCCTGTTTTTTATGTTACATCTATGGACATACATCCATCAACCCAGAGCATATACCTCACAGGAGGGAAAACACACGCAAAAGAAGATCTTTATGTCTCTCATGATCGCGGCGCGACCTGGACAAAAGTTTTTGACCAAGGATTTTCCTGGGTCATGGATTTTATGATCCATCCTTCAGGGAATTATATGATTTTATCAGGAATTCCCTTAGGGCAAAACCAGGGACTATATAAATCTTTGGACAATGGTGTTACCTGGACACTCTCTTCTTCTGGAATCCCAGACACCTATTTAGAATATCTACAATTCCAGGGAAACGACGCTATTCTTGCTGCTTCTTATTCAGAGATATATCGTTCTTCTGACCATGGCGCAAGCTGGACAAAAGTTTTTTCCTTTATAGACGGACAAGAGGATGAAATTTTGTCATTGCATTACCATTTTAGTACAGGAGAAATCTTCTTTGGTGTTATAAACGGTATTTTTCATTCTTTAGACAATGGAACAACATGGACTAAAACTGGTCTTGATTTGCAATATCCATCCTCTTTTGGAACAGAGCCAGATTCTGGTCATATCTATTGTGGTGCATGGAATGGAATTCACCTTTCAACAGACAATGCTATTTCCTGGGCAAACAATGGCTTTGCCAACTATATTTGGGTCGAATCTTTTGCCTTTGTTCCCGATTCTACTATTGTTCTTGCAGGAACGGCAGGATGGGGTATATACCATAACGATTCGCAGAAAAAATAGGAATTGCGCAAAAAAAATTTTATTGGGGGAAAAATTTTTCTAAAGATTTTCCCCCATAACCCCAATGGCACATTGTCAAGGCAATTAAGGAGAAAAAAATGAGCCTTTCTGTGGAAGAAAGACTAAAGGAAAGCGAAGAAAAATACCATACCCTGGTAGATAGCCTTGTAGACGGTGTTGTTTCCATAGATACAAAAATGCAAATTACATTATGGAATAAGGGTGCAGAAAGAATTTTTGGGTATACTGCCCAAGAAATGCTAGGCGAATGTTTGCTGAAAATTGTGCCTGAGAAATACAGATCCATAAAACAGGAAAAATTTTCGCAATACAGACTAACAGGGCTAGGAATGGCAATAGGAAAGACAGTAGAGCTGGAAGGTTTGAGAAAAGATGGCAGCGTTGTCCCGATTGAGCTGGCAGTTTCTTCCAGAAAAGTAGGAAGCGATTATATTGCAAGTGCTGTAATCCGCAATATCCAAGAGCGCAAAAAAATGGAAAAACGCTTGGAGCATATCAAACAGGTAATGGACAGCATCTACCAAATTGGAAGAATCCTGAGCATAGGCAACAATACCAGGGAAATGTTGCAGTCTGTTTGTGATACTCTAGCCGTAACACGAGCCTACCATCATGCCTGGATTGCCTTGAAGTATGATGGAAAATTTTCTATTGTTGCTGAACGCGGTTTAGAACAATATTTTTGTTCTCCAAAAAAAGAAAATGTCACGACAGGCTGTATGCAAAAAGCCTTAAAAAAAGAAGGAATTGTCGTAACCCAATATCCCTCCCAAGCCTGTCCTGGCTGTTTTTTGTCCAATGCTCACGGTGATAAGGGGACATTTACCATAAAACTACAGCATCTGGACGAAGTCTATGGTATGCTTTCGGTATCTCTTGATCTTGAATATCTGGATGACCACGAAGAACAGTCTTTTTTCCAAGACATGGCACGAGATATTTCTTTTGCTTTGTATAACATAGAAATGGAAGAAAAGCGCGTTTTGATGGAAAAAGAGCTGAGAGAAAGCGAGGAATGGGCGAATAAAATTTTAGACTCTACGCAGATAGGAATTGTCGTCATAGAAGAGGAAACGCATAAAATTGTCAATATTAACCCCTGTGCAGCAAAAATGATAGGTTCGCATCCATCCCAGATTATAGGGAAAATATGCCATTCTTTTATCTGCCCTGCTGAATTGGGGCAATGCCCTATCACCGACTTGAAGCAAACCATAGACCATTCAGAAAGAATGCTCAAAAAAACAGATGGAAGCACCATGAGCATTCTTAAGACTGTTGTGTCTGTTACCTATAAAAACCAAAGGTATCTTTTGGAAAATTTTATCGATATATCAGACCGAATCAAAATAGAAAAAGAGCTACGCAATGCTAAGAATCTGGCAGAAGAAGCCAACAGAGCCAAGAGCCAGTTTCTTGCCAACATGAGCCACGAAATCCGCACGCCTATGAACGCTATCATTGGCATGGCCGATCTTTTGTCTGAAACTTCTTTAAATGAAGACCAGAGAAGATATGTCCAAATTTTCGCAAATGCAGGGGAAAATCTTTTAAATCTCATCAATGATATTTTAGATCTTTCCAAGATCGAAGCAGGGCATCTTAGCATGGAAGAAACTCTCTTTGATATTGAAGAGTTAATGAATAAGCTAGGCGAAGTTATGTCTGTTCGCGCTTATAAAAAAAATCTGGAACTGATCTGCCACGTAGCTCCTGAAATCCCTTTGAAGCTGATAGGCGATCCTTTGCGTTTAAATCAGATACTCTTGAACCTGGTTGGGAATGCCATTAAATTCACAGAAAAAGGAGAGGTTGCTGTCAAGGTTAGCAAGCAGGCCCAAGATAAAAATAAATTGTATTTGCTTTTTACCATAAGCGATACTGGGATTGGAATCCCAAGCGAAAAAATAGATAGCATCTTTGAGCGTTTCATGCAAGTCGATGCCTCTACAACAAGAAAATACGGCGGCACTGGCCTTGGGCTTACCATTTGCAAGTATCTTGTGGAAAAAATGGGCGGAAAAATCTGGATTACAAGCAAGCCTGGAGAAGGCAGTGTTTTTTCTTTTACCCTGGTTTTGACTATCCCTGAAACCCAAACGCACGAATCTTTGCTGCCATGGACAAAGAAAGTCAGGCTCTATGGTCTAAAGGCCATGATTGTCGATGATAACCGCACCAACCGAATGATTTTGGAAGAAATGCTTACTGGATGGGGTTTGCAGGTAATGAGCATAGAAAACCCATTCTCTGTGGTAGAGGAGCTAAAGAGCAAAATTCACGATAAAACACCCTACCGCCTTTTGATATTAGACCAACAAATGCCAGGTTTAGACGGCTTTGGGCTTATGGAATTCATCCAAAAAGCAAAACTAGCCCAAGATCTCACTGTTATCATGCTTTCTTCGGACAATGGCGTTGGTGCTACAGCAAGAGCAAAAGAATTAGGAATACAAACCTATCTTGTGAAACCCATCAAGCGGAATTTGCTTTACAAAAGCATTGTGGATTCCTTAGGCTATACACTAAGCCGAACAGAAAAGAATCTTAAAGTATTTAAAAACCAAGAGGAATCTATAGCCTGTGCGTCTGCTCATGTCTTTCGTGTCCTGTTAGTGGAAGATTCCCCAGACAATACTCTTTTGATACAGACCTATTTGAAAAAAACATCTTATGATGTCGATACAGCAGAAAATGGAAAGATTGCCTTGGAAAAATTTCTGTCTAAAGAGTATGATCTTATACTGATGGATATGCAAATGCCTGTTATGGATGGATATACAGCAACCAGAAATATCAGGGAATACGAAAGAAATGAAAAAAGATTTTCTGTCCCTATCATTGCCTTGACTGCCTATGCCTTAAAAGAAGATGCTGAAAAAAGCTTGCAAGCAGGCTGCAATACTCATCTTACAAAACCTATAAAAAAAGATAAGCTATTGAAAACAATTCAGGAATTTATAAGCAAATGACGGCAACGTCATGCGTGTTAACTTTTCATATAATTCTTTACCCCGTAGGGGTTTAACATACCAGCCCAGGGCAACACCCTGGGTATTGGGACAGACATCGTCA
>JABWCH010000183.1 GCA_013359215.1 Candidatus Brocadiia bacterium | reverse complement strand
GGATACAGGATTAGCGTAGAGCTACAAACTGGAAGTTCGTTTACAGGTACTACTTGTATCCTTGTGTCGCGTCCATACTCGACTAGCAAGTAGGGTATTGTTATGACAGATTTATAACAGAATATAACAATATGACAGTTATAAGGCAAAAGAAAAGGATCAAGATGGGGAAACATTTTTTCATGAAAAATCATGGAAAGTTTGTAACAAAACCACCACAGAGAGAAGCAAAAACCTTGTATGTTTTTTCAATATCCTGGCGATTTATCCAGTAATGAGTAACAAGCCTGAATTGGTTATTCTCAGGGCCATTGATGAGGATTTTTTGGGTCTTAAGCTTTTCTACAAATTCTTGGACAGAGGACACGTTGAATCGGGGTAAGTCCAGGTAGAAAAACACCATGTTTATATCAAGCTGGTCTTGACAGACTCTGATTCCAGGAATTTGCTCCAGGCAGTGAGCCAGGTATCTCGCATTTTCATGATCTTCGCCAAGACGTGCAATCATTTTTTCCAGATTGACAAGGGCCGCGGCAGCCAGATAACCAACCTGGCGCATTCCTCCTCCCATCATTTTGCGGTTTTTCAAAGCTCTTTGGATAAATTCTTCACTCCCTAAGACAAGAGAACCAATGGGAGCGCAAAGTCCTTTGGAGATACAGCACATAATCGAATCAGCATATTGTGCAATTTCTTTTGCTTCCACGCCTAAAGCAATAGCTGCGTTAAAAATCCTAGCACCATCCAGATGCACAGGAATCTTGTGTTTCCTGGCAACATCGTAGGTAAGCCTCATATTTTCCAAGGATACAATCCTACCACTTGAATGGGCATTTTCCATACAAATCAAGCCAGTTCTAGGATAATGAATATCATTTTCCCGAATTTTACGGAGCAATTCTGGAATATGGATTGTTCCGTCCTGCGAATCCAAAGTCCTGAGTTGTACTCCAGCAATGATTGAGGCTGCTCCAACTTCATGCTGAAGAATATGGTTAGACTCTGGGAGCAGCACTTCATCCCCTCTGTTTGTATGAGTAAGAACACAAAGCTGGTTACCGAAAGTTCCTGTAGGTACGAAAAGCGCGGCTTCTTTCCCCATCAACTCGGCAACTTTAGCCTGGAGCTTCCTAACCGTAGGATCATCGCCATAAACATCATCGCCGACCACAGCCTGATACATAGCATCAAGCATTTCCTTTGTTGGTCTTGTTACTGTATCGCTTCGTAAATCTATATAGCCATGCAAATCACTCATGTTGTTCCTTCATAATTTTAATGAAATATTTTTTTCGTAGTCCCTTATTTTGTCCAGTGCATAGTTAAAATGATAGTATCAGTCATTAGGATACTTTTAGTAATATCTGATTTTAAGGAATAGAACTATGCAAGATCTCCTTATTAAAGAGCTTCCTGATATGGAAAGACCAAGAGAAAAGGCAATACAATACGGAATGGAAAGTCTGTCTGATAGCGAGCTTCTCGCTATTCTTATAGGCAATGGGACAAAAGGGAGAAGTGCTTTGACGCTTGCCAACCTTCTCCTCAAGCAATTTGGTGACTTAAGAAAACTGTCCGTACAAACACTAGCAGAAATCAAAAATATTAAAGGAATTGGGACAGTAAAGGCGATTGAAATTAAAGCCTGCCTGGAAATTGCCAGACGATTCCAGCAAATTATTTTAAGACCAGGCGAAATACTCAATGGTAGCCAGCAGGTTTTTTCTTATTACCATGAAAAGCTTAGAGATCAGAAAAAAGAAAAGTTTTTTTCCGTGCTATTGGATTGTAAGCATAGGATCATAAGAGAAGAGCTAGTCTCTATTGGAAGCTTAAACCTCTCCATTGTTCATCCCAGAGAGGTTTTTGCGCCTGCCATCAAGGAGTCTGCCGAAAGCATCCTGTTAGTACACAATCATCCTAGCGGAAACCCAACCCCAAGCCAGGAAGACATCCATATAACCAGAAGACTTGTTGATGTAGGAAAGCTGATAGGAATAGAAGTCTTGGATCATATTATTATTGGGAATGGCTGCTATGTAAGCTTTTTAGAACAAAAACTTTTGCCATAAAAATCAATGGAATCTTTAGAGCCTATCCGAAAAATCCTTTACGACAGTTTTTCGATTTATCATTAACCACGAAGAACACGAAGGGCACGAAGAAAAAATTCAAAATATAGCCTTTGTACTCTTCGTGTTCTTCGTGTCCTTCGTGGTTAAATTTTTCCTAAAATAAATACCTAAAATTCACGGTAAGCCTTGAAATACAAGAAATCAGATTTAACATTGTCAAATTAAAAAGCTAGTTTTATAAATCTGGAAATTCCTATAGCACAAAGAAAAAAGGAGAAGAGAAGGAAGGTTGATGGCTCAGGGACAGCAGGCATAGCATTGGTTCTGACACTATGAGCACTATATGCAAAGAGGTTCAGTTTAAGTTTTTCATAGTCTCCTGTACCAGGCTGAGAACCTAAAGACAGCTCTCCGTCTGAATAGAATATAATGGAACCACTTGTAGATGTGGGTGCAAGAACCGAGATCATGCCGAAGCTATCGATAATTGTGGAACTTCCAGCATTGATGATTCTGGAAGTAGCATTGGAACTCCATGAAATGCTGTTAACTGTTCCGAATGGGCCATTGGTTATTTCTGGGGCAACGCTACGGTTGGTCATACTAAAAGTGCTTCCAGTGCTTGCCCAACCATTATAAAATTCTACATTATAGTACTGAGCAAGCAGATTAGCATAAGTATTATTACAATCGCTTCCTAAAATCAGGCTGCCGCCTCTTTGTTCTACAAAATTTTTAACAAGAAGTGCTTCGCTGCTTGTCATGCTCCATCCACTTCCCCATACAAAACTAAGGACAAAAATATCCGTGTTGTTTAGCATTTCTGCTGTGATGCTTGTAACTCTCTCCACAGAAGTAAATGTAACGTCATTTACAACCCCTGAAGTCCCAAAATTGCTGCTGGACAACAGCTGAGTTCTATAGGTTTCTGAAAACTGGTAGGTTGCACTGGAAGGTTGGTATACAGAAACCTTGTATGAAGCTGCCTGTACAGCACAGCATAGTAATAATAGCATTAAAATTGCTCTCATAATGATATCCTTTCTAAAAATTTTCCGTCATCCCGCTTAGCTTTTCTTTAAGCATAAGTCTTGCACGGTGTATTCTGGAACGAACTGTTCCCAACGGGCAGCATAGTATTTCCTGGATTTCCTCATAGCTTAGATCTTCCATATCTCTGAGTATTAAAGCTTCTCGGAATTCTGATGGTAAAGAAGATATAGCTTTTTGTATTTCTGACTGCATTTCCTCCTGGAGGAGATGGTTTTCAGGAGATATTTCTCTGGTTGCATCTTCAATCGAGTTCAAAGAAGAATCAGATTCCTGAGATAGAAAGACTTTTTGGGAATGCCTTGCGAGCTGCCTTTTTTTGCTTGTGGCTATATTTAAAGCAATGCGAAAAAGCCAGGTAAAGAACGCGGATTCTTTTTTGAATTTTTTTAATCCCTGGTAAGCATGAGTAAAAGTTTCCTGGCTCAAATCTAAAGCAATTTCATAATCGCCTATCATGCGGAGCAGCATGTTGAAAATACGGTTTTGGTATTTTAACACCAATTGTTCAAAGGCTTCCTTGTCGCCTTTCTGGCTGGCACAAACCAAAGGATAATCAGGACATGAATTAATCTTAGCCATATCGCTTTACCTCAACTTTTTGATTGCTATGGAAATATGCTAGATTGATTTCGTCACCTCAGAATATCAGTCTTGATGACTCTTCGCATATATGCTTTCGGGCATCTTCTGGCAGTTCGATCAAGGTGCGGGGGCTGTAGGCTAAATTGTTTTTTTTGCGTTCAATATAGCCTGATTGTTCCAGATTTCTTAAAATACGGTCAAACTGGTATTCGCTAAAGTACTTGCCGCCTACCAATTTTTTCTTGATATTGGCAAGCGGAGCTTCTTTCTTGCTTTCTTTAATGCTTTCTATATGGGCGATGATGATAGCTAAAACAGCCTCTTCTTCGCTTTTGAGATCAGCAGGAGCAACATAACTGGAGCGAATAGCATACCATGATTCGCCTTCATAAAGATACTCTAGTAATTCAAGGCCAAGGCTTGATATATTTTCTTTCAATTTTTTCAGAAGATCTTCCAATACAGCAGGTTCAATGCTTCCTGCTTTGAGCAATTGTTTGCGAGAAACACCAATTGCCAAAACACCATTTTCTTTTCTCCACCGAGTGGTAAGAGCCACGAAAATTTCCTGCAGTGCTTCTTGAATTATGTCTGACACACTGTTTCCTTAAGAATGATTGAAGTACTGACACCACTAAGTTCTTTTTTCTTGGTAGGGAAAACAATTTCCAATTCGCCATTGGCTACCATTTGGGAAAGCAATTCAGCTTGATGCAGATCCATTTTCTTTTGCCATTTGGGAAATGCTTTGTATTGTTGTATTAAATTTTTAATTCCTTGTGTAAGCTTTGCCATATCTTCCGCGCCAAAGCTTACAGGATGGCATTCTTCTGGTTGTTGTATATTTTGGTTGTTTCCTTCTTCAGAAGGAAGGATTTCTATGCTCCCTGCCTGGTTTTTCTTTTCTTCTAAGGCAGAAGAGAAAAGAGTAGTTTTTCCATGGATGAACAAAACAGGATGCATAAGCGATCTTAATATATAAGCAAGCATTTCGACTCTTTGTTGGGGATGAATGTCATCTGCTAAAAAGCGATTCGTCTGTTCTTGCTGTATTTTTCCTAGTTCCAGATAGCACTTAGAATCCAGAATCTTTTGATGCATGGTTTCAAAGCTTTGGTAAAGCTCGTTTAGCTTCTTTCTGTCTTTTTCTCTTTCTTCAATGCTAAGATATTCCCTCTTGATATAGGCATCTCGGAATTTAAAAAAAAGCTCCATCAGGATTTCTTCTATATTGCTTTTGTTTTCTATTTTCATTTTTTTACTCAGGCTTCTGTTTTTTCATGACTTTTACAAGATGGTCTATACTAGATTTTGTATTTTCCTGGCCTCTCGATAATGATTTATCTGCAATTTCTATGGTGGGAGTTTGCTTGGTATTCTCTTCCTTTTTCTTGATTTCCTCGAACAAGGAAGAAGATTTTCCTATTTCTTCCAATTTTTTCAGATCCAGTGCTTCTTTTTTCTTGCGTCTTTCCTCTCTTACAACCAACGATTTTTGGGCCAACTGAGCTACTGTGCCATTGATTTGCTTCTGAGAAGATGCTTTGAACCAGGAAGAAAAAACACTTGCGATTTTTCTATAGTCCAGAAGCACTCTACGGAAAAAAACGTCCAAAGTAAAAAGAATCAAAAAAGCAACGATCAGGTAGGGCCAAAGCTCTAAAGGGTTTCCTGTGGCCTTTTCTCCATGCAAGAAAAGCTTGTTTTTTTCTTCGCTTCCCTCCATAGAAAGCATTCGCCCTTTGGATAGCTTTGCGATCTGGCTTAGTAAGGCAAAATTAGGCTGTACATTCAAATATTCAGAAGAATAGGCAACAGAAAGCCCTGTACTAAGATGTATTGGCTTTCCATTCTCCATATAGGAAGCGTGAACAAGATACGTACCCACTTGCTCTGCTGGAAAAGAGCCTTCGTATCTGCCCAAGCCTGTTTGCTGTATTTCAAAGGGAAGGCTTAGGCCATCAGGCGAAACGACAATCCCTTTGATCATCAGAGAAGAAAGTGACTTGCCTTCCTGAGAAACAGCTTCTATGGCGATTTTCCCTTTACCTTCAGATACAGAAGAAGATACATGAAAAGAGCTTCTTTCTACTTTTCTCAATACCCACTGTACTGTTTGTACCCAGAATTTTTGGAATTCTTCCCACTGAACCCAATCCAAAGCCCATTTATTCTTAGCGTCAGAAGTAAAGGCAACGCTTCTACCAAGGCCATATTGCATATATGCCAGCAAGGGATCTTTCTGGTCTTCTTGCTCGAAATACAAGGGAACATGAGCAAGCGGCTTAGGCGTAGTTACAACATAACCAAATAGCTTAGGGAAACCTTTTTGTCCAATGCCCTTTAGGAAATCCCCATGATAGGCGAAAACAGGATAAAAGCCTTTTTCTGATTCAAAAATCAGATTCCTTTTGACGTTCAAGGCTTCTCTTGTGAAAATAGCAGGGAGTGCTTCTGGGTTATCGACACGATAGTAATTTCCGCCTGTTGTTCCACATATATATTTCATTCGGCCAATATCTTCATCGCCATGAGGCTGTATGACAATTCCTGAGATGCTGATTTTGCTATCTTTTATGTTTTGCACTAATCCTACAGTGGGGGCAGTAGGATCGCCATCGGTAATCACGACAATATGCTTTTTGCCTGCCTTGGCATTTTGTAGTCCCTGATAGGCAGCCTGTAAAGTAGACTGGAAATCAGGCATATCACCTGGCTGAGCACCCTGAATTAAGCTAAACATCCTGGATTTATTCGTAATGCTTACTTCCATTAAAGGGAAAAGCCATGTTTCTTTGGTTTGCCAGTCAAAATATAAAATACCTGCAAGGTCGTAAGGAGAAAGCATGTCAATGGCTTTTTGGGAAATTCTTTTTGCCCAGGTATTTCCTTCTGCAAATTCGCAAGTATGTAGTACAAGCACCAAAGCTCCATTGGGGATAATTTTTTTATGCGTAATGTCCATATCTACAGGCAAGGCTCTTTCTATAGGGGTTTTCGCGTATCCACCAGCCCCAAAGCTTTGATCCCCGCCAATCATAATCAAACCCATACCTGCTTCTTTAACCGCACTCTCTATCATATTCATTTGCTGAAGGCTAAAGCAATCTTTGGATATGTTAGAAATGATAAGAGCATCATAATTCTGGAGGCTGATGATATCGCGGGGAAATTCTTCAACCCCTCCCACTCTGACTTCAATTCTTTGCTTGCTGGAAAGCTCTAGTTGTGTCAATGCCTTTAACAGAGAAGTCTTATGCTCCAGATCGCCTTCCAGATATAGAATTTTAGGTATGCCTTCCACATAAGTAAAAGCCTCTCCTACATTGTTCGCTGTCAGGCTGTCATCCTTGCTTTCCAAAACAACTTGCAATTTTTGAAAGCCTGTTTTTACCAGAAAGGCAGGGATGCTGATTGTAATGCTATTTTTGCCTTTTTGTAAAGCGATTGTTCTTTCCCTGATGAGCTGGTCTTGCAAGAAAAGGCGGAGATTGGTATTTGCTTTTTGAGAGCTATTTATAACGCAGGTGACTTCATAAGATTGTCCCTCATTCACTTCAGGAGGAGCAACAAACTTTTCCAAAACAATTTCTTTTTCGGAAAAGCTCACAAGAGGGATTACATCAACAGGTATTTGCATAGATAATGCTTGCTGAGCCTCTTTCAAAGCATCTCCCAAGGTTTGATTTCCATCGCTCATCAAAACAATGCGTCTTTGGCCTGATTCAGGGAAGCGTGCCATAGCAAGTTTTAAAGCACCAGCAATGTCTGTTTGGCTTGTGTCTGTTTCTGACTGGATAGAATAGAATGCAAAGTTGGCCTTTTGCTCTACAAATTCAAAGCTAAAGTCTTTGCCAAAAACCAAAAGTCCTGCTCTGTCATCGCTTACATCCATTTGTTTCAGTTTTTCCTGAATGAAAGCTCTGGCTTTATCTTGCACATCGCCTGGTATGCTTTGAGAAACATCCAAAACAAACATCAGATGCAAAAGATTGCTTTTCAGCACTATCTGAATTCCCGCAAGCGCGAAAATCAGAAGCAAACACAAAGCAACCCTTATTCCCAAGGATAGGCGGGTTCTCCAGGCAGCAAGGCCAGAAAGACTATGCTTTGCCAGGTAAAACACAAAAGGCAAGAATAAGAGCAAAAGGAATGGAAATGTATTTTGAATATAGAATGACACACCTTATCCTATAAAAGCTATTGGTTGTTTATGGAGGCTTACACTCTAAGCAGCCAGAAAAAAAATAAATCCTTAAGTTGACAGCATTACGGATGGTATATTAAACCATTGCAGGATAAAAAATTATAGAAAAAATGAATGCCGATCATGCCCACATAGACTGCTTGCTTTATAATACACTCATTCCTATTGCTTTGTCAAGTTTGTTTTTAGCCAAAGATTTCTAACATCATCTTCTCTATTTCCTGGAGTTTCCCTTCTTTTTCCAGCCATTCTACCAAATCATGGTATTTTTCTAGTGGCTTTGTTTCCATAGAACCAGAAGTAACATTGTCTGTAGCAAAAGAGGTACTTGCTTGTTTTCCATGGCAAATCAGCTTGATTTCCAAAAGCTTCCCTCCTCTTTTTCTCACCAAAACTGCTTCGCATTTTTTGCGCATAAATTCCCTTTTTTCAAAGCCAGGTATTTCAAAATAAAACGCTTATTGACTTAGCTCCTAATTTTAAAATCACGAATGACACGAATAAGATGATCTATTCGTGTTATTCGTCCATTTGCAAAATTCGTGATAAAATACTTTTCTGATGTATCCAGATTAGGTGCTAAATCCATAAGCATTCAAAATAAAATCTTGATGCTTGTGTAAAAGGCTGAGTAATAAAGCCTGGGGATTTATCCGATTATAAATCCCCAGGATATAACTACGCCTGATCGGATTCTGGTTTTTGTCTATTTTCAAAATTTTCCAGCATTGCTTTTTCTTTTTCAATTTCTATTTGTTCTAACTCTTGCAATTTATTCAATATACTCTCTCTTGTTTTATTGTTGACAAGCAAATTTTGGAAAAGCTTTGTTTCTTTTTTTTCTGATTCTGTTTCTTTGCCTTTTTGCTTTGTAATCATCTCTACTTTTGTTGCCGTTAGTGTACTCAGGCGGTTGCACTGGCTGCAATGTGTCATGCTAAAAACAATAAAGGGAAAGTCTTTGGTGAGTTCAAGTTGGTCTATCCAGGGTATAGTTCCCATGGTGGCAGTTTGTGTCATGGCATTTTCGAGTTTGCAGCTTATTAAAGAGGGCATTCCAACAGCATCAACCCATTTCGAGCATTCTTCGCAATATACACTTGCTTTGTCTAAAACGCATGTAGCAACAAAGAACCAAAGGTAGCCCAGGGCTTCTATAATGAGTAAAACCATGTAGAATGTTCCGCTGACTGTTTCTTTTGTAGAGCCAAGGGTAAACCAGCCTGTTTCTATGATTTTCTCAATCAAAAGCCAGACAGTTTTTGGGTCGGTTACCAGTTGGAAATAGGAAATTTTGTGCTGAAAAAGCACAAAAAAGAAAGCTGACCATGCCAGATAAAGGGCAATTGTTGTCATGACTAAAGTGCCAAGAAAGGAAAAAAAGCGGCTTCTGTTGTGGCCCATTTTTTCCCCAATTGTATAAGCAACACAAGTGGCAAAAGCATAGCCAAGGGAAATCAGGAAATTAAGATAAATGAATGGTATATAGCGGACAGCATACGCATAAACAAAAGACAAAGGCAAAGCAGCCAATGTTCCAAACAGAATTCCTAAAGCTGGCCCCATAACATTGATTTTACCAGAAAGTTGATAGAATTTTAGATCGTCTTGCATTAAAATAGCTCCTTTGTTTTAGTAATTTCTTGAATAACCTGCTCCATTTTTTCGCAATGCGTTCCTGGCCAATAAACATTTTTACAAGAGGAACATAAATAAAAAGTTGTATAGTTTTGTCTTACCTTTTCAGGGATTTGATCCCATATTTCCTCTTTTGCTACAACCGCTAAAATACCATTGCATTCCATGCATCTTGTCAAGGGCTTGATTTTGTCTATGAAAGAAAACCTCAAACAGACTTCTTTTATCTGGATTAGAGGGTCTGTTGCCCTTACAAAATATCCATAAACTACCTGGCTTCGTTTCAAAAGGCCAATGTCTCTCGTAAGAAGGATTCTATCCTCTGTGGAAGAAATCTGCGCCAGAGTAGGATCATCATAGTTGTTTTCATATAGCGTGTCCATCCCTAGCATCCGAAGGTAGGATGCCAGCTTGCCTAGATGCACATCTAAAACAAAGCGTATATCTTGAGGAAAAGGTGGCGAAACTCTCCATTCTGGGCTGATTTCCAGTTGAAAAAAATGGGGATAAACGCTGATTTTGTCTTGGTCGTTTATAGTATAAGAAAATGGCTGAGGCATACCATTGACCAAGAGAAATTCAATCTCAGGATGTGGTATTCCAAAAGATTCGATTGTATCCTTTATCGAGCTTCGGTCAAGAAAAGAAAATTCCATGCTTTTGCCTCTTTGGGAAGAAGGCAAAAAGTCATTCAATATCCCATAGAATCGGATTTCAGCATGGTTCATGATTGTTCCTTTAACGCTTATTGACTTAGCTCCTAATTTTAAAATCACGAATGACACGAATAACACATATAACACGAATAAGATGATCTATTCGTGCTATTCGTCCATTCGCAAA
>JABWCH010000182.1 GCA_013359215.1 Candidatus Brocadiia bacterium | reverse complement strand
GCTTGCAAAACTAAATAGAGTCAAGATTTTAATCACTCGCAAGATAGATATATATTGTATTTCAATATGTTAAGAATACCTGCGTAACTCCTATTAATATTTATAGTACGAATATTTTTTGTTGAGAAAATATTTGCCTTGTACATCGTTGAAGATAATACCTTGGGTTGTGATTTCCAGGTTTTGCAGACGATTTACAATTTCTTTGAGCATTTTTTTATAAGAATGATGACCGCCAATCACCAAAATTAAATTTTTGATGGATTTTGTAAAGAGCAATGTTTCCGAAGTGATTCCCAGAGGAGGCGAATCTATAAAAATATATTGGTATTCATTGCCTAGTTGGTCTAAAATAGCATCCAGAGGACGGTTCATCCATAGCTGGTAAGGGTCTTTAGGAATTTTTCCTGCTGGAATACACCAAAGATTATCAATCACAGGATAAATAATATCCTGTATAGAAACTTTATTCTGAAGCAATTCTGAAAGTCCTGACTCAGCCTTCAAGGCAAGTTTATCATTAATTTTGGGTTTATGCAAATCGCCATCAATTAATAATACTTTATGGCCTGATTTGGCGAATGTCATGCCCAAATTGCACACAATGGTTGTCTTTCCATCTCCAGGCATAGCACTGCTAATCACAAATCTTTGGGTATCTTTTTCTTTGTTTTGCAGGAATAAAGATGTGCTGATGGTACGGAATGCTTCAGCAATAATAGAATTGTCCTTTTGTTTTACAGCAACATATCCATTAGAAAATTCAAAGGAAGAAATCTTGGGAACACATCCCATCAAGGGGAAGGGTACAATTTGCTGTAGTTCGCCAATATTTTTCACCTTTTCATCTAAGTATACAAACAGATATGCCAGGCTCAATCCTATGATAAAGCCTAGCAAAAGGCTCACCAGATAAATACGGTTTTTATTGGGCTTGAAAGGTTCAAAAGAAGGCTTGGCTGGCTCAATCAACTTGATGTTTCCTAAGCGGTAGCTTTCTGTAATATCTAGCTCTTTCATCTTTTCCAATAGAGTATTATAGGTCTTTTGCGCACTTTCGTATTCTCTGCGATGCCGTTCATATTCTGAATATTTTTGCTTGAGCTTTAGGCTTTCTGCCAATTGTTCCTGGACAATTTTTTCTAAACTTTCTTTTTTTTGTATCAATTCTTTGTAAGCTTCTTCTTGCCTTGTTAGAAAAAGCTCCACTTCTTCTTTAATTTTTTTATCGATTTGTTCGATGTTGGTTGTTATGAGAATGATTTTGGGATGTTTTGATGTGTATTTGAGATTGTATTCGTTTATTTGTCCTTCCAGGTCTAGTTTTTGCTGGCGGAGCTTTTGCAAGATCCCATTCTCTTCAAAAAAATCCAGGCCCATGATAAATTCCAGGTTGTTGTTTTTGCGGGCTTCCTGGCATTTTTTATAGCGGGGCTCTAAGTTCAAAAGACTCATTTTGACTTTTTGCAATTCTTGCCGCGATAGCTCTGCCATGTCTGTATAAAGTGCATTGGGAGTGTTCGAGGCTTTGCTGTATAAAAGTATATCTACGTTTTGCTCTTCAAATTTGAGCATGGTTTCGTAGATTTTTAAAATTTTTTTTTCGATTTCTGGCAGTTCTTTTTGCAGCCATTCTTTGAGAACGCCCTGGCTTTTGAACTGCTCTTCGTTTTGTTCAATAAAAACTTGCAAAACGAGATTCACGATTTCTGCACATTCTGGAGAGTTCCCCATACAGCTCACTTCGAGTATATCGCTATTCTTTCTTAGCTGAACCTCTAAAGCCTGAAGCAAAGCTCCTTCGCTCAGCTTCTCTTTGCTAATTCCAAAAACGCTTTTGCAAAGAGAGTCTGTTATTCTTTCTATCGCTTTTTTTGCATTGGCAGAGCTTTTTAAAACAACAGCTTGTGTTTGTATAAAGTACATTCTGCCAAGAAAATCCATATCACGGTCGATCTGGATTTCCCCAATTCTTTTGGACTGTGGAGGGCTGACTACGACCAATGCTGTTGACCTGTAAACCTTGGGCAAAGTGGAAGCATAGAAATATCCTCCCACTGTAAAGAGTAAGGTGACTGCTAAAATTAATGGCCATAATTTCAAGATCAATAGCCATTGTTCTTCCACTCGGTCATGAAATTCGCTAAAATTTTTATGAGAATTCATAGATTTTATGAGATTACCTAAATTTTATATTTTATATTTTTTAAAGTGATTACATCAATAAATTTATAGAAACTAAGAAGTTAGATTTTTGCCGAAAAAGCAAAGATTTTTATCACAAATAAGACGAATGGTCGAATGGTACGAATAGTTTTTATAAAAATTTCATTCGTGTCATTTGTATATTCGTCTCATTCGTGATTCATAACTTTTTGGTTTTGGCTTGTCCAAGATTGAATTCTGATCGCTTATTGGTTTTTAAGAGCCTTTATTTTTTTTAGTTTATCCTGAATTTCCAATTTATCTGGCTCTGACTGATACGCCTTTTGAATCCAATACCAGGCAGAATGTATCTTTTTTTTTGTCTCATACTGGCAGGCAAGCTTGTAATAAAAAAAAGATGGTCTGGAAAGGCGAGTGCCATATTTTTCTAAATAATAGGAGACTTTTTCTTCCATATTGACAGCAAAGAGAATTTCAAAGAAATGGTTAGCATATTTTTCCTGGGAATAGTCTTTAAGAAAAGCATTTTCTGCATGCGTTACGGATTTGATGATTTCTTTTGCTGACCAATAGCATTGGGAAAGAAGAAAATCCAGCAAATGAGGATAGGGCTGTTTGCATTCTTTTTCGATTTCTTCCAGCATAGGCAATGCCTGACTATACTGTTTATTGCTGACTAAGCTATTGAGTATGGACAAACGATGCAATATGGAATTTTCTGTTGTCTTTTTAAGAAAAAGCATGCTTTGCTGAATAAAGCCATTTTCAAAAAGCATTTGTGCTGATTGCAATGCCAGGCTTTCTTTTTTTTCTTTTTTGCTGCTATCTAAGGCTTTTTGGAAAAGATCCAAAGCGTTTTCCAGCTTTTTTTCCTGTAAAGCGATCTTGGCTTCCAGAAAGTTTTTATCGCTTGCATAATTATCACCCTGAATATAGCTTAAGTATTGCTTTGCAGAAACAAAATCTTTTTTTTTCCAGAAAAAGTGGGCTGTTTCCCATGCGTAGTAGTCTGTTTCTGGTATGATCTTGCCCCAGGCAGATACACCAGGAAACAATGCTTGCCATAAACTCAAGGTTTTTTCTTGATAGCGGAAAAAAGCAAGCTGGTTCAAGAACAACAATCGATCTGCCAACAATGGTATATAAAAAGAATCCAAGGTTTTAACGTATCGATTTCTCCAATATTCTGCTATATCATAGGCCAGTTCTTTTTTGTTGAGAGATAGCACCTGGGCTGTTATCATGGCTTTATCTGCTTCTTTCCATTGGGCTTGCCTGGCGTAGACTTTGCCCAAAAGAAAATAGGATCTCCCATGGGCAGGCATTTTTTTTAAGGCAGCCGTTAAAATTTCTTCTGTGTACGCTAGCCAAAAAGCAGAATCTTCTTGGGATCTTTCTAAAAAAAGCAAGCACCAATGTGCCATCTCTTGCCAATGAATAGGGTTTTCTGGATTGATTTCTAATATCTTTTTGTATTGGTGGATGTACTCCTGAATGCAGCCTTTATCAGGCATACTCGACCAACGCACAGGATATTGCCAGTGCTTCTGGTATGGCTTATTCCCTTGTGCATAGTTTTCTTTCCAAAGATCGTAAGAAATAATGCCAGAAGCAATAAAAAATAGAAAAAAGGCTAATTTATGTAAAATATAGAAAGTTTTTTGCTCATCTTTCATGATTGTTTGATCAGAATATGCTGGCTGCAATATGAATCACATCCCCAGGCTTAAGTTCAATATCCTGGTCTTTTTCTCCTGCAAGGATTTTTTTAAAATGGACAGAAAATTTTTCTGTTTTGCCATCAGGAGTATACCGCAGGATTTCTATCCAGTTGGAAGCATACTCGGTTAAACCACCAGCAAGAGCCAAAACTGTCGATAGGCGGGTATTTTTACTGACGGGGATAGTCCCTGGCTTTTTTACCTCGCCATAGATGGTTACCACGCTTTCTATTGCAGAAGGAACTAGCACAATATCATTAGCCTCTAATGGCATAGCACCATGAACAGAAACACCCACTATCCTGACATCCATTTTGGTATTGTTTTGTCGCAAAATTTTGATATGTTCCAGATCAGCTTCATTCATGGGGCCTTGTGCTAATAAGATTAAATTCCATAAAGACAAAGGCTCTTTTTTGCTAATAGAAAAGACCCCAGGCTTAACTACCTTGCCATGTATATAAACCTTACTGCTTTTAGGAATAACAATAAAATCGCCTGATTCTATGACCACGTCTTTATCCCAATTTTGAGTCTCTATGATTTCTTGCATGGGAATAACGATTTTTTGCTCTCTTTGGCCTGGCAAGTTTCGAGTGATATAAATTTCCGCAAGATCAGCATCTTCTGGAAGCCCTGAATTCATAAGCAATTGCGTTGCGGTAATAGCCTGGTTTGGAGTAAGGTTGATCACCTCTAGCTTTTTCTGTCCGCCAGAAACATACACTTTGCGGTCTACCCAGGTTACCGCAATATTGACAACAGGATCGACCAGGTAAGCTGAAAACTTTTCTTTTAGTTCTTTGGTGAATTCTTCTACGGTCTTCCCCTGCCCTAAGACTTCTTTTATAATAGGATGGATGATAGTACCATGATGCGAGATTACAAAAGAACCGCTAAACTCTTTTTCATCAACAACATCGATTCTGATAGTGTCCCCAGGAGCAAGCTTAGGAGACAATATCTTTTTGGCTTGGGATATGCCTTGGGTAACCGTTGTCTTTTGTTCTAAAACCTTTGGTATGGTAAAGTGGCTGATTTCTTCGGTTTGTAGCCTTTCCTCTTTTATAGGACTCTCTGCCATTTCTGTCTTTTCCTGGAGCGGAACTTCTGCTTTGGGTGTAACAGGGCTACTGCAACCTGATTGCAGTAGCCAAAACAATATGCACATACCATATATAAAAAATTTTGGGATTTTTCTCATATCTTCTCAAAAAAATTAAAATACAATGTTTAAAGTTGCCATCAATTTATGATCAATATAGTTGCCAGAGGGATTGTCTGTTCTGAAAAAATCACCCTGATAGGAAGCTACAACATCAAAACCTTTAAAAATCCTATAGGTAAGTGCTGCGTTTGCCATATATCGGATACTATTGTCTATGCGGTCCGATGTCGTGTACTCAACGCTTGCTGAAAGATTCGCCATCAATTGTCTTGTTAAAAGGTATTGGATTCCTATTTTAGCATGGTATCCCAATTGGAAGTCATCAAAAAAAGAAGGAATTGTAGAAATAATACCTTCCCATTTTGTAGTCAAGCGAGGGCTAAGTTCCCAATTTAAGTTAAGATAGAAATAAGGATACAGTTTGCCGTGGCGAGACGAAAAACCTGCTTTAGCGCTGCCCAATAGATTGCGCAATAGTTTGAGCTTAGCACCAACAATAAAGATGTGTTCCCATGTATCTCTTTGTTTTCTCAGCTTATCGGGCAAATAGAATGCTTCCCTATAGTCTATTATATTCCACCCATATTCTGCTGTCAAATCCAGTTTCCTATCGATCTTATATCCAGCAGTATATGTTTGTCCATAAACCTGGTAGTCGCCCAAAAGTTTTCTGTAGTCTACATAGTTTTCGGAAGTAGATATTTCTAAAAACCATCGCTCGCTGTCTAGTCCAAAAATAAAATTTCCCCAATACTGATTCCAGTCGAATCGTCCATTGAGCTGGTTGTTTCTTACAACATTATAGCGAGATATTTTTTCCTCCAAAACCATATACCAGCCCTTATCTTCGTATTTCATCCTAAGCTTTTCCCATGGCAATATGGTGTCAAGACTATTTTCTTCAAAATAGTCTTGGTAGTTTATCCCTGCACTAAAATCCAACAAAAAATGCCCTGTTTTATAAACAAGATTCGAGCTGAAATCTATGGTATAGATGCCGTCATCTTGTCGATCCTGGTCTGATAAAAATATATTGCTTTCATAAGCAATACTATTCTTTAGACTATTGCGTATCCAGAAGTTTTTACTTTCTGGAAAAAGAGCCAACCCCCTGTCTTGCTCAAAGGCTTCGATTTCATTTTTCACAACATTGTCTGAAACGATCTCTTGGTTTGGCTTTTCTGTTACAGCCTGCTCTTCTTTGGAAGATGCCTGATTTTCAGAAGATGGAGAATCTTTCTTTGCTTCTTGAGCATAGAGATTTACGGATATTACGAATAGAACCATCAATAACAAGACAACACTAGAACTTTTCATTTTTTTTCCTTAAGATAGTCAAAGTAATTCTTATCGCCTATTTATTGGGGACAGAAGATCCTGGAGATATAACTTCCCTAATATCATAAGTGTAGTCAGTAGGTCTTTGGAGATTGCCCCAGGAAAAATTTTTGTCTGCTTGTAAGGTCAAGATCCAGGCATCCTTATTTTGTTCTACAATTAAAAGGCTCTCTTTTCCAAAAATAAAGGACATATTCCCTTGTTTTATTTCCAATTCTATTGTGATACTATTGTCTTCTCGTTTGATAATGTTCAAAACGATCACGCTATTGGCCTGAATCAAAAAAGTTCCCACTTCTGTCTCAATGCTACAAGCTTCTGTGATTGTTATGGGTACATTAAAGGGAATCTCTTTGGAAGGAGTCCCTTGCGAATCGGATTGCACAAGAATTTTTCCTTCTAGTTTTTGGTATAAATCGGGGATGGTTGTTCCTGTGAAAGTCATGGCAATCTTTAAAACATTTTGGTCGTTGTTTGCTTCAATCGTCATTGGTGCTACGATAGCAAAAGTCTGGCTTTGCTGTTGATCCAAAGTGATTTGTTGTCTAAAGACTTCTGTAGGTGCTTCAAATGTTTGTCCCAATAGCATGGAGCTTAAAATCAGAGATAATAAAATCATGATTTTGAATTGCATATTTCCTGCCCTTTCTTTATAGATAGTCCAGTCTTATTTTTTTTTGCTTTGTTGACTACAGGAAGTCATAGATAGCAACGTACCCATGAGAATAGCACAAAGCAATCGATGTCCTGGAATATTCAAACTAAAGTCCATTGTGCCATGAAGAAAAATCACACAAAGAGATACCAGAATGCTATAGAATAAATCTGGTATATATAAAAAAGAAGACTTCTTTTGCCTAAAAACTAAAAATACCCAAGTAATTATAAAATAAAATAAGCTCAAAAAACCAAATATACCATATTCTACTAAAAATTGCAAATAATCGTTATGAGCATACCATAACGAAAGACTTCCTTGCGAAAGCGGCTTGTGGATTTCCCATGCTGCAAAAAAATTTCCTCCTCCAACGCCAAAGAAAAAATGGTTTTGCCATATTTGATACGATGCTTTCCATATTTCCCATCGTCCTGCCAGAGAAAGAATTGCAGAGTCATCAAACTTTTGTAAAATCTTATATCCAAAAAAATACCAACAAATTCCTGTTAGCGAGCTTATTATAATCACCAAAAAGCAGCCATTGCAATAAAAAAAAGTTTTTTTTCGAGAAGCCATCAAAATCATCCAGAGTGCTATGCCTGCTATGAGGCATAGAATTCCTCCACGAGACAGGCTTAAAAAATTTCCTGATATTACAAAAAGAAAGCTTGACGTAAGCAGAAATAAACTAAGGATTTTATACTTTTTTTCTCCTAGATGGAATTGTCTTAATAAATCCAGGATATAGCCTAAAATCAAAGGTGCTGCCATAGCTAGAAAACAGGAATATGTGTTTCTGCAAATATATGTACCTGTTACTTTTCCTTCTCTGTCATGACGCACAAAAAATGGAATAGGGTCTTCTGTGAAAAAGTATTGCATAGTGCCATAAATTCCTTGTAGAGTAGCAATTATAATAATTATAATAAATAGTAAATAGATGTTTTTTCGAGAAGAGAGGATATATGGCATAGACAAAAAGGCTACTATAGGAATGATCCATTGGTATATAGCAAGCCTGGCGTGGTATGGACTCAAACATCCAGGAAAAACAAGAGGGATATTCTCTTTTTTTACCCAACTTGCATCCCTTGGGGAAAGGATAAAGGAAACAGGATTCCACCAGGAAAGAAGGAGACTTGCAAGGAAGGCCAATAAGGCCCATTGCATTGCCTTGGGAATATGAGAATCTTTGCGGAAAGCAGTTTTATCATACCAATACAAAAGCATCATCAGACAACTGAGTATTGTCAAACTACTCCATGCCCAACTATGCACTGCCCCAAAAAAGAGAGACGAAAAAACCACTTCCAAGCAAAGCAAGGCAAAAACGATTTTAGGGAAAAGCTCTGGAATAGAAAAAATCATCAAAAAACTCACAATAAAATTTTTATTTGGGGGGAAAATTTTTACAAAAATTTTCCCCCAAACCCCCTTTAAAAATTTTTAGGTATGTGTTCAAAAGTTTTTGTACCTATTGCAACATATTGATAAAAAATAATTAACCGCAGAGGCGCAGAGGTCGCAGAGGAATTATATAGTTCTTTTTTTCTTCTCTGCGTCCTCTGTGTCTCTGCGGTGAAATTTTATGTCTTGAGAAATTCAAGATTAAAAATTAATACAAAGACTTTTGAACACTTACCTATTTATTTTTAAATTTTATGCTTTATATTGCTTTCCTATGCTCCAGGCTTTGCCTACAGATTCTCCTAAAGACCAATAGTTATTATCAGGCATTGTTAAAAATAGATAATCCATAGCTTTAGGTGAAATTTTTCCATCCTGCAGTAAGCTTTTTTCAGCATGAACGCCTTGTATTTCACCAATAAAGAAGGTATTGGTAGGGCCTTTATAGGTGTGTACAAGATTGCATTCTATACACAAAGGGGCTTCCTGAATCATAGGTGCTGTTTTGATATTACCATAAAAAACATCAAAAACATGGGATTTGTCTGTTTTTTTAGCAGATGCAATTCCAACATAGTCTGCTTTTACCAGCAACTCTTTGTTGGGAAAGCAAATACTAAAAGTTTTGTTCTCTTCAATGCCTTCTATGGTTGCATGCGATTGGTGTATGCCAATCCCGATCTGGGGAGGGTTTGCATTCACCCGACTTACCCATCCTGCTGCCATAAAATTGGGCTTACCTTTATACATAGAACCTATGAGTGTAACAGGCATAGGAATAAAAAAATTTTTATCTAACTGAACTTTTTCCATGTTTTACCTTCTTTTGAATGATCTATTGTTGAAAAAAATACATCCTAGTCCCAAAGCTATCAAAACCAAAGAGGAAGCTTCAGGCACAGCACCAGACAACTCTGTATAGATATTTTCTACAAAATTCGTGGCAATCGTTGTTCCATATATATCTTCCAGACCTGGCCATGGCTGAGGATGGTCGCTGTCTACAGGTTGTCCCATAAAAAATACACGGCCTGCACCCCATTTAAAAGATACTGCTGTATAGTAGCTTCCTGATGCTAGATGTACCTTAATATCCGTAGCTGCGGTAGGGAAAGCACTAATCGCTTCCCAGGAATTGACTCTCTGTACCTGGTATAAAACCTCATGCATATTATGGAAAATAGGGTCATCGTTGACTACAGTATAAGGATTCCCTGTATTGTCTGCGCCACTGAAAGACAATCCTGGCAGATTCAAAAAATTCGCGCCTGCTCCGCCATCATTGTAAACATTCATGAAAATATTTCCGCCATTATACAGGTAGTTGCGTAAGGCTAGCTGATTAGCAGAGTTGCTTACTATGCTATCAATCGTGCTGTTTTTTCCAGCATTGGTTGCAAAAATAACCAGGCTGTACTGCGAAAGATTGTTGTAAAGGGTTTGGAGTCCCATGGCATTAGAATATGTCCCATATAAATCATGAGATAAACCCCTGCTGGACAAGGCAAGCTCAAAGAAACCGCCGCCATATATCTCGCCTACTGCCCTTTCGATCAAAGCAACAGGCGCGGCATGGCATACACTTAGAAAAAGCATGATGAGCAAAATAAAAGTTTTGTTCTGCATATCGTTCCTTTCAAAAATAGACAATGGTAATTTGACAATGTTAAATCTGATTTCTTGTTGGTCAATGATAAATCGAAAAAACTGTCGTAAGTAATTGCTAATCAACAACAGTAATTTAACATTGCCAAAGTAAGCGATAAGAATTAAATAATGGGAGTTACGCAAAGAGATTTTTATTTGGGGGAAAATTTTTGTAAAAATTTTCCCCCAAACCCCCTTTAAAAACTTTTATATATTTATTTTACAATAGGTTATGCTAAAAATTAACATAAACATTGTTTTTCTTCCAGGATCAAAAAATAGATCCTTTTTCTCATGAAAAGAGCTTTCAAAACTAAATAGA
>JABWCH010000557.1 GCA_013359215.1 Candidatus Brocadiia bacterium | reverse complement strand
AATATGTGGTAAAGTCCTCTGCTCCGCTTTCTTCCCATCGGGGCGAGGTTTCGCTTGTCTTTTCGTGCCATGCGTTGTAGGTATAGTAGGTTACTTTATCTTCAGCATCTATTATGCTTTCCAGAAGGTCTGTGTCTTCTTTGTAGTGAAAAAAATACTTAAAATATTCATTTACAATATATTGCAATAATATCTAACCTTATTCTTTATTTCTTTTAGAAATTTTGCAGCTTTATGAATAGCCTTTTTGAGCTTGAGATTGAAAAATACTTAACATACTCATTTGAATATATTATAGTTGCAATATATTATAGTTGTGTCTGTCCTTATTCTTAAGCTAAATTTTTCGTTTATCTTAAGCCATACCATTTTCCGCTATTCAAATCGCCTGTAAAAATATCTTTATCTTCCTTATTGCTGATGGCTTGTCCAAATTGTTCAGCAAGGTGAAAGTATTTAAGAAATTCCTCTTTGCTTTCTAACAAAGCATAGGCTCTGGCCATAGCTTCATAGGCATAAGCCCAATCAAAATCTTGCATTAGGCTGGAAAACTCATTCGTGAGATCAAAACAACGATTTGCATGTCTAAGTGCTTCACTTCCAATGCCTAGTTCAGCATAAACATGTGAAATAAGCCATTCAGCCCTTTGATGATGTAATCCATTGCCTGCTTTTAGCCAATGATAGCAAGAAGAATAGGCAGAATATAGCATCACCTCATCTTCTGCTTTGGATCGGGCGGGTTTTTGCAACAAATTCCAGACTTGTCCATTAAGCCCTTGGGCAAAGCTTTTGTGGGCTTCAGCTAGTGTAAACATTTTTTCTTCGCTCATAAAGTGTATACTCCTTATGCTAAATCAATAATTAAAAATAACCATTTTTCCTTACAAAACTTAGATTTTTGATTGCTATCTTCATGATTTTTCCATAGAATTTTTATGTAAAAAATTAAAGCTGCAAAATTTTTATTGGATTCTAAAACTTTGCAGCTTTATGCCGCTTTTTGGATAGCCTTTTTAATGATTGAAAAATACTTAAAATATTTATTTGCAATATATTATAGTTGTTTCTGACCTTTTCTTTAAAATTTTTTAAGCTGCAAAATTTTTAGAGGATACCTATTTTTTTACCAAGATTGCTTATAGGAGAATCTTGGAATTCGTCACCTATAACAAATGATGTTTTTTTTAGTCCTGTATAAATGAAATCAAGATAGTCAGAACGAATAAGGAAATGGATTCTATGGTTATATAGGTCTATCGCAGAAGATATAAAGGCGATGGTGACGGTATTTTGGTTTACGGTCAAAACAATACAAGGGCGAATATCATAAGATTCCCTATATTTGACTTACAAAGGTATATCTCTTTAGATTGCATTTTGAGGTGTATCCTCCCATTCATTTTCCCATTCTGTTTCTTTTGGATAGGGGCAATCTATCTTTTCTAGTTCCTCAATTTTTATCACAGGACGGCCTTTATAAAAGCGTTCAATCTTGATACCATTTTTGATAATGGAAACATAACGCAAAGTGTTTTCTTTTTGTTCCTCTGTCATATCTTCGATTTCTTGATATAGTCTTTCTTTTGTAGTCATAGCTTGTTCCTTTCATGTTATAAGGAAATCTTCTGAATATAATAACATAAACAGTCCTTATAATGCAAGTTTTAAAAGAATAAGGCCAGAAAGAAAAAAAGAATAAGGCCAGATACTTTAACATAGTATGCCTGCGTTTGTTCATCGTATTCCTCGAAGTATGTTGTTGTAAGGTCATATTTGGCACTATAAAAGCTTCTGTTATAGCTTTTGTAAAGT
>JABWCH010000556.1 GCA_013359215.1 Candidatus Brocadiia bacterium | reverse complement strand
ATTCTCTTGAACACACCAATTTGTATCCTTGAGAGCCTGGATGAGATCAGTAATATTATTTTCTTGCCCTTGTATTACAAAAAATCCACCAAATAAAAATGTACTAAAAAATAAATACTGTATAAATTTAGAGTACATAAAAATCGCCTTTCCATATTTTTCGTAAGCTCTTGATAATCAAAATTTAATATTTCTTCAATATACCTAAATATCTTTTGAAAGATTCAATTTAGATAAATACTTAAATTTTTGTGAATCAGCTAATTCCTTTAATAGAGAAGGAAGATAACCTGTAAAAGACCATTCTCCATGATTTTCTTCCACCATTTGAGAAAGAATTTTTTCCGACTCTTGAGCAATTTTTGCTATACTATCATCATTCCTATAACCATAAGTATCTGATACATCTTTCGCTCCAAAATAGTAAAGATCGAAAAATCTATAATATTTTTTTTCTGTTGTTTTCTTGATGATTTCAGAAATTGTTTTTAGTTGGAGCATAGGAAGACACGATGCTCCAGGGGAATCTGACTGAGCTTTTTTGTTTGCCCAGTCAAATCTTGCCCAAATCCTTCCATCGAAAGGTTCATCGATATCTTTAAGAATCAAAGGCATATGAAAATAATGAAAAGAAATAGAATCTTCTCTTTCATAAAAAAATTCCTGATCTCGAAAAGCCAGAACGACAAAATCTGCTTTCAATTCATCAAGCATTTTTGCCAGCAAACAAAGAAGTATAATGTTGACCGAAGGACTCTGTATCCCGCCTTTTTTCAAAGAATTGATATCTAACGCTAAAATTCCTAGATGCTCATTGGAATTGTATAGCCTCAATTTGTTTTTATTGTTCGCTTTGAAAACTGGCATGGATATGCCGCATTTTTGAGCAACAGCAGCATGATGCAGACGAGAGGAATCTAAATATATCCCAAAGCTTTTATGCAACTTACAACGAATTCCTTTATCTGAACCTTCCAATTGTTTTTTGTGGCATGAAACTATATCCTGTAGAGTCTTTTGCAAAAAATATCTTCGAGAGAAAGTTTCCCAATAATCAGGAAGTGCTTCTCCTGCATTAATACGCAAGGGGAGTGTGTAGATTCCCATCGATGGAAAGCCTTCTAGCAACTCTGGTTGCAAGCTGCCATCTTGAATACAATCCATCAATAGATTTAAATCAGAGTCATGGTTCAAAATATCAATATTCTGGAAATGGATTCCTCTCAGATTTCCTTTGTTCAAGGAGAGCAAATCTTCTTTCGTAAGACTCCTGAGGCTTAATTTTTTCCAGATTATATCAGGTAAATTCAATTCTATGCCTGGATGAAAAACGCCAGGCAAACGATGGATGAAAGGAAACATCGTATCCAAAGCTTTCTGTTCTTTTTTCATCCATTCTATGATTTGATTCTCTGGCACTTTTTTTTCTTCCTCATGGTCGACTAAGTTTCCAATCATTCTTCGATGTCGTAACAATCTCGATAGCAAAATAAGATCGTAGAGTCCGCAAATATATGGATTAAGGAAAATAGTACGACTTTGAGCTGCGACAGTCGCTTGCGATTGGATTCGCGTAGAAAGAAATACCTCTGTTGCTTGCCCTGATATCCAGGATGCAATCATATTTAAAGTATTATTCGATATAGAGATTAGAGCAGGAATATTGTTCATTTTCATATCCTTTCGTCAAATCAGCATATCTTCATCGCTGATGGAGAATTTCAGTTGGGCTGTGGTAAAGACATCGCTGTCTGTGATGTATTTATTGATCAACGCTATTCTGATAGCTTCATTTTCCTCTATTCCTGACAACAGAAGCGACATGAGATGTTTCGCTGCACGATAGCTTAAATACATCTTATTGACATTTTCATATTTTTGCCATAAAGTGGAGACTTTGCCAAGAAGTTCTGTCGATGTATCAGGGTAGTGAAAAGAAAGCAGCAATTCCACTTCTTTTGCTGTCATTCTGGGAACTTCCATGATTACGAAATCGTCCAGGAGCATCTGGGCAATCTGTGGCTGGTTACGGCATTTGAGATTTTCAGGGTTGCTTGTAGCTATCAGCCTGAAAGAATCTGGTATAGGCAATTCTTCCCCTGTAAAAGGATTCGTGATGTTTCGATGTCCTCTTAGTGTGAGAAAAGACGATCTTGCTTCGATAGGGATCAAATTCAATTCTTCCACTATCAGAAAACGTCCTTTTTTGAGAGCACGAGGCAAAGGTCCATCACAAAATTTTGTTTCGCCGTTAGCCAGTGCAAAAAATCCCCAGATATGGCTAATCTCTGTATCTGGTGTTCCCTGCAATATTTCACCTTCCTGTCCTGTAAACTTTAAGGCTGCCATCATGGCCCATGTCGTCTTACCAGAACCAGGCTCGCCGACAAACAGGCTTAAACGATTCAATTTGAGCATTTTGAAGGCTATCGAATGCCATTCAAATGGAATGATATTTTTTTCAAGATTTTTTTGCTCTTTTGCTTCAAAATTTATCATTTTATTATCCTTAAAATTTTTTATGGCAATAGCACCTGTTTCATCCAGCAGGAAAAGCATTTTTTTTATCCAACCTTCAAAGCAAAGGCTGCCACAAAATTTGTAAAAAAATGAAATTTTTTATACCAGAACGGGTATTAGATTATTTTACTAAACCGATATTAGTATTATGGATAGATT